>CAKKOY010000023.1 GCA_919592095.1 Ralstonia syzygii subsp. syzygii | reverse complement strand
GCGGCGCTCGCATCAACTGGATGTTCTCTACTGAAACGGCTCGCAAAAAATTGGCCAAAGCCTACCCTGTACCCACCTCTGACAAACCGTCATAACCCCTGTGCAGAGGTAGTAGGTGGCCGCCAGCGTGACCTGCCGTTCGGCGCCGGGCGCGACCCACAGCTCGTTGTACGAACTGGCGTAGTAGCGCTTGTCGAACAGGTTGTCGATGGTCAGCGACAGGCGCAGCGCGCGGGTCGGCTGCACGTAGCCGTTCAGGCGGACGGTGGCATAGGCAGGCAGCTTGAAGCCGTTGTCGGTGCTATTGCCGGCGCGCTCGCCGACGTAGACCACACCGCCGCCCACGCCCGCCCGCCCCAGCGATCCCGCGCCGAATTCATACAGGCCCAGCACGCTGGCGCTGTGGCGCGGAATGTTGGACAGCGGCGCGCCCGACGGCAGCACGGAGTCAGCGGTCACATGGGCGTCGGTGTAAGCGTAGGTGCCCAGCACCTTGAGGTTCGGCGTCAGTTGCCCGGACACATCGAGCTCGACGCCCCGGCTGCGCACTGCGCCGGCGGTGCGCTGGAACGCCGGATCGCGCGGATCGCCGGTCAGCACGTTGGTCTTGTCGATCGAATACAGCGCCAGCGTGCCGCCGAACCGGCCGTCGGGCGTTTCCAGCTTGGCGCCCACCTCGTAGCCGCGTCCGCGCTCCGGCGCGAACGCGTTGCCCTGCGCCCCCACCCCGGTGTTGGGCCGGAACGAGCGCGAGGTATTGGCGTACAGCGACAGGGTCTGCGTCGGCTGGTAGACCAGCCCCAGGCGCGGACTGTAGGCGGTCTGCCGCTGCGCGACGCGCACGCCGGTCAGGCGGTTGTCGGCGTGTTGCAGGAAGCGGTCCATGCGCACGCCGGCCAGCAGCTTCCATTGCGGCGTCAGCGTGACCTGATCCTGCACGAAGGCGCCGAAGCCGCGCTGGGACTCGCGCGTGCTGCTGCTCAGCCGCAGCGGGGGCCGCGGCTGGCCGTACACGGGATCGAAAATGTCGATCGCGTACGGTGCCGCTGCACTCGGGTTGGCGCGGTACAGCACCGGGTCGTAGCGGAAGTTGTAGAAGTCGGCGCCGGCCACCAGCGTGTGCTTGACGGGACCGGTCGTCACATCGCCCTGCAGGTCGACGCGGCCGGCCAGGTCGTTGGCGTGGTAGTCGCGCTCGCGCGCCTGCCGCCACAGCGGGCGGCCATCGTCGAGCAGCCGCGATGCATCGGACGACTTGCCGAACAGGCGCGAGGTGCGGTACGACAGCCCGGCGTCCACTTTCCAGCCGCTGCCCAGCTGGTGTTCGACGGTCAACTGGTGGCGCTGCGTGCGCACCGTGGTATCGCCGTCGCCCGGCTCGCCCAGGAAGCGCGAATTGGGCAGCGCGCCCAACTGCTTGTTGATCGCCACGATGCCCCGGTCGAACGGCGCCTTGAGCTGCGCCGCCTCGAAGGCGTAGGTCACAACGGTATCGTCGGTCGGCAGCCACGTGAACGATGGCGCGATCACATAACGCCGGCTGGCGGAGAAGTCCCGGAAGCCGTGGTTGGTCTCCGCCGCCACGCCCAGCCGGTAGGCGAAGCGCTCGGACAGCGGTCCGGTCAGCTCGGTCGCCAGCCGGTACTGGTCGTGGCTGCCCGCCGCCAGCGTGATCTCGCGCGAAGGCTTGAACTGCGGCGTGCGCGTGACGATGTTGACGATACCGCCCGGATCGCTGCGCCCGTAGAGCGCTGCCGACGGCCCCTTCAGCACGTCGATGCGCGCGATGTTGATGGTGTCCACCGGCACGTTGTTGGCGCGGTTGGCCGAGAAGCCGTTGACGAGGTAGTCCGAGCCCGTGTTCAGGTCGCCGGCAAAGCCGCGGATGGCGAAGTTGTCGGCGATGCCGCCCAGGTTGTTCTGTCGGCTGATGCCGCTGACCCAGTCGAGCGCCGTGTCCAGCCGCGTGGCGCCGAAGTCGTCCAGCGCCGCGCGCGTGACCACGCCGACGGACTGGGGCACGTCCTTGAGCGGCGTGTCGGTCAGCGTGGCGGAGGTCGCGCTCCGGGCCCGCAAACGTTCTCCCGCCTGCGCGCGGACGACCGCCTCATCCAGCGCCAACGTCGGGACCTCGTCTGCGGCGGCCAGCTCGGGCGCGCCGAACAATGCCATCCCGACCAGGCCCCATCCAAGGTGCGGACGGACCGCATACCGCCTACGCTGCATAGCATCCACCGAGTGACGGAAAGCGCTCACCTTAGTAAACTTGCAACTCTGTTGCAATAAAAGGCGAGAAACTGCGACATTGCGCCGCACCTGCAGCCGTCGATCTGCTGTTTGGACGAGGCACTCAGTGAACGTCCGCCTGCCGACAACTTCGGGTAAGCTGCACGTCGATCCCAACCGGGCCACGCCCCCGACCAGCCTGCCGCGCGGGCCGGCACACCACAACGAGGAGAACACGATGCACATCGGCATCCCGCAGGAAACGCGGGCGGACGAGACGCGCGTTGCCGCGCCCCCCGAGACGGTGAAGAAATACGTGGCCCAGGGCCACCAGGTGACGGTGCAGTCGGGGGCCGGCGTGGCGGCTGCCCAGCCCGATGAAGCCTATGTGGCGGCCGGCGCCAGGATCGGCACCGCCGCCGAGGCGCTCGGCGCGCAGATCGTGCTCAAGGTGCGCTCGCCGGATGCCACCGAGCTCGCGCAGATGCGGCCGGGCGCTGTGCTGGTCGGCATGCTGGATCCGTTCGACGACGAGAACACCGCGCGCCTGGCCGCCGCCGACATCTCGGCCTTCGCGCTGGAAGCCGCGCCGCGCACCACGCGCGCGCAGAGCATGGATGTGCTCTCCTCCCAGGCCAACATCGCCGGCTACAAGGCAGTGATGGTCGCCGCCAATCACTACCAGCGCTTCATGCCAATGCTGATGACCGCGGCCGGCACCGTGAAGGCCGCGCGCGTGCTGGTGCTGGGCGCCGGCGTGGCGGGCCTGCAGGCCATTGCCACGGCCAAGCGGCTGGGCGCCGTGATCGAGGCCTCCGACGTGCGGCCCGCCGTGAAGGAGCAGATCGAATCGCTGGGCGCCAAATTCCTCGACGTGCCGTTCCTGACCGATGAGGAACGCGAGATCGCCCAGGGCACGGGCGGCTATGCCCGGCCAATGCCGCCCGACTGGATGCGCCGCCAGACCGAACTGGTGCACGAGCGCGCCAGGCAGGCCGACATCGTCATCACCACCGCGCTGATCCCGGGCCGCCGGGCGCCGACGCTGCTGTCGGAAGACACCGTGCGCGCGATGAAGCCGGGCTCGGTGGTGGTCGACCTGGCCGCCGCGCAGGGCGGCAACTGCCCGCTGACGGAAGCCGACCGCGTGGTCGTCAAGCATGGCATCACGCTGGTCGGCCACACCAACCTGCCGGCGATGGTGGCGGCGGATGCCTCCGCCCTCTACGCCCGCAACGTACTGGATTTCCTCAAGCTCATCATCGACAAGGATGGCGGCCTCGCCATCAACCGCGAAGACGACATCGTGGCCGCCTGCCTTTTGTGCCAGGCCGGCCAACTGGCGCGTGCTCCCGCCGCCACGAGCACCGCCAAATAACCCAGGAGACCGCGGCGGGTGCAAGCCCTGCCACGCGTGGCGATTTCATTTCTGTTTCAAGGAAAGCTTCATGCAACGCAATATGCTTCGCGCCAAGCTGCACCGCGCGACGGTCACCCAGGCCGACCTGGACTACGAAGGCTCGTGCGGCATCGACGAGGATCTGCTCGACGCCGCCGACATGCGCGAGTACGAAAGGATCGAGCTCTACAACGTCAACAACGGCGAGCGTTTCTCGACCTACATCATCAAGGGCCAGCGCGGCTCGGGCGAAATCTCGCTCAACGGCGCCGCCGCGCGCCGCGCGCACGTGGGCGACAAGCTGATCATCTGCACCTACGCGCCGATGAACGAGGAAGAAGTCGCCAGCGACAAGCCCAAGATCGTGCTGCTCGGCGACAACAACCAGATCAAGGAAATCAAGGCAGTCTGACCGCCGGCGGCGCACCGCACACTGCGGCCACCGCCACGCGCACCGGGCAAGACGTCATCAGGAGGAGCAACATGGAGCTGGTCAATCACACGGTGATCAACCTGATCATCTTCGTGCTGGCGATCTACGTCGGCTACCACGTGGTATGGACAGTCACGCCGGCGCTCCATACGCCGCTGATGGCCGTGACCAATGCCATCTCCGCCATCATCATCGTCGGTGCCATGCTGGCGGCGGGCCTGACGCAGACGGGCCTTGGCCGCACCATGGGCGTGGTGGCGGTGGCACTGGCGGCGGTCAATGTGTTCGGTGGCTTCCTGGTGACGCAGCGCATGCTCGAGATGTTCAAAAAGAAGGAGCCGAAGGCCGGCAAGAACGGGGAGGCCACGCAATGAGCATGAACCTCGTCACCCTGCTGTATCTGCTGGCGTCGGTCTGCTTCATCCAGGCGCTCAAGGGCCTGTCGCACCCGAGCACGGCGCGGCGCGGCAATGTATTCGGCATGAGCGGCATGGCGATCGCGGCGGTCACCACCATCGCGCTCATCGTCAAGCTCAAGGCCGAGATGTTTGCCGGCACCGAGAGCGGCACGTCCACGGGCTTTCTCCTGATCTTCTCCGGGCTGGTGGTCGGCGGCGGCATCGGCGCCTACGTGGCGCGCACGGTCGAGATGACCAAGATGCCCGAACTGGTGGCGGCCATGCACTCGCTGATCGGCCTGGCGGCGGTGTGCATCGCCGTGGCGGCCGTGGCGGAGCCCGCGGCCTTCGGCATCACGCTGGCGGGCGACAACGTGCTGCCGCTGGGCAACCGCGTCGAGCTGTTCATCGGCACCTTCGTCGGCGCGATCACCTTCTCCGGTTCGGTGATCGCCTTCGGCAAGCTGTCGGGCAAGTACAAGTTCCGGCTGTTCCAGGGCGCGCCGGTGCAGTTCGCCGGCCAGCACATGCTGAATCTGCTGCTGGCGCTGGCCATGCTGGGCTTCGGCCTGCTGTTCTTCATGTCCCAGAGCTGGCTGCCGTTCATCATCATGACCGCCATCGCCTTTGCGCTGGGCGTGCTGATCATCATCCCCATCGGCGGCGCCGACATGCCGGTGGTGGTGTCGATGCTGAACTCCTACTCCGGCTGGACGGCGGCGGGCATCGGCTTCTCGCTGAACAACCCGATGCTGATCATCGCCGGCTCGCTGGTCGGTTCTTCCGGCGCGATCCTGTCGTACATCATGTGCCGGGCGATGAACCGGTCGTTCTTCAACGTGCTGCTGGGCGGCTTCGGCTCGGAGGTCTCGACCACCGCCGTAGCGGGCGCCGGGCAGCAGCGCGCCGTCAAATCGGGCTCGCCGGACGACGCCGCCTTCCTGCTGGGCAACGCCGAGACCGTCATCATCGTCCCCGGTTACGGCCTGGCGGTGGCGCGCGCGCAGCACGCCCTCAAGGAGCTGACCGAGCTGCTGGCCGAGAAGGGCGTGACGGTCAAGTACGCCATCCACCCGGTCGCCGGCCGCATGCCCGGCCACATGAACGTGCTGCTGGCCGAGGCCGAGGTGCCGTACGACCAGGTGTTCGAGATGGAGGACATCAACAGCGAGTTCGGCCAGGCCGACGTGGTGCTGGTGCTGGGCGCCAACGACGTGGTCAACCCGGCTGCCAAGAACGACCCGAAATCCCCCATTGCCGGCATGCCCATCCTGGAGGCCTACAAGGCCAAGACCATCATCGTCAACAAGCGCTCGATGAACGCCGGGTACGCCGGGCTGGACAACGAGCTCTTCTATATGGACAAGACCATGATGGTGTTCGGCGACGCCAAGAAGGTGGTGGAAGACATGGTCAAGGCGGTGGACTGAGCGCCAACCCGCGATCGTCCATCGCTGACGGGCGTCAACCCCGGTGCGGGACCTGACGCAATCCGCTTGCTCCCGGCGGCGGCAGGCAGTAACTTAGTGCAATTGGGCAGCGTCGGCCAGCCAGGCTTGGCGCTGCACGCCCGCCTTCTCCGATTTCCTCCGACGTATGCAACAGGACAACGCCCTGCCGGTCTATTTCCACCCAACCCTCACCGTGGTGGTTGACGACAGCCAGTCCTTTGTCGAAAGCCTCGGGTTCCAGATGGACCCGTCCCGCGCGCTGCTGGCCTTCAACGATCCGGAAGAGGCACTGGCATGGCTGCGCCAGTGGCACTCGCTGCGCATGCCCGGCCTCCTGCCGGTGCGCGTCACCCACGACGACCTGACGTTCTCCACCGAGCGCCGCACCATCCAGCTCGACGTCGACCGCATCTACCGCCAGATCCACGAGGTCAACCGCTTCCTGCAGCCCTCCGTGATCGTGGTGGACTACAGCATGCCGCGCATGAACGGCCTGGAATTCTGCGCCAAGCTCAAGGACCTGCCGTGCATGACGATCCTGCTGACCGGCATGGCCGACGAGAACATCGCCGTGCAGGGCTTCAACGACGGCCTGATCGACCGCTACATCAAGAAGGATCATCCGGCCATGGCCAAGCGCCTGAGCCCGGAGATCGAAGCGCTGCAGGTGCGCTACTTCAGCAACCTGTCCAGCACGCTGCGTGAACTGCTGTCGCGCCATTCGTTCAGTTTCCTCTCCGATCCGGCGGTCACCAAGCTGGTACGGGAGCTGGCCACGCGCTATCGCTTCATCGAGTATTACCTGTACCCGCACCCGGCCGGCGTGCTGATGCTGACCGCCGACGGCCGCGCCACCCTGATGGTGATCGAGACCGGCGCGAGCATGCTCACGCACCTGGAGGACGCCGAGGCCTACGATGCCCCCGAGGCGCTACTCAAGGGCCTGCGCGAGAAACAGATCGTTCCGTTCTTCTGGCCGGGCGACGGCATGTACACCCACGCCTGCGTCGAATGGGAACAGTACTGCCTGCCTGCCGAGGTCTGCCACGGGCGCGAACCGTACTACTACGCACTGTTCGACATGCCCTCGCATCTGCTGCCGGCGCAGATCTACAGCTACACCCAATTCCTCGCCAACTACCGGCAGGATCCGGATGCGCTGACCGGCCGCAAACCGCGCTGATGCGCCCCGCCCATTCCTTTGGCAGTGCGTCATTCCACATTGTGTGGGCCCTGTTCGGCAAGTACAATCGATTGCGTCATCCGATGACCATGACGTCAGAGCATGGGACGAGTGATGGCCATGATGTCCGTGTGGCATGCCTGCGGCATCATCATGGCGAACGAGGGTATCGGCAAGATACGGTGCCCCGGGGTTGTTACTATGCGGGATTCTCCTTGAGAGACGATTTGGGTTGCGACAGCGGAGCACGCGCGAAATGGGCGTGCGCCATGGATATCAGGGGAGTGCATCGTTCCAGTCTGTTTGTGGTCGCGCGATTCCCTTAGCCACGCTGTTGGTCCGGTAGCGGTAGACGCCGTCTGCCGTGGCTCCGACCGGACTTCTCCTCCAATCATCTCGAAGCGGGTTCGGGTGAGAAACGCCCAGGCCGTCGCGCGCCGCGCGCGGCCGGCGGACGCCGGACACGCTTTTACGACTGATGCAGCGGCATCCCCTGCCCGACCGGCAGCAGGCCGCCAGACCTGGACTGCGGTGCGGTTCCGGATGCACGGTGGTGGAGTGAGCTTCCCGCTGGATAGACGTTTTTCCTGAAGTCTCCGGCAGATTCGCACCGTGTACTCACCTAACCAAATCGATCCGGCAGTCAGCTTCCGCAACTCCCAGGGTCAGCAGGTTCGCGGCACCATCATCACGCTGCAGCGGCGCGCCCTGGTGATGGAGGTCTACAACCCGTATTCCATCGTGCAGGTCAGCGAGGTCCTTTCCGACCTGGCCATCAAGATGGGAACGCGCCAGGCCTACCACGGCAAGGCGGTGGTGGTCAGCCTGGTCAATACCGGCCTGACCGCCGTGGTGTCGATCACCCTGACGGAAGAGTGGCGCGGGCTGGCCGATGTCCAGGACAGCCCCAAGCTGGTCGGCGATGAAGCCCGAGCGTTCATCCAAGACTGGGAGGAACGGTTCCGCATCCGGCACAACTACCAGATCGTCGTCAACGAAATGCGTGCCTTCCTGGCCGAAGTTTCTCGATGGGTGGAGCAGATCGACCTGTCGAATTCGTTGCCCAAGGAAGGCACAAACCGGTTGCGCATGGACGTGTTCCAGGAACTGGCCGAGCCGATCATGCTCAAGGTCAAATACTTCCAGGACTGGCTGGACTCAAAAGCAGCTGACGTTGAGCCCGAACTGGCACCCGCGCACCGGTCATTCGCACAGAGTGCCCTACATCCGTTGCTGCTGCGCGCGCCCTTCGTCTACCGCACCTTTACTAAGCCGCTCGGCTATGCTGGCGACTACGAGATGGTCAACCAGATCATCTCCGACCCGCGCGAAGGGCCGAGCACGTACTTCCAGATCGTCAATGCCATCTTCCTGAACGCTGCCGTGGCGCGTGCGCACCGCAATCGCATCGAGATCGTCGTCCAATACCTCAACGATCTCGCCACGCAAGCCCTGGCTGCCGGGCGCCAATTCAAGGTATTGAATGTGGGTTGCGGCCCGGCCGTGGAAATCCAGCGCTTCATCCGCCAGCACCCGGAGCCGCAACAACTCGCATTTCAGCTCGTGGACTTCAGCGAAGAGACGCTGGACTACGCACGCCAGCAAATGGACAACGTGCGACACGCAACCAACAAAAACGTGGACATCGAGTTCGTGCACGAATCCGTTCACCAGTTGCTGAAGCGACGAGTCGAGCCGGACTCCCCCGAGATGGGCGAGTTCGATGCAGTGTACTGCGCCGGCCTGTTCGATTACCTGTCGGACAAGGTCTGCAGCCGGCTGCTGGCGCACTTTGCAGCACGCATGCGCAGGGGCGGCACCCTACTCGTCACCAACGTCCACGTCAGCAACCCAGAGAAGCTGAGCATGGAGCACCTGCTGGAGTGGTATCTGGTCTACCGCGACGAAGCACGCATGGAGAGCCTGCTGCCTGCGGGTTCCAGGAACGTCCGCCTGTTCACCGACGACACGGGTGTCAACGTGTTCGCCCAGGCCAGGGTGGGGTGACCATGTCTAAGGGACGACCATGACCGTCGCCAACCACCAGAACTATCGGCAAGAGGTTTCCGATTTCCGGCTCGCATCAAGCCGCGGCGGCGTCATCACTGGCGCGGCCCTCGTGCTGCTCGGCATCGGGCTCGACTACGGCCTCTATCCGCAGCATCTGGCAATGTTCAGTGCCGTGCGGATCATCGTCTCGGCACTGATGTTGGCCACGATGGTGTGCCTGGCTGCATTGTGGGGCCGTGCGCATGTGCAGGGATTGACGCTGCTATGGCTCGCGCTGCCACAGATCATGATTGTCTGGATGATCCAGCAGACAGACGGCGCCGAGTCGCTGTATTACGCGGGCCTGAACCCGGCGATCTTCGCGGTCGGCATCGTCTTGCCACTGGGCTTTATCCAGACCGTACTGTTCGGTGCCTTTACGTACATCATCTGGGTCATTGCCTGCGTCATGCACGTCGGAGGCATCCAGTCACGCGGCACGTTCATCGTGCACTCGCTGTTCATTCTGTTCTCGGTCGTGGCCAGCGCTGTCTATACCTACTTCAATGAACTGGGCCGATTCCAGCTCTTCCAGCTGAAAGAAGAACTGGCCGAAAAGAACGAGCAGTTGGAAGCCATCAACCACAGCCTCACCGAAATCAAGGGGCAACTGCTGCAGCAGGAGAAGATGGTCGCCATCGGCACCCTGTCGGCCGGCCTGCTGCACGAGATCAACAACCCCGTCAACTTCTGCCTGATGGCGATCGCGGTGGCACAGGAAGACACCACCGCCAAGGCCAGCCCGATGCTGCTCGAATGCCTGACCGACGCCAAGGAAGGCATGCAGCGCGTCCAGCACATCGTGTCCGACCTCAAGACGTTCGCCTATCGCAGCCCCGAGAAAGGTGAGGCCGACACGCCCTTCCTGGTGGAAAAGGCCATCGATTCGGCCATCCGCCTGACCAGCCACGAACTGCGCGGCATGGAAGTGAATCGCCAACTGCCGCCCGACACGCTGGTGCGCGGTGACGAGGCCGCCATCATTGGCGTGCTGATCAACCTGCTGTCCAATGCCGCGCTGGCGATGCACAAGGTGCAGCGCGAAAACCCGCGCATCGACATCTCGGCGGAGTGGCGCAACGGCCGGCTGTTCGTGGTCGTCATGGACAACGGGCCCGGCATTGCGGAGAAGAATCTGTCACGCGTGTTCGAGCCATTCTTCACCACGCGCGAAGTCGGCAAGGGCCTGGGGCTGGGCCTGTCGATCAGCTACAGCGTGATCCAGCACCACGGTGGGACGCTCTCGGTGTCCAGCCAGGAAGGCGAATGGGCACGCTTCACCTTCGATCTGCCGCGCACGGAGTAGGAGCGAGCATGGACGCCAAGCCCGACACCGGTCCGACCATCCTCTATGTGGACGACGAGCAGCAGGCCTGCAAGTGGTTCACGCGCATGGTCTCGGCCAGCTATCACGTGCTGACGGCCAGCAGCGTGGCAGAAGCCAAGGCGGTGCTGCGCGACGCGCACGAGCGCATCGGCGTGGTGCTGACCGACTTCCGCATGCCCGGCGGCGACGGCACCGAGCTGCTGCGCTTCATCGATGCGGAATACAGCGACATCGCCGCCATCCTCGTCACCGCGTACGCCGACAAGGACCTGCTGATCCAGGCCGTCAACACCGGGCGCGTCTTCAATATCCTGGAGAAGCCCTACCAGCCGGAGGACGTGCGGCGCTCACTGCAGGAGGCGCTGGAACTGCGCCAGGACCGCCTGCTGCGCACGCAGCGCTTGATGGCCATCGACGAGACGCTGGCATTTCTCGCCCACGAACTGAACACACCGCTGGCCGCCATCGCCAACTTCGCGCGCGGCATCCGCATGCGTGTCGACCAGACCGAGCCGGCCCCGGAGACGATGCCCGGCATCGGCCGTGCCGCCGACCGCGTGCAGGACAACGCGCGCTACTGCCTGTCGGTGCTGTCGACCTTCCTGAATTCGGTGCGGCACGCGCACGGCAAATCGGAAGCCGCATCGGGGCCCAGCAGCGCAGCCGGCCTCATCCGTTCGCTGCTCGACACCTATCCGTTCACCACGGCGCAGCGCGAATGGGTGTCCTACCGGATCGAGCGGGACTTCCCGATCCTGACGCTGCCCAACTGCGTGATGCTGGTGCTGTCATCGCTGACCAGCAACGCGCTGCAGGCACTGCGGCAAACCGAGGCGCCGCGGCTGGAGATCGTCGCCGGAGGCGCGGCAGCGGCCAGTGGCACGCCCGGTGTGGGCCATACGATCCGCATCGTGGACAATGGCCCCGGCATCGCACCCGACATCCTGGCGCGGCTGACCATCGACCCCGTGACCACGCGCGCCGAAGAAGGCGGCAACGGCATGGGCATGATTTTCTGTACGCGGATCATGCAATCGTTCGGGGGCGGGATCGCCATCGATTCCGCGCCGAGCGCAGGCACGCGCGTGACCCTGACGTTCCCGTGAACAAATTGACACCAATAACCACGCCGTACCAGATCCGCGTTTTTGCTAAGAGGAGTGATGGATGACCAATCCCGGGGGCAATGAGCCCAAGATCCTGTATGTGGACGACGAGACATTGGCGCTGACCTATTTCGGCCGTGCCATCGGTTCACTGGCGCCGGTCGTCACCGCCACCTCGGTCGAAGAAGGCAAGCGCATGCTCGACCAGCACGCCGCCACGCTGGGCGTGCTGGTGTCTGATCAGCGCATGCCCGGCGAACTCGGCAACGAGATGCTGCGCTACGCACGCGAGCGCTATCCGCACATGGTGCGCATCCTGACCACCGCCTACTCGGAAATCGAAGACACGGTGGAAGCGGTCAACCAGGGGCAGATCCACCGCTACATCAAGAAGCCGTGGGACATCACCGCCCTGCGGGTCGAACTCAAGCAGGCGCTCGAGTTCGCCGATCTGCGCCGCGAGCGCGACGCCCTGCTGCGCGAGAAGATGACGGTGCGACAGAGCCAGATGCTGACCCAGCGCATCGGCGCGCTGCAGACGCTGTACCTGGCGGTGTCGGGCCTGTCGTCATTCAGTGCGGTCAACGACTACCTGCACGCCGCAGCAGCGGTCGGCCTGCATACGCTGGAGGAGCCCGATTGGGCGCTGAAGGACTACACCGAACTGGTCGGCGAGGAAAGCCTGCGCACCGGCGAGTTCAGCCACACCGTCCAGCAAGCGCACCAGGACCTGTCGACGCGCTTCGACGGCAAGCCGCCCGAGCAGGCGCTGGAAGTCCTGGCGGAGGTGCTGCACGGCAAGGTCTCGCCGGCCGACGGGAACGCGGCGGCGGTCGTGGATATCACGGCGCTGACGGAATTCCTGGAGGCATCGTCGACACGCCGCGTCTCGACGGCACATGCCGAATGGCTGGCCTTCCTGCTCTGGCTGGACGGCAAGGGCTGGTCGGTTACCGCCGAGCGCGATGGCGCCACCGTCAAGCTGCGCCTGGTCGACAACCAGACCCAGCTCACTCCCGCCCAGCTCGCCGCCTGGATGGAGCACTTCCAGGAGCTCCAGCAGGCCGCCTGACCGGCCATCCCGCAGCGCCGGCGCTCAGGATGCGTCGGCGCTGCCGCTCTCGGGCGACGGGGCGGACTCGCGCGCCGGACGGTCGCGCATGCCACCCTTGACCATCTCGAACCGGAACAGGCGGCATTCGATGTTGCCGTTGTAGAGTGGCGTACGCTGCGACTCCTTGAGCCGCATCCGGCGCGGCATCGACAGGTCGCCCGTGAAGACGAACGCCTGCCAGCCGGCAAACTCGCGCTTGAGCGTGCCGGCGAAAGCCTGGGCGAACTCGTTGGCCGCGGCTTCCTCACGCGGATCGATGACCGGTACGGGCTCCGGCTGGCGCAGTTCGCGCGACGGGCGGCGCGGGTCATCACGCCCCGCCCCCATCGCGCGGCTGGCCCGCTCGAAGACGGTGCCATCATCCCCATCCTCCCCCTCGCCATCCGGACGACGGCGGCGCGACCCATGCGCGCCGCGCACGGTGATCCGTTCACCGTACGGCGGATTCATCAGCAGCACGCCCGGCCCCTCGAACGGCGGCTTGCCGAAACGCACATCGACCTGCTTGAGCACAGGCTCGCCGGGCAGCCCGGCACGGTGCCAGTTAGCGGCGGCGTAGGCCAGCATGTCGGTAGAGATGTCGGCCCCCGCGATCAGCGGCGGGCGATGACGCATGGCAGCGCTGGCGGCGTCGGCCGCGGCTTCCCGCAGGCGCTTGAAACGCTTGGCATCATGGTCGCGCATCCATTCGCACGCGAAGGCGCGCTGCCCGCCCGGCGCAACGCCCAGCGCGCGCTGCGCGGCCTCCACCAGGAAGGTGCCGCTGCCGCACATCGGGTCGTAGAACGGCTGGCCCTGGACGCCCGTCCAGCCGGTCAGGCGCAGAATGCCGGCGGCAAGGTTCTCCTTGAGCGGCGCCTCGCCCTTCTCCTGGCGCCAGCCGCGCTTGAACAGCGGCTCGCCGGTGGTGTCGAGATAGAGTGTGCAGTCGGTCTCGGTCAGGTAGGCGTAGATGCGCACGTCGGGCGAGACAGTGTCCACGCTGGGACGCGCACCGGTGCGCTCGCGGAAACGGTCGCAAATACCATCCTTCACACGCAGGCCGACGAACTTGAGGCTCTGCAGCGGCGACTTGTGCGCCGTCACGTCCACACGGAGGGTCTCGTCGGGCGAGAAGTAGTCTTCCCAGCGCTGCGCGGTGGCAAGGCTGTAGATGTCCTCTTCCGAGCGGTAGCCGCGCGCGCCAAGGCGCATCAGCACCCGGCTGGCGATGCGGCTATGCAGGTTGACGGCGTAGGCCGCGCCCTGCGTGCCGAAGAAGTGCACGCCGCCCGGCACGGTGCGGCCGACCTCGAACGCGGCCAGCTCGTCCACCTCGGGGCGGATGGCGATTTCGGCCAGTTCATCGGCCAGCGCCTGTTCCAGCCCTCGGGGGCACGGCGCAAAATAAGCGATCGGCATCGGACAAACTCAGAACGGTTTGACCACGACCAGGATCGTGATCACCAGCAACAGCAAGACCGGCAGTTCGTTGAACCAGCGGTAGAAGGTGTGCGAGCGCTTGTTGGCGCCCGCCTCGAACTTGCGCAACAGCACGCCGCAGCCGTGGTGGTAACCGATGGCCACCAGCACCAGCACCAGCTTGGCATGCATCCAGCCATTGGGCGGCGTCAGGCCAATGCGATAGCCGAGGAACAGCCACAGCCCCAACAGGATCGCGACGATCGCCAGCAGGGTCGTGAAGCGGAACAGCTTGCGCGCCATCACCAGCAGGCGCGCGATGGCCGCGGGCTGGGTTTCCATCGCCAGGTTGACGAAGATGCGCGGCAGATAGAACAAGCCGGCAAACCACGACGCGACGAAGACGATGTGAAAGGCCTTGACCCAGAGCATGCGGCGTTCCTTGTGAGAGAGCGTTGTGGACACGGCGCACGCTGCCCGCGCACCGGTATCAGGTGCGGATCTCGCCGTGACCGAACACCACGTACTTGAGCGAGGTCAGCCCCTCCAGCCCGACCGGCCCGCGTGCGTGCAGCTTGTCGTTGGAGATGCCGATCTCCGCGCCCAGGCCGTACTCGAAGCCGTCGGCAAAGCGCGTGGAGGCGTTGATCATCACGCTGGCCGAATCGACTTCGCGCAGGAAGCGCATGCCGGTCGAGTAGTTCTCGGTGACGATCGAATCGGTATGCGCCGAGCCGTAGGTGTTGATGTGCTCGATGGCGGCGTCCACGCCGTCGACGGTGCGGACCGACAGGATCGGCGCCAGGTATTCGGTATGCCAGTCGGCCTCGGTGGCGTCCTTGAGCCCGCCGAAGCCGGCGGCCTCGAGCGTGGCGCGCGTGTCCGGGCAGACCCGCAGCTCGACGCCCTTGTCCTGGTAGATCCTGACCAGCGGCGGCAGCACGCGCGCGGCGACATCGCGTGCCACCAGCAGCGTTTCCATCGTGTTGCAGGGCGCGTAGCGCTGTGTCTTGGCGTTGTCGCAGATGCGCACGGCCTTGTCGATGTCGGCGTCCACATCGATATAGACGTGGCAGATGCCATCGAGATGCTTGATCATCGGCACGCGCGCTTCTTCCATCAGCCGTGCGATCAGGCTCTTGCCGCCGCGCGGCACGATCACATCGACGTATTCCGTCATGGTGATCAGCCTGCCGACCGCCGCGCGATCGGTGGTGGCCACCACTTGCACCGCGTTGGCCGGCAGGCCGGCATCCGCCAGCCCTTCTTCGATCAGCGCCGCCAGTACGCCGTTGGATTCGATCGCCTCCGAACCGCCGCGCAGGATGGTCGCGTTGCCCGACTTGATGCACAGCGCCGCCGCATCGACCGTCACGTTCGGGCGCGATTCGTAGATGATGCCGATCACGCCCAGCGGCACGCGCATCTGGCCGACCTGGATGCCGGTCGGACGGAACTTGACGTTGCTGATCTCGCCGATCGGGTCCGGCAGCGCGGCGATCTGCTCCAGGCCGGCCGCCATGGTCTCGATGGCGCGGTCGGTCAGCGTCAGGCGATCGACGAAAGCGGCATCCTGGCCGTTGGCGCGGGCACGCTCGACGTCGCACGCGTTGACGTCCTTCAGGCGCGCCGCATCGCGGCGGATGGCCGCGGCGATGTGCAGCAGCGCACGGTTCTTCTGCGCGGTGCCGGCACGGGCCATGCCGCGCGAGGCGGTACGTGCCTGACGGCCGACCAGCGCCATGTATTCGTTGACGTCGAACTGCTTCATGATGATAGCAACCGGCGGAGCGCCGGTAATTCAAGGTGAGGACAAATCGGGGCCTCGCGGCCGGTGATGGGGGTGGCTACACGGGAACCGGCAGGCTGTGCGGCCGCGCGATGCGCATAGCCAGCTGCAGCAGGCCGTCCCATGGCTCGGCAGGCAGCGACGGCTCGCGCAGGCCCTTGACCTGCCGGTCCAGCCTGGCCGCCATATGCAGCGCCGCCTCCAGGTCAGGCTGCGACAGCCGCTGCACCGCCTGCGGCACCAGCCGCTCGCGCGGGCCCCAGACCCGCAGCTCGCGCAGCATTGAGGCCATCGGCTTGCCCTGGGCCGCGCCCAAGGCGATTTTCGATAATACGCGAATTTCCTCAGTCAGCGTCCACAGCACCAGCACGGTGGCTTCGCCCTCGCCGCGCAGGCCTTCGAGCATGCGCACCAAGCGCGGCACATCGCCCGCCAGCATCGCCTCGGACAACTTGAAGACGTCGTAGCGCGCCACGTTGAGCACCGCATCGTGCACCGCATCGAAGGACAGCACGCCGGGCGGATGCAGCAGGCCGAGCTTCTGAATCTCCTGGTGCGCGGCCAGCAGGTTGCCTTCCACGCGGTCGGCGATGAACTGCAGCGCGCGGCGGCCGGGCTCGCCCGCTTCCACGCGCTGCTGCTGGCGGGCCAGACGCTCGCCGATCCAGCCGGGCAGCTTGGCGCGGTCCACCGAATCGACCTTGATCGACACGCCCGCCCCCTCCAGCGCCGCGAACCACGCCGACTTGGCCGTGGCAAAGTCCAGCCGCGGCAGCGTGACCAGCGTGATGGTGTCGGCGGCCGGCCCCGACGGCGTGCCCGCCGCCAGCGCGCGCAGCGCCTCGCCGCCGTCCTTGCCCGGCTTGCCGGAAGGGATGCGCAGCTCGACGATCTTGCGGTCGCCGAACAGCGACATCGACTGCTGCGCCTCCGTCACGCGCGACCACGAAAAGCCGCGCTCGACCGTCATCACCTCGCGCTCGGAGAAGCCCTGCGCGCGCGCCGCCTGGCGCAGCGCATCGACAGCTTCCAGCACGAGCAGGTGCTCGTCGCCGTGCACCACGTACAGCGGCGCCAGGCCCTTGGACCCGGCCTGCTTCAGGTGGCCTTCCAGCGCATCGAGCCGCAGTTGCATGACGATCGCCCCGTTCCGATGGGCTTATGACGGCAGCTTGACGGAGGCGAGCCGTCGCACCAGCTGGTTGACGACGTCGCCCTGCATGTCGCGATAGAGCGCCGCTTCTTCATAGTCCTTCGCCAGCACCTGCGTCTCGTTGTACGACAGGTCGCGGAACAGGGCGATCTCCGATGGCGGGATCAGCAGATTGTCGTGCGCGTCGCGCAGCTGGAAGCTGAAGCGGTAGGTGATGCGGTACTCGCGCACCACGCCTTGCGGCGTCAGCGACGAGATCGTCTTGACGCGGTTCTCGCCGAGCACGTCCAGGAAGGCATCGGCATCCTTCTTGTCGGCGACGACCACCGTGTCCGAGCCGTTGTCGATCAGCCGGCGCAGCTGCGCGCGCATCTGCGAGTTCTGCGGCAGGCTGATGTACAGGCGCTTGAAGGCGAAATCGTTGTTGCCGCGCAGGTGGAAGCCGCAAGCGGACAGCAGGCCCGCCGCCGGCAGCGCGGCGGCCAGGGCGAGAACGAAGCGGCGACGAGACGGCATAACCATGCGTTCCTTGCGTTCGATGCGGATGGGCGGTGTCAGGCCACCACGTTGACCAGGCGACCCGGCACCACGATGATCTTCTTGGGCGGCTTGCCCTCGGCAAAGCGATGCACAGCCTCATCCTTGGCCGCGATCGCCTCGATGGCGGCGCGGTCGGCGTCGGCCGGCACCACGATGCTGCCGCGCACCTTGCCGTTGACCTGCAACACGAGCTCGATCTCGCTCTGCACCAGGGCGCCCTCGTCGACCTGCGGCCAGGACGCGTCGAGCAGGCCGCCGCAGGCACCCGCGTAGCCGAGTTCTTGCCACAGCACATGCGTGATGTGCGGCACCACCGGATACAGCACGCGCAGCAGGATGCCGAAACCTTCACGGCGCGCGTCCGCACCGGCGTCCTTGGCGCCTTCCAGCGCATTGAGCATCTTCATCGCCGCCGAGACGACGGTGTTGTACTGCAGGCGCTCGTAATCGTAGTTGGCCTGTTTGAGCACGGTATGCAGCTCGCGGCGCAACGCGCGATCGGCATCCGTTGCGCCGTTGACCACGCCGTTGCCGTGACCGGCGCGGATGGGCTCCGCATGCGCCACGCCGAAATTCCACACCCGGCGCAGGAAGCGCGAAGCGCCTTCCACACCGGCATCGCTCCACTCCAGCTGCTGCTCGGGCGGCGCGGCGAACATCGTGAACAGGCGCGCGGTGTCGGCACCGTACTGATCGATCAGGGCCTGCGGATCGATGCCGTTGTTCTTCGATTTCGACATCTTCTCGACGCCGCCGATCACCACCGGCTGGCCGTCGGCCTTGAGCGTCGCGCCGATCGGGCGGCCGCGGTCGTCGGTCTGCACGTCCACGTCGACCGGGTTGATCCACTGCTTCTTGCCGGCTGCGTCTTCGCGGTAGTACGTCTCGTTGAGCACCATGCCCTGCGTCAGCAGTTTGGTGAACGGCTCGTCGAACTTCACCAGTCCCAGGTCACGCATGACCTTGGTCCAGAAGCGCGCATACAGCAGGTGCAGGATCGCGTGCTCGATACCGCCGATGTACTGGTCCATCGGCATCCAGTAATCGTTGCGGCCGTCGACCATGGTGGCGGCGTCCGGGCACGTATAGCGCATGTAGTACCAGCACGAATCGATGAAGGTATCCATCGTGTCGGTCTCGCGGTGCGCGGGCTTGCCGCACGACGGGCACGTGCATTCCAGGAAGCACGGATCCTTGGCGAGCGGGTTGCCGCTGCCGTCCGGCACCAGGTCTTCGGGCAGGCGCACCGGCAGGTCCTGTTCCGGCACCGGCACCACGCCGCAGCTGTCGCAATGGATCAGCGGGATCGGCGTGCCCCAGTACCGCTGACGCGAGATGCCCCAGTCGCGCAGGCGCCAGGTGGTCTTCTTCTCGCCCAGGCCCTGGGCGGCCAGGTCAGCGGCGACGGCATCCACGGCCTGCTGGTAGTTCAGGCCGTCGTACTTGCCGCTGTGGACCAGCACGCCGTGCTCCTTGTCGGCATACCACTCCTGCCAGGCTTCGGTACCGAACGGCTGGCCCTTCACGTCGATGACCTGCTTGACGGCCAAGCCGTACTTGTTGGCGAAGGCGAAATCGCGCTCGTCATGCGCGGGCACGCCCATCACGGCGCCATCGCCGTAGCTCATCAGCACATAGTTGCCGACCCACACGGGCACGGCTTCGCCGGTGAGCGGGTGCGTGACGGTCAGGCCGGTCGGCATGCCCTTCTTTTCCATGGTCGCCATGTCGGCTTCCATCACGCTGCCGTGCTTGCACTCGTCGATGAAGGCGGCAAGCGCGGGGTTGCCCTGCGCGGCGTGCGTGGCGATCGGGTGCTCGGCGGCGACGGCGCAGAAGGTCACGCCCATGATGGTGTCGGCGCGCGTGGTGAAGACATACAGCTTGCCCTCGCCGATCACCTTGCCGTCATCGCCGGGGATGCTGCGCGGGAAGGCGAAGCGCACGCCCTCGCTCTTGCCGATCCAGTTCTGCTGCATGAGCTTGACGCGCTCGGGCCAGCCCAGCGGGTCCAGGTCGGACAGCAGCTCCTGCGCATAGTCGGTGATACGCAGGTAGTACATCGGAATCTCGCGCTTTTCCACCACCGCGCCGGAGCGCCAGCCGCGCCCGTCGATCACCTGCTCGTTGGCAAGCACGGTCTGGTCGACCGGATCCCAGTTGACGGTGCCGGTCTTGCGGTAGGCGATGCCCTTCTCGAGCATCTTCAGGAACAGCCACTGGTTCCACTTGTAGTAGTCGGGATTGCAGGTTGCCACCTCGCGCGACCAGTCGATCGCCAGGCCCATCGACTGCATCTGCTTCTTCATGTAAGCGATGTTGTCGTAGGTCCAGGCGGCCGGCGCCACGCCGTTGTTCAGCGCGGCGTTCTCGGCCGGCATGCCGAAGGCGTCCCAGCCCATCGGCATCAGCACGTTGTACCCCTTCATGCGCAGCTGACGCGTCATCACGTCGTTGATGGTGTAGTTGCGCACGTGGCCCATGTGCAGCTTGCCCGACGGGTATGGCAGCATCGAACAGGCGTAGAACTTGGGCTTGTCCGAGCCGTCGGCGGCGCGCGCGTGTTCGGTCACGCGGTAGGCATCCTGTGCCTGCCAGTGTTGCTGCGCCTGCTGTTCGACCTCGGACGGGGAATATTTGTCTTGCATGATGACCTGGCGCGCCGGAGACCCCGGGGCGATGGCGACCGCGACGCCAGCGCGCGCAGCCGGGATTGAATGACGATGACGGAAAAGGCCCGATTATACCGTCGCCATGCCCACGGACCAGGGCACGGCGCACTGCGCGGACAGGCGCCGGACAGACCGGCCGGCGCCTTCGCCCGGCTTATAGACCGAGCACGTCGTTCATGTCGAACAGCCCTGTCTTGCCCGCCAGGAAGCATGCGGCGCGCACCGAGCCCTCGGCGTACGACTGGCGGGAATTGGAGCTGTGCGTGATCTCGATGCGCTCGCCCTCGCCGACGAACAGCACGGTGTGGTCGCCGACGATATCGCCGCCGCGCACGGTGGCAAAGCCGATGGTGCCGTTCACGCGCGGGCCGGTCTCGCCCTCGCGCGCGTAGACCGCGCGCTCGGCCAGCGTCGTGCCCTGCGCCTCGGCCACGATCTCGCCCATCTTCAGCGCGGTGCCGGACGGCGCGTCGATCTTGTGCTTGTGGTGGGCCTCGATGATCTCGACGTCATAGCCCTGCGCCAGAATCTTGGCGGCCACTTCGATCAGCTTGAAGGTGGCGTTCACGCCCACACTCATGTTCGGCGCCCACACCACGCCGATCGCGGCGCCATAGCCCTTGAAGCTCGCTTTCTGCTCGGCGGTGAAGCCGGTGGTACCGATGACGACGCCGACGCCCAGCTCCCGCGCGACATCCAGGTGCGCCAGCGTCGCCTCCGGGCGGGTGAAGTCGATCAGCACGTCGGCCTGGGACAGCCCGGTGCGCACGTCGTCGGTGATGATCACACCCGTGGCCTTGCCCAGCTTGGCGCCGGCATCCTGGCCCACGGCGTCGCTGCCGGCGCGGTCCAGCGCGGCGGCCAGCGTCACGCCGGGCGTGCGCAGAACGGTGTCGATCAGCATCTGGCCCATGCGGCCCGAGGCCCCTGCAATCGCGATTTTCATGTGGATCGGAACGAGAAAGGGAAAAACGGTCTGTACAACGGACGAGCGGCGGAACCGGTCCGCCGCTCGCTTGCGTTCATGCTGCCCGCAGGCCGCGCTGGCTCAGGGCGAGGTCGTCGCCGGCGGCGGCACGCTGGTGTCGGTGCCGCCACCGCCAGTACGACGCTCGGGCAGCGTGACATCCACGGCGTTCTTGGAACCCGTGCTCGACTGCACGCGGTCGCTCATCTCGGCGGACGGAATCGACGGAGCACGTGTCGCCGGCGCAGCACCCGCAGCAGCAGCTGCTTCCGCCGCATCCTTCTTCGGCCGCTTGATGCCGTCGATCTCGGCAATCAGCTCGACCTCGGACGGAAGGTCATCGGCACCCGCCCACTTGGCGAGGCGATCATCCTCGAACCAGACCGTCAGCTTGCGCTCCTGCACCACGTTGGCGTTGCCGCGCTTGAACGAGAAGACGTAATCCCAGCGGTTGCCGTGGAACATGTCGGTCAGGAGCGGCGAACCGAGCACGTAGCGCACCTGGTCGCGCGTCATGCATTCCTTGAGCTGCGACGCCTGCTCTCGCGA
This sequence comes from Ralstonia syzygii subsp. syzygii, assembly GCA_919592095.1. Lineage (GTDB taxonomy): Bacteria > Pseudomonadota > Gammaproteobacteria > Burkholderiales > Burkholderiaceae > Ralstonia > Ralstonia syzygii. The sequence continues at coordinate 13,636 of CAKKOY010000023.1, read as the reverse complement.
GACGAAGTTGCCCTGCACGATATCAATGCGATACGGCGTGATGGCATTGGCGATCTTGCGCGTGGAGTTGTCGTAGGTCGAGCACCCGGCCAGCAGAGCCGACGCGGCGAGCACCGCGCCCAGCAGGAGACTGGTGCGACGGGCAGCGGCGGCGGCAGAACAGACAGGACTGCGCGCAGAAAAAACGGTCATGAGCGATCGGCCTTCAAACGGTCCCGGGCAACCCGGTACGGGAGCGGGTGGGCGACACTTGCGCGTCAGGCGCGCCCGTCGATGGGACTTTTGCCGCCAAAACCCTTATGATTGAAATATCTGAACATTGTACTCTAGGGAGCCAGGCGCATGCCGAGTCCTGCAGACCTCAAGAACATCGGTCTGAAAGCCACGGTGCCGCGGTTGAAGATTCTCGAAATCTTCCAGACCAGCGAAGAGCGTCACATGAGCGCCGAAGACGTGTACCGCATCCTGCTCGCCGAGCACATTGACATTGGTCTGGCGACGGTCTACCGCGTGCTGACTCAGTTCGAGCAGGCCGGCCTGCTGTCGCGCAACAATTTCGAGTCCGGCAAGGCCATCTACGAACTCAACGAAGGCAAGCACCACGATCACCTGGTATGCCTCGACTGCGGCCGCGTTGAGGAATTCTTCGACGGCGAGATCGAGCAGCGCCAGCAGAGCATCGCCCGTGCCCGCGGATTCGCGCTGCAGGAGCATGCCTTGTCGCTGTACGGCAATTGCACAAAGGACCCCTGCCCGCACCGGCCCAAGCGCTGACGCGACAGCCTTATCGAAAAAACGGCCGCATTCACTGCGGCCGTTTTTGTTGGAGCGCGATGCGGCGGACGTCAGGCGGACAGCCGCGACTCATCCTCCTTTTCAGCATCGCCCTTACCGGTCTTGCCGGCCTTGCCGGAATCGTCGGTCAGCATGGGCGGGTGCATCGGCGCGATGGAAGCCTTGCCGGTGTATTCGGCCACCACCTGCTTGAACAGGTTGCGCGCCCATACCAGCATCGGGTGCGTGTTGCGGCTGCGGTGCCACAGCATGTTCAGGCCCAGCACGGTTTCCAGTTCCGACGGCAGCGGGAAGGCGTTGAGGTCGTAGGCCTCGCACACCAAGTCCTTCATCAGCGAGTTGACCGTGAAGATCATGTCCGTCTGCGCCGCCACCTCGGCCTGGGTGCGCCATGCGTGCACGGTCATGGTGGAGTAGCGCTTCAGGCCGCGCTGCTGCAGCGCGTAGTCGAGCGGAATCAGCGACGGCGCCGCGCGGGTGCCGGGGTTGCCCTGTGCGATGAAGATGTGCTCGCACTCGAGGTACTGATCGAGCGAGCAGCGATCCTTCAGGACGGGATGGTCCTTGCGCGCGCAGACCCACATGTTGAAGGAGGTGACGACCTCCTCCACGATTTCCGGATGCCGCGTCGGAAACGGGGAAAACGCCAGGTCCAGCTCGTTGGAACGCATCGCCGCCACATCGGCTTCCCACGAGGAGGACTCGGTCAGGCGCACCTGCAGACCCGGCGCCAAGTGCTTGACGCGCAGCAGGAAACGGTCGAACAGGGCATCGCCCAGCGTGCCGGCGAAGCTGATGTTGAAGGTGCCGGTCGCTTCCACGGGATCGAACGTGGCGATATCGCCCTCGTTGATCGCCGCCCACAGGTCGAGCATCTCGCGTACCTTGGGACCGAGCTCGAGCGCCTTGGGCGTCGGCGTCAGGCCATGCGGAACGCGGATGAACAGGGGATCGTCGAAGATTTCACGCAGGCGGCCCAGCGAATGCGATACCGCAGGCGCCGTCATATGCATCTTTTCTGCCACATAGGTGGCGTTCCGCTTGCTGAGCAACTCTACAAAAATCACCAACAGCTTGGTATCGACGTTGACCATGGGACGCCTTGGCTCAGACAGAAAGTGAAAAGGCAGACGTTGCCGAGGCAACGGCCCCGACGCAGCGGGATACGCCGGCTGCGTCACAAATGTAGTAATTGTTCAGTGTACGGATTGCCGAACGATTTTCAAAGCGAATTCCAGCAGCCCCTCTGCGAAATTTGCTTAGACGCAAACGTTTTCGTTTCAGTGCATAACAAAGGGCGGCAGGCCGGATCACGTGAATCCGCCCTGCCGCCCTGTGCAAAGCAATCGTTACATCACCTGGCTTGCATCCGTGCCACGGCGGTGTCCAGCATGCGGTTCGAGAAGCCCCGCTCGTTGCCGTACCAGCTCGATATGTTGACCAAGTGGCCGCCGACCTTGGTCAGCGTAGCGTCGTAGGTGGACAAGGCCGAGTCGGAACGGCGAGAGCGCCAGGCTGAGCGCGTTGGCGCACATCGAAGCGACGTCGGTTTCCCACGAGCGGCCGCGCAGCAGCGACCGACACGCCGCCGCCGGAGCATGAAAAACGCGCCCGCAGGCGCGTTTCTTCTTTCCGCAAACGTGCAGGATTACTTGGCCACGACACGGACCATTTCCAGCACCTTGTTCGAGTAGCCCCACTCGTTGTCGTACCAGCTCACCACCTTGATGAAGGTGCCGTCCAACGCGATACCGGCTTCGGCATCGAAAATCGAGGTGCGGGCGTCGCCGCGGAAATCCGTGGCCACGACCTTGTCTTCGGTGTAGCCCAGCACGCCCTTCAGGGCGCCCTCGCTCTGCGCCTTCATTTCGGCGCAGATCTCGTCGTACGTGGCCGGCTTGTCCAACTCGACGGTCAGGTCGACCACCGACACGTCCGAAGTCGGCACGCGGAACGACATGCCGGTCAGCTTCTTGTTCAACTGCGGGATCACCACGCCCACGGCCTTGGCGGCGCCGGTCGACGACGGGATGATGTTTTCCAGGATGCCACGGCCGCCGCGCCAGTCCTTGTTGGACGGGCCGTCAACGGTCTTCTGCGTAGCGGTGGCGGCGTGCACGGTGGTCATCAGGCCGCGCTTGATGCCCCACTTGTCGTTCAACACCTTGGCCACCGGGGCCAGGCAGTTGGTGGTGCAGCTGGCGTTGGAGACAATCGCCTCGCCCTTATAGGTGCCGTGGTTCACGCCGTAGACGAACATCGGGGTGTCGTCCTTGGACGGCGCCGACATGATCACCTTCTTGGCACCCGCGTCGATATGCTTCTGCGCGCCTTCCTTGGTCAGGAAGATGCCGGTCGACTCGACCACCACGTCGGCGCCGACCTCGCCCCACTTCAGCTCGGCCGGATCCTTGACCGCGGTCAGGCGGATCTTCTTGCCGTTGACGATCAGCGTATCGCCGTCGACCGACACTTCGCCGTCAAAGCGGCCGTGCACCGAATCGTACTTCAGCATGTACGCCAGGTAGTCGGGCTCGAGCAAGTCGTTGATGGCAACGACTTCGATGTCCTTGAAGTTGGCGACGGCGGAGCGGAACACCATGCGGCCGATACGGCCGAAGCCGTTGATGCCGATCTTGATGGTCATGATCAGTCTCCTGATAGCAAAAGTGAAATCGACGATGGCAACACGGCACCCCGTGGGTGCCGCGTGCGAATAACCTGTTAGACAGCCGGAACGATGACGCTCTTGGCCGTGTTCACCACGTTCTCGACAGTGAAGCCGAAGTGCTTGAACAGCACGCCCGCCGGGGCCGACTCACCGAACGTGTCGATGCCGACGACCGCCTGCACCTGGTACTTCCACCAGAAATCAGTCACGCCCGCCTCGACGGCGATGCGCGGCACACCGGCCGGCAGCACGCTGGCCTTGTAGGCGGCGTCCTGCTTGTCGAACACCGTGGTCGATGGCACCGACACCACGCGCGCCTGGATGCCCTCGGCGGCGAGGTGCTCGGCGGCACCGACGGCCAAGCCCACTTCCGAGCCGGTGGCGATGATGACCACGTCCGGGCGCTTGCCGTCGGCGGCGTCGCGCAGCACGTAGCCGCCGCGGGCGATGGCGGCACGGGTGGCCGGATCGCGCGGCTGGAACGGCAGGTTCTGGCGGCTGAAGATCAGGCAGCTCGGGCCATGCTGGCGCGCGATGGCAGCCGCCCAGGCCACGGCAGTCTCGGTGGTGTCGGCCGGACGCCAGACATCCATGTTGGGGATCAGGCGCAGGCTGGCGACGTGTTCGATCGACTGGTGCGTCGGGCCGTCCTCACCCAGGCCGATGGAGTCGTGCGTGAAGACGAACAGCGAGCGGATCTTCATCAGCGCCGCCATGCGCAGCGCGTTGCGGCTGTAGTCGGAGAAGGTCAGAAACGTGCCGCCGTACGGGATGTAGCCGCCATGCAGCGCGACGCCGTTCATGACGGCGCTCATGCCGAACTCGCGCACGCCGTAGTTGACATGGTTGCCCCAGGCATCCACGCGCACGGCCTTGCTGCCGCTCCAGTTGGTCAGGTTCGAGCCGGTCAGGTCGGCCGAGCCGCCCAGCAGCTCGGACAGCACCGGCCCGTAGGCTTCCTGCGTGTTCTGGCTGGCCTTGCGGGTGGCGATGGTCTCGGCCTTCAGTTCGCACTTCTCGACGAATTCGGCGGCGGTCTTCTCGAAGGCTTCCGGCAGTTGACCGCGCATACGGCGCTGGAACTGCTCGGCTTCGGCCGGATACCGCTCGGAATAGGCATCGAACAGCGCGTTCCAGGCCTTTTCCAGCGCCTGGCCCTGGCCGCGCGCATCCCACGCGTCATACACGGCCTGCGGCACTTCGAACGGTGCGTGCGGCCAAGCCAGCGCCTCGCGCGCGGCGGCGATCTCGGCGCCGCCCAGCGGCGCGCCGTGCACGTCGTGGCCGCCTTCCTTGGTGGGCGCGCCCTTGCCGATCACGGTGCGGCAGCAGATCAGGGTCGGCTTGTCGGACGTCTTGGCCTGTGCGATGGCGGCTTCCACGGCGGCGACATTGTGGCCGTCGACGGCGCGGATCACGTTCCAGCCGTAGGCTTCGAAGCGCTTGGGCGTGTCGTCGTTGAACCAGTGAACGACTTCGCCGTCGATCGAGATGCCGTTGTCGTCCCACAGCGCGACCAGCTTGTTCAGCTTGAGCGTGCCGGCCAGCGAGCAGGCTTCGTGGCTGATGCCTTCCATCAGGCAGCCGTCGCCCAGGAAGACGTAGGTGTGGTGGTTGACGATGTCGAAGCCGGGACGGTTGAATTCCTGGCCCAGCAGGCGTTCAGCCAGCGCCATGCCGACCGCGTTGGTGATGCCCTGCCCCAGCGGGCCGGTGGTGGTTTCCACGCCGGGCGTGATGCCGTATTCGGGGTGGCCGGCGGTATTGCTGTGCAACTGGCGGAAGTTCTTCAGCTCCGACATCGGCAGGTCATAGCCGGTCAGGTGCAGCAGCGCGTACAGCAGCATCGAGCCGTGGCCGTTGGACAGCACGAAGCGGTCGCGGTCAGGCCAGTGCGGATTTACCGGATTGTGGCGCAGGTGGCGGCCCCACAGCGCCACGGCGATGTCCGCCATGCCCATCGGCATGCCGGGGTGGCCCGAATTGGCCTGCTGGACGGCGTCCATGGCAAGCACGCGGATGGCATTGGCCATCTGCTGGGTGGGCAATGAGGTGATCGAATGGATGGCGGGGGCGGTCATGCGAACCTGCGGCTGGAAGGCTGGAAGGCGGGAAAACCGCGATTTTACCAGACGGAGATCACCCGACTGGGGCAGTCGTGACGTTTGTAACGGACGGCAACAACCCCGCCTCCCGCAAGCTCACCACTCCGCCACGGACCCGTCCGCATGCCGCCAGACCGGGTTGCGCCAGTCCGGCGCGTTGCGGCTGCGCTCGATGACCAGCGCCTCGTCGATGTCCACGCCCAGCCCGGGCAGGCGTGGCGGCCGGATGTAGCCACCTTCCAGCACGAAATCGGCCTTGTTGCGCACGTAATCGAGCAGTTCGGCGCCCTGGTTGTAGTGGATGCCCATGCTCTGCTCCTGCAGCGTGGCGTTCCAGCTGACGAAGTCGATGTGCAGGCAGGACGCCAGCGCGATCGGCCCGAGCGGGCAGTGCGGTGCCAGCGCCACATCGTATGCCTCGGCCATGCCGGCGATCTTCAGGCATTCGGTGATGCCGCCGGCGTGCGACAGGTCCGGCTGCAGGATCGCCAGGCCGCCCGCCTCCAGCACGCGCTTGAACTCGAAGCGCGAGAACATGCGCTCGCCGGCCGCGATCGGCAAGTGGGTGTGTGCGGCAAGACGGGCGTAGCTCTCGGCCTGCTCGGCCAGCACGGGTTCCTCGATGAAGAGCGGACGGTATGGCTCCAGTTCCCGGATCAGCGCCTTGGCCATCGGCGCCGACACGCGGCCGTGGAAATCCAGCCCGAACTCGACCGTGTTGCCGAAGGCCGCGCGGATTTCCGCCACGCGCGCCACCGCGGCATCCACGGCGCGCGAGGTGTCGATGATGCCCATCTCCTCGCAGCCATTGAGCTTGAAGTGGTCGAAACCGCCGGCCTGCAGCGCCTTCATGCCGGCGATCACGTCGGCGGGACGGTCGCCGCCGACCCAACTGTAGGTGCGCATCCGGTCGCGCACGAGGCCGCCGAGCAGTTCGTACACCGGCACGCCCAGCAGCTTGCCCTTGATGTCCCACAGCGCCTGGTCGATGCCGGCAATGGCGCTCATCAGGATCGGCCCGCCCCGGTAGAAGCCGCCGCGATACAGCGTCTGCCACAGGTCGTTGATGCGGCGCGGGTCTTGGCCGACGAGGTAGTCGGCCAGTTCGTGCACCGCCGCTTCCACCGTGCGCGCGCGGCCTTCGATGACGGGCTCGCCCCAGCCGGCGACGCCCTCGTCGGTCTCGATCTTCAGGAACATCCAGCGCGGCGGCAGGCGATAGGTGGTCAGTCGGGTGATCTTCATGGGTGGATGGTGCGGTCGGATTGGACAGTGCGGTAAGCCCGGACGAACCGCCAGGCGCGATCGGCCGTCTCGGCGGCGGTCTGGCCCGGGCGATACAGGTCATTGCCGAGGCCGGCGCCGACGCAGCCGGCGGTCAGATAGTCGGCAAGATTGGCGGGCGTGATGCCACCGACCGCGAACAGCGGCACGTCCGGCGGCAGCACGGCCTTGAGCGCGCGCACATAGGCGGGGCCGAGCTGGCCGGCCGGGAAGAGCTTGAGCGCCTGCGCCCCGGCGTCGAGCGCGGCCAAGGCCTCGGTGGCCGTCATGCAGCCGATGCAGGTCACGAGGCCGTGATGGACGGCAGCGCGGATCACCGGCACATGGGTGTTGGGTGTCACGACCAGCCGGCCGCCGGCCGCAACCAGCTGGTCGACGTCGGCCGGCTGCAGCACGGTGCCGGCGCCGATCAATGCGCGGTCCCCGAATGCGCGCACGGCCAGCCGCACGCTGTCGGCCCAGCCGGGCGAGTTGAGCGGGATCTCGATGGCATCGAAACCGGCCTCGACGAGCGCTTGCACGTGCGCCAGCACCTCGTCGGGGCGGATGCCGCGCAGGATGGCGATCAGCGGAAGATGGGCAGTCCAGGTCATGGTCATTCGTGATACAGCTGCGAGCGCCCGCCATCGATCAGGATGTCGGCGGCGTTGATGAAGCGCGCCTCGTCGGAGGCGAGGAACAGCGCGGTGTAGGCCACCTCCTCCGGCTCGCCGATGCGCTTGCACGGCAGCAGCCCGGCCTGGCGGCGGCGTTCGGCCTCGGGGTCGGGCGCGGCGGCAAAGCCGGCCTCGGCGATCGGCGTGAGGATCAGCCCCGGCGAGATCGAATTGACGCGGATGCCGCGCGCCGCATATTCGATGCCCAGCGCCCGCGTGAGCCCGATCAGGCCGTGCTTGGCCACCGGATACGAAAACGCGCCCGGGATGATCTTGTGCCCGTGCACCGAGGCGATGTTGACGATGCTGCCGGCGCCGCGCGCCAGCATGTGCGGCAGCACGGCGCGCGCGCAATGCCACGCGCCCTCCAGGTCGACCGACAGGCAGCGTGCCCAGTCGTCCTCGGAGAGCGCGAGCGGATCGGAGAAGACGTTGATGCCGGCATTGTTAACCAGCACGTCGATGCCGCCGAAGCGCTCGACGCCCGCCGCGACCATGGCGTCGACCTGGTCGCGGCGGCGTACATCGGCCTGCACCAGCAGCACGTTGTCGTCGTTGCCGACGGACGCGGCGAAGACCTCGGCGCCGGCGTCGCGCACCAGCGCGTTGACGATCACGCGCGCACCGTGCTGCGCGAACAGCCGCGCGGTGGCGGCGCCGATGCCCTGCGTGGCGCCGGTCACCAGCGCGACCTTGCCGGCCAGGCGCGGCGGGAAGGATGTCGGGGGAGCGGTCATGCGTCGGTCCGGAAGGGAGTGACGGTGAATCGATAGTCGCGCTGCAGGCTCTGGCCGGTGGCGAGCACGATCAGGCCGTGGTCCTGCGGCCGGCCCGGGAGGTTGTGCGCATTGATGGCATGGTCGACCGGTTCAAAGCAGAAGAAGTCGCGCCCGGGCGTGGTGTACAGCACGTAGCGGGAAGTCGCCGCGGCAATCGCCACCGATAGCCGTCGACTCGGCCAGACAATCTCGGCGTGGCCGTTCCAGCCTTCGAAGCTGTGGTTGATCCCGGCGCCGGCCTCGAGCCTCCGCGCCGCGCCGAAGTCGGTGCTGGACGGCGGCGCCTCCATCATCGTCGGCAGGTGGTCAGGCGCGGCGTGCCACATCCCGGTCGCGGGCGCGTGCAGCCGCACGTCGGCCGTGCGCGGGAAGAAGGGATGCACGCCCAGCCCGAACGGCAGCGGCTCGCCTTCGTTGCGCACGGTCAGCGTCATCCGCAACGTGTTGGCCGCCAGCGCGTAGCGCAACCGCGCCAGATAGCGGAACGGACGCGCGTGCTCGACCCTCGCCGCCAGCTCGATCGCGTGCCCGCTGTCGGCCACCGGCTGCCACGGCATGCGCCAGCCGTGTCCGTGCAGGGGGTACGGTTCGTCATCGCGGGTGCGCGGGACGTCGATGACACGGCCATCGAACGTGAAGCGGCCGCCGCCGATGCGGTTCGACCACGGCACCAGCGGGTAGCACGCCAGCGCGTTGGGCTCGCGCAGCACGCCGGTGACCGCGAGCCGGAACACGGCGCCGGCCTGCGCGTCCTCGGCCAGTCGTCGCGCTGGCAATCCATCGCGGGCGCTCGCCAGGTAGAGAGTATCGAATGCCGCCCCGCCGAACGCCGGGCAGGTCGGCTGCGATGCGGGCACCGGATAGTGCGCCAGCACACGTCCGTCCGGCGTGTAGCGCGTAATGCGGTTGCCGCCCCACTCGGCGTTCCACAGGCAGCCATCGGCATCGACGGTCTGGCCGTCGTAGTCGCAGGCGTGGATGCGGCGGCTGTGCGTGTCGCACCAATACATCGTCGTGCCGTCGGGGCTGAAGGCGATGCTGTTGGCGACCGTGATGCTGGGCAAGGCCAGCCGCTGCAGCACGCCCAGCGGCGTGAAGCGGTAGAAGCTGCCCAGCGGCTCCGGGCCGCCCTCGTGCAGGGTGCCGAAGACGTAGTTGCCGGCCCGATCAGCGCGGCCGTCGTTGATGCGCGTGAGCGGGTTGCCGGCTTCCACATCGGCCTGTGGCGTCGCCGTGCCGGTGCGCGTGTCGAAGCGGGCAACCTGCTTGGCCAGACCGACGATCAGCACGCCCGGCGTTCCCATCAGCACGAACGAGCCCACGCGCTGCGGCATCGGCCACTGGCGCTCGCGGCCGGTGGCCGGGTCGTGCTGCCACAGCAGCGATTCCTGGATGTCGGTCCACCACAGCACGCCCAGGGCATCGTCCCAGACGATGCCTTCGCCGAGCGTACAGCGCAGGTCGGAGAGCGGGGTTGCAGTCATGGTGCCGTCTCCGTCAATCGCGGCCGCCGCGGTGCTTGATCTGGTCCACCAGCACCGCCGCCAGCAAAATGCAGCCGCGCACCAGGTACTGATAGAACGCGTCGATATTGAGCAGGTTCATGGCGTTCTGCACCGTGCCCATGATCAGCACGCCGACCAGCACTCCGCTGATGGTGGCGCGGCCGCCCATCAGCGACACGCCGCCCAGCACGCACGCCGAAATCACGTTCAGCTCGAAGCCCTGCGCCGCGTTCGGCTGGCCGCTGGTGATGCGCGCGGCCAGGATCACGCCGGCCAGCGCGGCAATCACGCCCTGGATCAGGAAGATGACGATGCGCGTCAGGTTGACGTTCACGCCCGCCAGCCGCGCCGCTTCCGGGTTACCGCCGATGGCGAGCGTGTTGCGCCCGTACACCGTCTTGTTGAGCAGCACGCCGAACACCACGAAGCAAAGCGCCGCCACCCACACCGGCGTCGGCACGCCCAGCACGATGGTGTTGCCCAGCTCGAAGAACGCCATCTCCGAAACGCCCACCGCCTGCCCGTGCGAGGCGATGAAGGCCAGGCCGCGGACGATCTCCATGGTGGCGAGCGTGGTGATCAGCGCGTTGATCTTCAGCCGGGCGATCACGAAACCGTTGATGCCGCCGATCACCGCGCCGGCCAGCAGGCTCGCGCCGATGCCCAGCGCAATGCTGCCGGTGGCGTTGATGATCATCGCGCACAGCACGCCGGCGAACGCCACCGTGGAGCCGATCGACAGATCGAAGTCGCGCGAGGCCAAGCAGAACATCATGGTGCAGGCCACCATGCCGATCTGCGAGACGGAGAGCGCCAGGCCGACCATGTTCTGCCACGAGAAGAAGTATTCGACCGACAGCGACAGCGCGGCAAACAGGATGGCGAAGATCAGCCGCAGGCTGAAATCGTCCAGCCGCAGCAGCAGGCGCGTCTTGTTCATGGCCGATCGGGCCGACGCGGCAAACCCGTCGGCGCGTTGCAGGGGTTGGGACTGGGACATCGGAGGCTCCTCAAGCGGCCTGGGCTGCAACGGACGGGGCGCGCTGCTGCCGCAAGGCCAGGTCCAGCACGGCGTGTTCGGTGGCCTGCGCGCGCGGCAGCTCACCGGCGATGCGGCCTTCGCTCATCACCAGCACGCGGTCGGCCACGCCCAGGATCTCGGGCAGTTCGCTGGAGATCATCAGCACGGCCACGCCGCGTTCGGCCAGCTCGTACAGCACCTGGTAGATCTCGTTCTTGGCGCCGACATCGATGCCGCGTGTCGGCTCGTCGATGATCAGCACGCGCATGCCGTCTTCGGCCAGCCAGCGCGCCAGGACGGCCTTCTGCTGGTTGCCGCCCGAGAGCAGGCGGATGGGCTGGTCGCGATGCGGCGTCTTGATGCGCAGCCGGGCGATGTAGTGGTCGGCGGTCTTCGCTTCCCGCCGGTCGTCGACGAACAGGCCGAAGCGCCGCTGGTTGCGCCGGCAACTGATGTTGATGTTCTCCGACACCGAGCGGCAGCCGATGATGCCCTCCTCCTTGCGGTCCTCCGGGCACAGCACGATGCCCTGGCGGATCGCGTCGGCCACGGCGCGGATGCGGATCGGCGCACCATCGAGCGCAACGGTGCCGGCAGTCTTGCGGTCGGCGCCGTACACCAGCCGCGCCAGCTCCGAGCGCCCCGCGCCCACCAGGCCGAACAGCCCGACGATCTCGCCGCGCCGCACCGAGAAGCTCGCCGGCTCGGCCAGCTTCGGGCCCATCAGGCCGTCCACCCGCAGCCGGACGTCGCCCGGTGTGCGCGGCCGGTAGCCGAAGATGTCATCGATCTGGCGGCCGACCATCTGGGCGACGAGCTGCTCGCGCGTGACCTCGGTCATCGACGGGAAATCCGCCACCTTGCGGCCATCGCGGAAGATCGTGCAGCCGTCGCACAGCTCGAAGATTTCGTCGAGGCGGTGCGAGATGTAGATCAATGCCCGGCCCTGCGCACGCAGGTCCTTCACCAGCCGGAACAGGATGTCCGTCTCGCGCACCGACAGCGAGCTGGTAGGCTCATCGAGCGCGATCACGCGCGCATCGCGCAGGATCGCCTTGCAGATATCCACCATCTGGCGCTGCCCGATCGACAGGTGCTTGAGCCTGGCCTTCGGATCGAGGTCGACGCCGATGCGCGCCAGCTGCTCGCGCGTCCACGCCATCGCCTCACGCTGGCGGACGAAGCCGCCGCGGCTGGGCAGGTGGCCGAGCAGCAGGTTATCCATCACCGTCAGCTCGGGCACCGTCTGCAGCTCCTGGTGGATGACGGCGATGCCCGCCGCCAGTGCCGCCCGCGTGGTCGGGAACGCCACCGGCCGGCCCTCGACGACGATCTGCCCGCCATCGGGCTGGTAGTCGCCGCCGAGAATCTTCAGCAGCGTCGACTTGCCCGCGCCGTTCTCGCCCAGCAGGCCATGCACACGGCCGCATTCGATGCCGAACGACACCTCCGACAGCGCGCGCACGCCGGGAAACACCTTGCTGATACCGCGAAACTCAAGAAAGGCCGACATAGCGCGTCTCCTTCGTGGCTTGCGCCGGCGGACTCAGAGGCCCATCTCCTGACGCACGGCCTTCTCGTTCTCGCGCGTCATCAGGCGGCCGCTGGTCAGGATCAGCGGCTCGGGCGCCTTGTTGGCGGTGATCCAGTTGTACATGTTCACCGAGGTCTCGTAGCCGTGGCGCTTGGGGCTGATCAGCACGGTGCCGAAGAAGCCCGTCTTCTCCGGCTTGGCGAACTCGTTGAGCGCCGACTGGCTGCCGCCGATGCCCACGCCGATGATGTCGGCCGCCGTCACGCCGTGGCCTTCCGCCGCGCGCACCGCGCCCAGCACCGCCTCATCGTTCAGGCCGAAGGCGATCCAGTGCCTGAAGCGCGGGTTCTTGGTCAGCGTGATATTGGCCGCATTGAAGGCGGCTTCCGTGTCGGTCTTCGCCTGGGGGCTGGTCAGCACGTTGGCGGCGGGGAAGCCGGCCTTGGCGAGCGCGGCCACGGCGCCGTCGGTGCGCTCCCTCGCGGTCGGCAACTGGTCATAGGCGATGCGGATGGCCCCCACTTCCGCCAGGTTCCAGCCGCGCCGCTTCATCTCCTGCGCGATGGCCTCGCCCACCTGTTCGCCGATCTTCGTGGCCGAGATGCCCATGTGCGGCACAACTTCGATCGGCTTGCCGCCGCCGTCGACCAAGCGGTCATCCACCGTGATCAGCTTGAGGTTGTTCTGCCGGGCCTTGGCGACCACCGCCGGCCCGAGCTTGACGTCCGGCACGCAGATCACGAAACCCTGCGCGTGCTGCGCGCCCAGGTTGTCGATGGCGGTCAGCACCTCGCCGCCGCTGGGCACGCCGATCTTGACCAGCTTGAAGCCCTTCTCCTTCGCGGCCTGGTCGGCAAACCTCCATTCATCCTGGAACCACGGCTCCTCCGGCTGCTTGACCAGGAAGCCGATCTTCACCTCCTCCGCCGCATGGGCAACGCCGCCGGCGATGGCGAACAGGGTGGCGGCCGCGATGGCCCGGAACGTACCGCGTCGTTGCTGGTTCATGTCGTCTCCTGATAGCTGTCGGCGCCGTCTTCGCGACGCCTGTTCTGCTGTGAATGAAAGCGAGGGCAGCAGCAGGCTAGTACTACAGCCGTACCTATCGCCTATGATGTTGTCCATGTGAGATGAGACGATCATGGTCCGATGCAAGGAACGGTGAGGGGCTGGGAGAGAGAGAGCTGGAAGGGTTGCACGAACGGCAGGGGATGCTGTTCAAGCGTCCGGAGCCGCGGCAGCGGGCCTTGGCCTACCTGCGTGGGCTTCTGAGCCCGGTGGAGCGC
>CAKKOY010000022.1 GCA_919592095.1 Ralstonia syzygii subsp. syzygii | reverse complement strand
CGGCCCGAACCCGACTGACCGAGGCAAGCTCGGCAGCAAACGACACCTCGTCGTAGATGCCCAGGGTATTCCGCTGGCCATCACGGTAACCAGCGCGAACCGGCACGATTCGATCGCGTTCGAATCCACCCTGGACGCCATCCCGGCGGTTCGCGGGTTGGATGGACGTCCTCGCAAGCGGCCCGACAAGCTCCATGCCGACAAGGGGTACGACTGCCGTCGATGCCGGCGCTATCTGAAGCGCCGTGGCATCACCGCCCGCATCGCCCGTATCGGTGTTGAAAGCAAGCAGCGACTGGGCCGGCATCGATGGGTTGTTGAGCGCACGCATGCTTGGTTTGCCGGCTTCGCCAAGCTGCGCATCCGCTTCGAACGACGACTCGATATTCACACCGCGCTCCTTTCACTCGCCGCTGCAATCATCTGCTCTCGATTCGTCGATGACTTGTCTTAGCGGCTCTTAGTCTGTCTTCCTGAACCGGATCATACGAACGCGCTATTCAGGAACCCGCCAATCGTGCGCTCCTGTTTTCATACCACGCGAAAAGCGCGCCGCCTCGTCATAGCGAAAGGGAACATCATGCCGCACGACACGCGCATCCGGCTCGGGCCGGAAGTGCTGGACCTGACGGTCTCGGCGGTCCGGGCGAACGACGGCAGCTACATCGGGCCCATGCTGACCTGGGCGCTGGTGCGTGACCACCGTGGCCGAAGGCGTGGAGACGCAAGCGCACGTGAGAAGGATTCGGGAAGCAGGATGCAACGAGGCCCAGGGGTACTTCTACGGCCGGCCGGCGCCGAGCGACGAGGACAGACCGCGCGTGGATGCATGCAGCCCGGCGCGGCCGGCCGCCGCGCTGACTTCCTGCGCCGACTGACGCGACGGCGGCTGGACGAGGCGCCATCACCAGCGCGGCGCACGGTAGGTCGATGCGGTCGCGATGGACGCGCATTCACCGCCTCGATCGCCGGGTCCCAGTGATGTCGGGGCGCTGAAGCGGAGTCGTCCGGCCGGCTCAGGCTTACAGCGCGTTCAACGGAATTTTCAGATACTGCACGCCATTCGGCTCGGCCGGCGGCAGTGCGCCCGCGCGGATATTGACCTGGATGGACGGCAGCATCAGCGTCGGCATGGCCAGCGTGGCGTCGCGCCGGGTACGCATCTGCACGAAGTCGTCTTCCGTCACGCCGTCGCGCACGTGGATATTGGCGCGGCGCTGCTCGGCCACCGTGGTCTCGCAGATCGCCTCGCGGCCGGCGGGCGGATAGTCGTGGCACATGTAGAGCCGCGTCTGCGGCGGCAGGTCCAGCAGCCGGTGGATCGACTGGTACAGCGTGCGCGCGTTGCCGCCGGGAAAGTCGCAGCGGGCGGTGCCGACATCCGGCATGAACAGCGTATCGCCCACGAACACGGCGTCACCCACCTGATAGGCCATATCGGCCGGCGTATGGCCGGGCACCGCCAGCGCCTTCGCTCCCAGCTCGCCGATGCGGAACACCTCGTCCGCCGCGAACAGGTGGTCGAACTGCGAACCGTCGAGCCGGAACGACGACTCCAGGTTGAAGATCGGCTTGAACACGCCCTGCACCACCCGGATGCGCTCGCCGATGGCAATGCGCCCGCCGAACCGGTTGCGCAGGTACGGCGCCGCCGACAGGTGGTCCGCATGCGCGTGCGTCTCCAGCAGCCACTCGACCCGCAACGCGTTCGCCTCGATGTAGGCGGCCACCCGGTCCGCCGATCCGGTCCGGGTGCGGCCGGATTTGGGATCGTAGTCGAGGACCGAATCGATCACCGCGCACGGCGTGCCCGGCCCGGCATGGACCACATAGGTCATGGTGCAGGTATCGGGATCGAAGAACGGCGAAATCTGGGCGGACATGGCGGGACTTCCCCAAACAATCTATATTTTTATAGAATATCTCCAGACATTCTGTCTGCCAATAGAGAGAACGCATCAACGACCGCGCCCGCCATGCCCCGATCGACCGCCATCGCCAGCCCGGCGCCCCCCGCTCCGCTGCCCGGGCACGCCATCGACATGCTGCGGGACGCCGCGGCCCAGGCCTGTGCCGTGCTCAAGGCCATGGCCCACGAAGACCGCCTGCTGCTGCTCTGCCAGCTGACCCAGGGCGAACGCAACGTCGGCGAACTCGAGACGCTGGTCGGCCTGCACCAGCCCAGCCTGTCGCAGCACCTGGGCGTGCTGCGCGACGAAGGCCTGGTGGCCACGCGCCGCGAAGGCAAGTACATCTATTACCGGCTCGCGAGCTTCGAGGTCATCCAGATCATGCAGACGCTGTCGTCGCTGTATTGCGGCAAAGCTCTGCCCTCATCTTAGAAGGCCGCACCCATCTGGTCATTTTGTGTTGCGGCATGCAGCGGTTGCCTTGGCATCCGCTGCCACCGCAGCGTTCATCGAAGGACCGGCCGGACGCCTCGGCCACTCAACGCGAACCCGCTATGCCCCCCTCCCCGAACCCGAACCCGTCCCATCATCCGGCCACCGAGATTCTGATCATCGGCGGCGGCGCCGCCGGCATCGGCGTGGCCGCGAGCCTGCGCCGCCGCCGGCCACAACTGGACATCGCGATCATCGAGCCGAGCGATGCCCACTACTACCAGCCGGCCTGGACGCTGGTCGGCGGCGGTGCCTTCGACGCCGGCCGCACCGTGCGGCAGACCGACACGCTGATCCCGGCAGGCGTGCGCCGCATCCGCGCCAGCGCCACGCACGTCGATACCGCGACCCACCGCGTGACCCTCGATGACGGGCGCAGCGTACGGTACAGCCAGCTGATCGTCAGCCCCGGCCTGCGGCTGGCCTGGGAGCGCATCGACGGGCTGGAGGCTGCGCTGGGGCAGCATGGCGTCACCTCCAACTACCGCTTCGACCTGGCCCCCTACACCTGGTCGCTGGTGCGCAGCCTGCGCTCGGGACGCGCGCTGTTCACGCAGCCGGCCATGCCGATCAAGTGCGCCGGCGCGCCGCAGAAGGCGATGTACCTGGCCTGCGACCACTGGCGCCGCACCGGCGTGCTCGACCAGATCAACGTGGAGTTCAATCTGGCCGGCGCCGCGCTGTTCGGTGTCGAAGCCTTCGTGCCGGCCCTCATGCGCTACGTGGAGCGCTACCGCGCCGGGCTGGCCTTCGGCTCCACGCTGGTGGCCGTCGACGGCCCGGCACGCACGGCCTGGTTCGAGCGCAAGAACGCAGACGGCGAGACGATCCGCACCCCCAAGCGCTTCGACCTGCTGCACGCCGTGCCGCCCCAGGTGCCGCCGGCCTTCATCGCACAGAGCGGCCTGGGCGATGCAGCCGGCTGGTGCGAAGTCGACCCGGCCACGCTGCAGCACGTCCGCCACGCCGATGTGTTCTCGCTCGGCGATGCCTGCTCGACGCCCAACGCCAAGACTGCGACCGCCGTGCGCAAGCAAGCCGTGGTGGTCGCGGAAAACCTGCTCGCCCACCGCGACCGGCAGCCCTTGCCGACACGCTACGACGGCTACGGCGGCTGCCCGCTGACGGTCGAGCGCGGCAAGGTCATCCTCGCGGAGTTCGGCTACGGCGGCAAGCTGCTGCCGACCTTTCCGCTGGCGCCGACGGTGGCGCGCCAGTCGGCATGGTGGCTCAAGACGGCCATGCTGCCGTGGCTGTACTGGAACGGGCTGCTCAAGGGCCGCGAGTGGCTGGCCCGCCCGAGCCTGCCGACGGAGCGCTGAACCGTGCCGCTCTACGAAGCCGGCTGGCTCGCCAGTGCTGGACTGGGCTCGGCGGTCGGGCTGATCCTGGCGCTGACGGGCGCCGGTGGCGCCATCGTGGCGGTGCCGCTGCTGATCTTCGGCATGCATCTGTCGGTCTCGCAGGCGGCGCCGGTGGCGCTGCTGGCCGTCGGCCTGTCCGCCGGGCTGGGTTCGGCGCTGGGGCTGCGCGAGGGCAAGGTCCGCTACAAGGCCGCCGCGTTGATGGCGCTGTGCGGCGTGGTGCTGTCGCCGATGGGCGTCTGGGCCGCGCAGCGCGTGCCGAATACGCCGTTGACCTTGCTGTTTGCCATGGTGCTCGCCCATGTGGCGATCCGCATGTTCCGGCAGGCGCGCACGACCGCCCCTGCCGCGTTTTCGCCGCACCATACCGCGCCGCCCTGCCATCTGGATGCCGTCCGCGGCAAGCTGATCTGGACCCTGCCGTGCGCGCGCACGCTGGCATCCTGGGGCGCGGCGGCCGGCTTCCTGTCCGGGCTGCTCGGCGTCGGCGGCGGCTTCGTCGTCGTGCCGGCATTGCGCCGCGCAACCGACCTGCCGATGCAGACCATCGTGGCGACATCACTTGCGGTGATCGCCCTCGTGTCGGCCAGCGGCGTGGTCGCCTCGGCCATCGGCGGACATGTCGACTGGCGCATCGCCCTGCCGTTCGCCGCCGGTGCATTGGCTGGCATGCTGGCCGGGCGCGGTTTCGCGCGCCATCTGGCAGGGCCGGCGCTGCAGCAGGGTTTTGCGGCATTTGCCGGTGTGGTGGCGATCGGGCTGGTCGTGCGGGCGATGGCCTGAGCGATGGCCAAAGAAAAACGGCTTATGCATTACTGCATAAGCCGTTGTCCCTAAAGCTGAAATTCTGGTCGGGGCGACATGATTCGAACATGCGACCCTCTGATCCCAAATCAGATGCGCTACCAGGCTGCGCTACGCCCCGAGCCCGCGATTGTACTGTGTTTGCAACGTCACGGTCAAACCCTACTGGCGCCCCCTCTGGCGAACCGATTCCCGCCACGACGACGTTGTCATGACACAGTGCTATAATGACCTCAGAAGCCGCCTCTTACGACGACCTCCATGAACCTGATTCTCTGGCGCCACGCCGAAGCCGAAGACGTCGCCACGACGTTGCGCATCCATCGCAGCACCGACCTCCAGCGGGAACTGACCCAGCGCGGGCACAAGCAGGCCGACAAGATGGCTGCCTGGCTGCACCCCCGCCTGCCCGAAGAGACGCTGGTGCTGGCCAGCCCCGCGGTCCGCACGCAGCAGACCGCCCGCGCGCTGACCGAGCACTTCCAGACGCTGCCCGCGCTCGCCCCGGGCGCGGATGTCAGCGCGATCCTCGCGGCACTGGACTGGCCGTCGAACACCAACCTGCTGCTGGTCGGCCACCAGCCCTGGATCGGCCGACTGGCCAGCCTGCTGATCGCCGGCGAGGAGATGGACTGGAGCGTGAAGAAGGCCGGCGTCTGGTGGCTGTACCGGCGCGTGCGCGAAGACGAAGCCCAGACGGTCCTGCGCGCGGTGATGAACCCGGACATTCTGTGAACCCGCCCCCACATCGTCACGGAAACGCCATCGAAAATTCACCCAACGGTCACGATTGACACGCCTTTGTCGCTGATCTGTCATGCAGCGCCTCTAGAATCGCCCCGACAAGTCATCAAGGGGATGCACGAATGCGAGACCTGCCGACGCCCACTCAGCCGCTGATCGATGCGTTGCCGAGCCTGAACCTCGGAAACACCAACGCACGGAGGGGTCTTCATCGCGCACCGGATGCTCCGGCGCGTAACAAGCCTGTTCTGGCCGTTTCGTGGGCACGCCACCAGGATGAAGTGACCGAAGCGCAACGCCTGCGCTACAAGGTCTTCGCCGAAGAGATGGGCGCCCGCCTGGCCTCGGCCGGCACGGAGCTGGATGTCGACATGTTCGACGCCGTATGCGACCACCTGATCGTGCGCGACCAGCAGACCCTGCGCGTGGTCGGCACCTATCGCGTGCTGCGCCCGGATGCCGCCAAGCGCATCGGCTGCCTGTACTCCGAATCGGAATTCGACCTGGTGCGCCTCACCCACCTGCGTCCGAAGATGGTCGAGCTGGGCCGCTCCTGCGTGCATCGCGATTACCGCTCGGGCAGCGTGATCATGGCCTTGTGGGCCGGCCTGGGCGAATACATGCAGCGCTACGGTTTCGAGTCGATGCTGGGCTGCGCCAGCGTGTCGATGGCCGACGGCGGACACTTTGCCGCCAGCCTGCACCGCAGCTTCGTCGAAGACGGCTCGCTCGCACCGATCGAGTACCACGCCTTCCCACGGGTACCGCTGCCGGTGGAGGAACTGAACCAGACACTGGACGCGGAGCCGCCGGCGCTGGTCAAGGGCTATCTGCGCCTGGGCGCGCGCATCTGCGGCGCACCGGCCTGGGACCCCGACTTCAACGTCGCCGATTTCCTGACGCTGCTGCGCCTGTCGGACATCAATCCCCGCTACGCCCGCCACTTCCTGCGCGGCTGACGCCGACCCGCCTCATGGCAAAACGGCCCGGATCGAAAGACTGGGCCGTTTTGCTTGCATCACGAACCGGCAGCACTCAAATGTAGACGACCTTGTAGCGTCGGCCGATGCGCTCCCACTCGTCGGCTTCCTGCGCCAGGCTGTACTCGACCAGCGGGTTCTGCTCAACCCAGCCCTTCGGCAGTTCCACCTCGAAGCCGCCCTCGTTGAGTTCGCCCTCGGTATGCTGCACGCGCAGGCCCGGCAGCTGGATCGCACCGCGCCGGCGGCATAGCACGAAGGCCAGCCGCAGGCTGAACAGCATGCGCCAGTCCAGGAACTTGCCGCCGCCCGCCAGCTTGCCGAGCTTGCCGGCGTGCCCCAGCAGCAGCGTCGCCAGGCGAGCCTGGTCGGTCTTGGAAAACCCCGGCATGTCGGCATGGCTGGAGATATAGGCCGAGTGCTTGTGGTAGCTGCTGTGCGAGATGCTCATGCCGATCTCGTGCAGGCTCGCGGCCCAGCCGAGCAGCGCGAGATTGTCCTCGCGCCGCTCATCGGGCGGATCGGGAAACTGCGACAGCAGCGCCGTCGCCGCGTCCCGCACCCGGTGTGCCTGCGCACGGTCCACGGCGTAGCGGCGCATGAACTGCTCGACCGTCACGGTGCGCATGTCTTCATGATGGCTGCGGCCCAGCAGGTCATACAGCACGCCCAGGCGCAGCGCACCGTCGGTGACGTCCATGCGATCGATGTCGAGTTCATCGAAGACACCCAGCATGATCGACAGGCCGCCGGGCAGCACCGGGATGCGGTCCGGCTTGAGGCCGGACAGCTTGAGGCGGTTGGTATTCTCGGCCTTGATCAGCGCGCGCTTGAGGCGCTCCAGCCCTTCGCGCGTGATGCCGTGCTCGGTGCTCTTGTCGTTGAAGCCGTTGAGCTCGATCAGCTCGGCCAACGCACGGGCGGTGCCGGACGAGCCCACCGACTGGTTCCAGCCGGCCGTACGATACTGCTGCACCAGCACCTGGATCTCGCGACGCGCGGCCAGTTCGGCCTGCTTCATCGCATACTCGTCGACATTGCCGTTCGGAAAGAAGTGACGGCTGTGCGAAACGCAACCAATATAGAGACTCTCCATCAGCTTGGGCTTGTAGCCGTTGCCGATGATGAATTCCGTGGACCCGCCACCGATGTCGACCACCAGCCGGTTACCCTGGCAGGCCGGTGCATCGTGCGATGCACCGAGATAGATCAGGCGAGCCTCTTCGCGGCCCGCGATCACCTCGATGGGAAAACCGAGCGCGGCCTCCGCCTCGATCAGGAAATCCTGCGCGTTCTTGGCCACGCGCAGCGTGTTGGTCGCCACCGCACGCACCTGCTCGGGCGCGAAGTCGCCCAAGCGGTCGCCGAAACGGCGCAATGCGTCGACACCGCGACGGCGCGCGGGCTGATCCAGGTATTTATCTTGCGTGAGTCCGGCCGCCAGCCGGACCGGTTCGCGCAGCGCATCCACCTGGAAGATCTGGCTGCTGCTGTTGCCGCTCGCGGTGACCGTCTCGTCGACGCGGCCGATCATCAGCCGGAAGCTGTTGGAACCCATGTCGACAGCAGCCAGCAGACGGGGGGTGGAACTCATGGATGGATACGGGTAAATGCGCCAGGGGGATTGTGATTCACGACATCGGGTAACAAAATATGTCTTTATTGTGTCCCATACGTGACAATTCTAATGCGTCACAAACTTGACACGCGACTATGAAAAAGTGGCCGGATAGTCATCTGCTGGAAACTACCATGTCGACACTACCGACCGGCGACCTGCTCAATCGGGAAGTCGGCATTCTTGAGTTCAACGCGCGCGTGCTCGCGCAGGCCGCTGACCCGGGCGTTCCACTGATGGAGCGCTTGAAGTTCATCTGCATCGTGTCGAGCAATCTGGATGAGTTCTTTGAGATCCGCGTCGCCGGGCTGAAGGAACAGATGCGCGACAACCCTTCTGCCCTCACTCCCGATGGCCTGTCGGTACAGCAAGCGTTTGGCGTGGTGACAGAGCGGGTGCGGCGGCTGGTCGCGCAACAGTATGCCATGCTGCAGGACGAAATCCTGCCGCTGCTCGAGAAGGAAGGCGTGTTCTTCCACATGACCACCAACTGGAACGAAGCCCAGCGCGCCTGGTGCCGCAGCTTCTTCCAGCGCGAGCTGGTGCCCATCCTGACACCGATGGCGCTGGACCCGGCCCACCCCTTCCCGCGCGTGCTCAACAAGAGCCTGAACTTTATCATCGAGCTGTCGGGCAAGGATGCCTTCGGCCGCGAGGCGGAACTGGCCATCGTGCAGGCGCCGCGCGCCCTGCCCCGCCTGGTGCAGATGCCGCCGGAGCTGTCGGGGTATCCGCATGGCTTCGTGTTGCTGTCGTCGTTCATGCAGGGCTTCGTGCACGAACTGTTCCCGCAGATCGACGTGCACGGCTGCTACCAGTTCCGCGTCACGCGCAACTCGGACCTGTTCGTGTCCGAAGACGAAATCACCGACCTGCGCGAAGCGCTGCAAGGCGAACTGTCGACCCGCCACTTCGGCGACGCGGTGCGGCTGGAGATCGCTCACGACATCTCGCCCGCGCTGGCGCGCCGGCTGCAGCAGGAATTCGGACTGTCCGAAGCCGACTGCTACCGCGTCAAGGGCCCGGTGAACCTGGTGCGCCTGCTGCAAGTGCCCGACCTGGTGGACCGCCCGGTGCTGAAGTACCCGCCGCATGCGCCCGCCGCCGTGAAAGCCGTGACCGCGTCGTCGAGCATCTTCGATACCATCCGCCAGGGCGACATCCTGATGCACCACCCGTACGAAAGCTTCACGCCCGTGCTGGAGCTGCTGCAGCAGGCCGCGCGCGATCCGGACGTGGTCGCCATCAAGCAGACCGTGTACCGCACCGGCAACGAATCCTCGGTGATGGACGCGCTGATCAAGGCCGCCCGCAACGGCAAGGAAGTCACGGTGGTGGTCGAGCTGCTGGCACGCTTCGATGAAGAGACCAACATCAACTGGGCCGACCAGCTGGAATCGGCCGGCGCCCATGTGGTGTACGGCGTGGTCGGCCACAAGTGCCACGCCAAGATGCTGCTGGTGGTGCGCCGCGAGGCCGCCGGCGGCAAAGCCAAGGCCGTCAGGCTACGCCGCTACGCGCATCTCGGCACCGGCAACTACCACCCCAAGACCGCCCGGCTCTACACCGACTTCGGCCTGATGACGGCCAACGAAACCATCTGCGAAGACGTTCACCACGTGTTCCAGTTGCTGACCGGCACCGGCGCCCAGGTGAAGCTGCACCACCTGTGGCACTCGCCGTTCACGATGCACGCCAACCTGGTCGAGCATATCCGCGCGGAAGCGCGTGCCGCCCGTGCCGGCAAGCGCGCACGCATCATCGGCAAGATGAACGCGCTGCTGGAGCCGACCATCATCGAGGAGCTCTACAAAGCCTCGCGCGCGGGCGTGAAGATCGACCTGATCGTGCGCGGCGTGTGCGCGCTCAGGGCGGGCGTGCCGGGGCTGTCGGAGCACATCAGCGTGCGCTCGATCGTCGGGCGCTTCCTGGAACATCACCGCGTCTACTACTTCCATGCCGGCGGCGAGGAAGTCGTCTACCTGTCCAGTGCCGACTGGATGGACCGCAACCTGTTCCGCCGCGTCGAGGTCGCCTTCCCCGTGCTGGATCGCAAGATGAAGGCGCGCGTGATCCGCGAAAGCCTGCAGGTGCACCTGCGCGACAACGCCTCGGCCTGGGTGATGCAGCCCGATGGCACGTACGTGCGGCGCCAGTCCAAGGGCAAGCACGTGCGCGTGAGCCAGTTGGATCTGCTGAACCACTTCTCCCCGCAGGCCGCCGCGGCCGCGGAAACGGCCGCCGCCGTCGCCGCGGCCACTGCGACCGAGCCGACGCTCAAGCCGCCCGCGGAAATCTCCGCTGGCTGACCCACCCTGACCCGCCAAGCAAAAACGCACGCTCGAATGGCGTGCGTTTTTGCTTGGACGGCCGAAGCCGTCAGGCCGCGCGTTCGGTGCCGGAGCCCCCCGCGCTGCGCACCACCGTCCGCTCCGGCGGAAAACTCGCACGGAACGTACTGCCTTTGCCGCGCTCACTGCTGACCTGCAGGTCGGCCCCGTGCCGCGACAGCACGTGCTTGACGATCGCCAGACCGAGGCCGGTGCCGCCGGTATCGCGCGAACGGCTGCGGTCCACCCGGTAGAAGCGCTCGGTCAGGCACGGGATGTGTTCGGGCGCGATGCCGATGCCGGTATCGGTCACGGCAAACACCGCGTGCCCGTCCCTGGCCGTCCAGTCCAGGCTGATCCGGCCGCCCTCGGGCGTGTAGCGGATGGCGTTGGAGACCAGGTTGCTGAAGGCGGACAGCAGCTCCAGCTCCGCCCCGCACACGCTCACCGACGGATCGCTCGTCATGCTGATCGCGTGCCGGCCGGCAGACAGCGCCTCGGCATCGTGCTGCAGCTGGAGCATCACGCGCTGCATCGGCACCGGCGTGACCGAGGGCGGTTCGGAATTGCCCTCCAGCGTAGCCAGCGCCAGCAGGTCTTCCACCAGGTGCTGCATGCGCGTGGCCTGCACGTGCATCATGTCGAGGTAGCGCCGCTTGTCGTCCTCGGACAGCGGAAGGTCGCGCACGGTCTCGAGAAAGCCGGACAGCACCGTCAGCGGCGTCTTCAGCTCGTGCGAAACGTTGGCAACGAAATCGCGCCGCATCGCCTCGGTGTTCTCGAGCTTGGTGATGTCCTGCGACACCAGCAGCTTGCGATCCTCGCCGTAGGGCAGCACCTGGGCGGCAACGATGCTCTGCTTGTGGGGGCCCATGTCGCGCATGGTGAGGGGCTCCTCGAACTCGCCGCGCGCAAGATAGCGGACGAATTCCGGTCGGCGGATCAGATGGGTGATGCGCTGGCGCAGATCGCGCTTGGCGGACAGGCCGAAGTGCTCCTCGGCGACGGCGTTGCACCACTCGATCTGGTCTTCGCCGTCGAGCATCAGCACACCGTTGGGCGAGGCCTGGATCGCCTGGATGAAGCGGCTGTGCTGCTGTTCGACCTGCAGCACCTGCGTGCGCCAGCCCTTCATCAGCCGGTGCAGGCGGTAATACACTTCGCCCCACAGACCGAGCGCGCTGGGAATCTCGCCATAGGCAGGCGACTCCAGCACACGCCACAGCCGCTGGAGTTGATAGACGTAGTACAGCAGCATCGCCAGCAGCATCGCGCAGAACGCAGCGAAGGCGACTGCGTGACCGACGAAAAAATACAGCCCCAGCGTCACCAGCCCCATCAGGGCGACGGCGACGGCGAAGCGGGTCCAGATGATGTTCATGGGGACATTCTAAACGCTGGACCTGCGTGTGCGGAACCGACCCCGCCGACAGTGGATGCGGGGTCGCGGCAAGTATCGATACCGGGTTACTGGCCCGGATTGCGCGCCAGGCGATAGCCGCTGCCGCGCACGGTTTCGATCATGTTGCTGTAACCACCCGGGGCAAGCGCCGCGCGCAGGCGCTTGATGTGCACGTCCACGGTGCGCTCTTCCACGAACACGTGGTCGCCCCACACCTGGTCGAGCAGCTGCGAACGGCTGTGCACGCGTTCCGGGTGCGTCATCAGGAAATGCAGCAGGCGGAATTCGGTCGGGCCCAGGTCCAGCTTGATGGGGTTTTCCGACTCGCCGTTCATGGCGGTCACGCGGTGCGTGGCCGGGTCCAGCCTGAGGCCATTGATGGCGACCACATCGTCGGTCAGCTGCGGTGCGCGGCGGCGCAGCACGGCCTTGATGCGGGCCAGCAGCTCCTTGGGCGAAAACGGCTTGGTGACGTAATCGTCGGCACCGGCGTCCAGGCCCATGATCTTGTCCTGCTCTTCGCTGCGGGCGGTCAGCATGATGATCGGGATCTGGCCGGTGCGCTCGTTGGCGCGCAGCTCCTTGGCGAACATCACGCCCGACTTGCCCGGCAGCATCCAGTCCAGCAGGACCAGGTCGGGCAGCACGTCGCTCATCAGCGACAGCGCCTGCTCGGCGTTGTAGGCACGAATCGGATAGTGACCCGCGTGCTGCAGGTTGACGGCGATCAGTTCGGCGATCGCCGGTTCATCTTCCACTACCAGAATGCTGCTCGGCATGCTCACGTCTCCAGTCCTGCCTGTAACTCGCCCAGGATCTCGCGTTCGAGCGTCTCGCGCGAGGCGTGACGGACGTCGGTTCCCTTGACGATATAGATAATAAACTCGGCGATATTCTTCGCGTGGTCGCCGATCCGCTCGATCGCCTTGGCGATGAAGAGCAGGTCCAGCGCCACCGAGATGGTGCGCGGGTTCTCCATCATGTAGGTGATCAGCTCGCGCATGAAGCCGCGAAACTCCTCGTCGATCGCCTTGTCTTCCTGCAGGATGGACACGGCTGCGGCGGTATCCAGGCGCGCGAAGGCGTCCAGCGCGTGGCGCAGGATGGTGGCGGCCATTTCGCCGGAACGCTTCACGTCGGCGTAGTTCAGCGCGTGCGCCGCCGGATCTTGCAGGATCCGCTTGGTCCGCTTGGCGATCTTGTGGGCTTCGTCGCCAGCTCGCTCCAGGTTGGTGATGGTCTTGGAGATCGCCATGACCAGGCGCAGGTCGCGCGCGGTCGGCTGGCGGCGCGCGATGATGTTGTTGCAGTCGCCGTCGATCTCGATCTCGAGCGCGTTGATCTCGAGCTCCACCGCCATCACCTGGTCGCACAGCTCTGCATCGAAATTCGCCAGCGCACGCATGGCGCGCGCGATCTGTGCTTCCACCAGGCCACCCATCTGCAGCACCTTGGTGCTGATCGAGGTCAGGTCGGTATCGAATTGCGTCGACAGATGTTTGTCGGACATGGGGGTTCTCCTTATCGCCTCAGCGCGGCCTGCACGGCATCAGCCGAAGCGGCCGGTGATGTAGTCTTCCGTTTCCTTGCGGCGGGGCTTGATGAAGATCTTCTCGGTCTCGCCGAATTCGATCAGCTCACCCAGGTACATGTAGGCGGTGTAATCGGAGCAGCGCGCCGCCTGCTGCATGTTGTGGGTCACGATGACCACCGTGTAGTCATCCTTCAGCTCAGCGATCAACTCCTCGATCTTGCCGGTGGAGATCGGATCCAGCGCGGAGCACGGCTCATCAAGCAGCAGCACTTCCGGACGGATGGCGATGCCGCGCGCGATGCACAGGCGCTGCTGCTGGCCGCCCGACAGGCCATAGCCCGACTGGTGCAGCTTGTCCTTCACTTCGCCCCACAGCGCCGCCTTGGTCAACGCCCACTCCACGCGGTCGTCCATCTCCGAGCGCGACAGGCGCTCGAACAGCTTCACACCGAAAGCGATGTTGTCGTAGATCGACATCGGGAACGGCGTCGGCTTCTGGAACAACATGCCCACCTTGGCGCGCAGCAGGGCGATGTCCATGCGCGAGGTCAGCAGGTTCTCGCCGTCCATGTTGATCTCGCCTTCGGCACGCTGCTCGGGGTACAGCGCGTACATCTTATTGAAGGTGCGCAGCAGCGTCGACTTGCCGCAGCCCGACGGGCCGATGAAGGCCGTCACCTGCTTCTCCGGAATCTGCAGCGAGACGTTCTTGAGCGCGTGGAACTTGCTGTAGTAGAAGTTCAGGTCGCGCACATCGATCTTCGGGCTCTGCACACGCACTTCGAGGGACGTAGCGGTCATGATCATTTCTGTTTGAACAGGGCACGCGCGAGGACATTGAGCCCCAGCACACCCATCGTAATCAGGAAGACGCCGGCCCAGGCCAATTGCTGCAGATTGGTATCGGGCTGCATCGCAAACTTGAAGATCACGGTCGGCAGCGTCGCGATCGGCTGGTTCAGGTCCAGGCTCCAGAACTGGTTGTTCAGCGCGGTAAAAAGCAGCGGCGCGGTCTCGCCGGAGATGCGGGCAATCGCCAGCAGCACACCGGTGATCACGCCCGCATACGAAGCTTTCAGCGTGATCGACAGCACCATCTTCCACTTGGGCGTGCCGAGCGCCATGGCCGCCTCGCGCATCGCGTTGGGCACCAGGTTGAGCATGTTCTCGGTGGTCCGCACGACAATCGGGATCTGCAGCAGCCCCAGCGCAACAATGCCCGCAATGCCCGAGAAGTGATGCGCGCGCGCCACCACGATGGCATAGACGAACAGACCGATCACGATGGACGGCGCCGACAGCAGGATGTCGTTGATGAAACGCGTGACGCTGGCCAGCGGTGAAGTCTTGCCGTATTCGGCCAGGTAGATGCCGGCCAGGATACCCAGCGGCGTGCCGATCAGCGTGGCCAGGGCAACCAGCAGGAACGAACCCATGATCGCATTGGCCAGACCGCCACCCGGCGTATTCGCCGGCGGCGTCATCTGCGTGAACAGCGACAGCGACATGCCACCGATGCCGAGCGTCAGCGTGGTCCACAGGATCCACGCCAGCCACAACAGGCCGAAGCCCATGGCGGCCAGCGACAGCGTCAGGGCAAAGCGGTTGATGTTGCGGCGACGGGCCTGCAGGCGCGACTTGATCTTTTCCGAGTCGGCGCGGACAGCCGGAATGGAGGGCGTGCGCATGGCTTTCGGTCTCATGGCGTCGGGCGACGACAGGCGTTGGTTCACTTGTGACCCTCACCCTTTTGCAGGCGCAGCAGCAACAGCTTGGAAGCCGCCAGCACGACGAACGTGATGACGAACAGGATCAGGCCCAGCTCCATCAGCGCGGCGGTGTGCAGGCCCTGCCCGGCCTCCGCGAATTCATTCGCCAGCGCCGAAGTGATGCTGTTGCCCGGCGAAAACAGAGAAATGTTGTCCAGCAGGTTGGTGTTGCCGATCACGAAGGTGACCGCCATGGTCTCGCCCAGCGCGCGGCCCAGGCCCAGCATCACGCCGCCGATCACGCCAGCCTTGGTGTATGGCAGGACCACGTTCCACATCACTTCCCACGTCGTGCAGCCGACGCCATAGGCGGATTCCTTGAGCAGCACGGGCGTAACCTCGAACACGTCGCGCATCACGGCCGAGATGTACGGGATGATCATGATCGCCAGGATGCCCCCGGCGCACAGCAGGCCGATGCCGATCGGCGCGCCCTGGAACAGCGCCCCGACAAACGGGATCTTGCCCACGGTGGCGGCCAGCGGCTTCTGGAAATACTCGCCGAAGATCGGCGCCAACACGAGCAGGCCCCACATGCCGTAGACGATGGACGGCACGGCAGCGAGCAGCTCGATGGCGGTGCCGAGCGGCCGACGCAGCCAGGCCGGCG
The DNA here is from genome assembly GCA_919592095.1 of Ralstonia syzygii subsp. syzygii. GTDB lineage: Bacteria > Pseudomonadota > Gammaproteobacteria > Burkholderiales > Burkholderiaceae > Ralstonia > Ralstonia syzygii. The sequence continues at coordinate 20,262 of CAKKOY010000022.1, read as the reverse complement.
AAAGCTCGGTCAGGAACAGGGCGATGCCGAAACTCACCGGCACCGCGATGATGAGTGCGATCAGCGACGTCACGACGGTGCCGTAGATGGGCACCAGTGCGCCGAACTGCTCCGCGGGCGGATCCCACTCGGCATTCCACAGGAACGACAGGCCGAACTTCTGGATCGAGGGCCAGGCACTGATGATCAGCGAGACGATGATGCCGCCCAGCAGCAGCAGCGTGACGAGCGCGGCAAACCGGGTCAGGCCACCGAACAGCAGGTCGCCGGTACGGCTTGGGGCGCGGACGCCGGAAGAGTCGGAGAACGTGGCCATGAGGGAAACCAGTCAGCCGTCGAAAGAACCTTCAAGAGGTGCAGGCGGTAACAACCGCCCGCACCCGCTACACAGCAACGATCAGTTGTAGATCGCCTTGCCCGAAGCGTCCTTCACACCCGACTTCCAGGTGGCGCGGATCTGGTTCAGCACCTGATCCGGCAGCGGCACGTAGTCCAGAGCGGAGGCGTCCTTGCCGCCGTTCTTGTAAGCCCAGTCGAAGAACTTCAGGACTTCGGCGCCCTGGATCGGCTTGTCCTGCGTCTTGTGCACCAGAATGAAGGTCGCGCCGGCGATCGGCCATGCGTCCTTGCCCGGCTGGTTGGTCAGTATCTGGTAGAACGACTTGTTCCAGTCAGCGCCGGCAGCGGCGGCCTTGAACGCGTCGCTGGTCGGCTGCACCACGGCGCCCGATGCGTTCTGCAGGTTCACATGGGTCATGTGGTTCTGCTTGGCGTAAGCGCACTCCACGTAGCCGATCGCGCCACCCAGACGCTGCACGAAGGCGGCCACGCCCTCGTTGCCCTTGCCGCCCGTGCCGGTCGGCCAGTTCACGGTCGTGCCTTCACCGACCTTGCCCTTCCATTCGCCGTTCACCTTCGACAGGTAGTTCGTGAAGATGAACGACGTGCCCGAGCCATCGGCGCGACGCACCACCAGGATGTCCTGGTCCGGCAACTTGGCCTTGGGGTTCAGCTTGGTGATCGCCGGGTCATTCCATTTCTTGATCTTGCCCAGGTAGATGTCGCCCAGCACCTGGCCCGTCAGGACCAGCTCGCCCGGCTTCACGCCCGGCAGGTTGATCACCGGCACCACGCCGCCGATCACGGTCGGGAACTGCAGCAGACCGTCCTTGCTCAGCTCGTCATCCTTGAGCGGCATGTCCGAAGCGCCGAAGTCGACGGTCTTGGCCGTGATCTGCTTGATGCCGCCCGACGAGCCGATGCCTTGATAGTTGACCTTGGTGCCGGTGGCCTTCTGATAGGCGTCGGCCCACTTGTTGTAGACGGGCGCCGGGAAGGTCGCGCCAGCGCCGGTGATGTCGGCGGCAAACGCAACACCAGCGAAAGCCAGCGAGACAACGCCCGCGATCGCGGTCTTGGCCAGTTTCATGAGTCCTCCAGAGGAGCGGTTGAGCGATGACAAATTTTTGACACCCGAACTGTAGGTCGGCCGCATGACAGTTCTGTGACAACACGAAAACTTCTCACAGCATGCTCAGGCCACCGGAATGTCGACCGCTGGACACAAAAAAAGCGGCGTTTCCGCCGCTTATTGGGTGGGTGCGTCGCGCGCGCTTACCGGATCGTCGCAGCGAGCTGCTCCGCATGCTTGGTTGCGAGGGCTGCGTCCTGTGCCTCGACCATCACGCGCACGACCGGCTCAGTTCCCGACGGACGGATCAGGACCCGCCCCTTGCCGTTCAGTTCTGCCTCGCTGACCTTCAGCGCCGCCTGCAGGGCCGCGTGCGCTTTCCAGTCGAACCCCCTTTCGACCCGCACGTTGATCAGCTTCTGCGGGAACAGATGCACGCCATCAAGCACCTGTTCCAGCGTCTGGCCGCTACGGCGCAATGCCGCCAGCACCTGCAGCGCAGAGATGATGCCGTCGCCAGTGCTGTGCTTGTCCAGGCACAGCAGGTGGCCGGAGCCCTCGCCGCCCAGCAGCCAGCCGCGCTTCTTCAGCTCCTCCAGCACGTAACGGTCACCCACCTTGGCGCGCACGAAATCGACGCCCTGCGCCTTCAGCGCCAGTTCCACCGCCAGGTTGGTCATTAACGTGCCGACGGCACCCGGCACGGCCTGGCCGGCCGCACGGCGGGCCTGCACCATCACGTACAGCAACTCATCGCCGTTATACAGGCGGCCGTTCTTGTCGACCACCTGCAGGCGGTCGGCATCGCCATCGAATCCCAGGCCAAGGTCAGCACCGTGCTGACGGGTCGCCTCGATCAGCTTGGCGGGCGCGGTGGCGCCATAGCCATCATTGATGTTGCGCCCGTTCGGCTGGTTGCCGATAGAAATCACGTCGGCGCCCAGTTCATGAAAGACGTGCGGCGCGATGTGGTACGCCGCGCCGTGCGCGCTGTCCAGCACGATCTTCATGCCGAACAGGTTCAGGTCATTGGGGAACGTACTCTTGCAGAACTCGATGTAGCGGCCGGCAGCATCGTCGATGCGGCGGGCACGGCCCAGCGCGTCGGACGCTGCGTACTCCATCGGCTTTTCAAGTTCGGCCTCGATCTGCGACTCGGTTTCATCGGGCAGCTTGTCGCCGGTGGCCGAGAAGAACTTGATCCCGTTGTCGTAATACGGATTGTGCGACGCCGAAATCACCACACCCGCGGACAGGCGCAGCGCGCGCGTGAGATAGGCGACGCCGGGCGTCGGCAGCGGCCCGCTCATCAGCACGTCCACGCCGGCGGCGGTGAAACCCGCTTCCAGGGCAGCTTCCAGCATGTAGCCGGACAGGCGCGTGTCCTTGCCGATCAGCACGGTGGGCCGGCCGTGGCCGTGCGCTTCGCTGCCATGCGCCAGCACGCGGCCCGCCGCGTAGCCGAGGCGCAGCACGAAGTCGGGCGTGATCGGACTTTCGCCTACGCGCCCGCGGATGCCATCGGTGCCGAAATACTTCCTGGACATTGCCTGTCACTCCTGAAGAGAGAGGTTCTTTTGTTTGTAAGTCGCCGGACTGGGCCGGACAATCGTCTGTTCGCCCGACCCCGATCGCGCGAGGCCGGCCCGGCGGTCATGCAACCGGCGGATCGACCCGCTCGTGCCGCATGGCCCACCAGAACTGGATGGCCTCGACGGTCGGCCGCACATCGTGAACCCGCACGATGAAAGCCCCCCGCTCCGCCGCCAGCAAGGCTGCCGCCACGCTCGCCGTGACGCGCTCGGCGGGCGGCTTGCCGCCCAGCACCGCGCCCAGCGTCGACTTGCGCGACAGGCCCACCAGCAACGGCAGGCCCATCCGCTCGAAGTGCTCCAGCCGGTTGAGCATGGTCAGATTGTGGTCCGGCGTCTTCCCAAAGCCAAATCCCGGGTCCAGCGCGATGCGTTCGGCCGCGACGCCCGCTGCCAGCAGCGCTTCCGCCTGCGATTGCAGGAAGGCCTCGACTTCGGCCATCAGGTCCACGTAGTTGGGGGCTTCCTGCATCGTTTCGGGATCGCGCTGCATGTGCATCAGGCACAGTCCGGCACGACCCTGCGCGACGGCCTCGATCGCCCCCGGCTTGCGGAATCCCCAGATATCGTTGATCAGGTCGGCACCGCCATCGAGCGTGGCGCGCATCACCTCCGGCTTGTAGGTGTCGATCGACAGCGGCCTGCCGCAATCGCGCAGCGCCTCGACGATCGGCATCACCCGATCCAGCTCCTCCTGCAGCCCGAGCGGCGCAGCCCCGGGCCGGCTCGACTCGCCGCCGATGTCGATGAGATCAGCCCCTTCGGCGATCAGCTGCTCGGCGTGGCGCAATGCGGCATCGCGGGTGGCATGCTGGCCGCCGTCGGAAAACGAATCGGGCGTGACGTTGAGGATGCCCATGACCAGCGGGCGCCGGTCACGCGCGTAGTGGAAACGTCCGCACTGGAAATGCGTCGTGGTGGGAATGGAAGCAGACAAGGTACGTGACTCAGAACACGGCGCCCGAAGCATGCCAAAAACGGCACCAACAAAAAAGCCGGTGCGCGCGCACCGGCTCCCTGTGTCGCCCTCGCGGACGACCCGCCTAGCAGATCCTCATGCCGTGGCGGGCACGTTGCCCGGCGTCACACCCGCAGGCGTGCCACCATTCGGCGGCGTGCTGCCGCCACCGCTCGAACCATAGCGCGGCGGACGCGGCGGCTTGCCGGCCATGATGTCGTTCACCTGGTCGGCATCGATGGTTTCCCATTCCAGCAGCGCGGCCGTCATCGCCTCGACCTTGTCGCGGTTCTCTTCGAGCAGGCGCTTGGCCAGCGTGTATTGCTCGTCGACGATGCGGCGGATCTCCGAGTCGACCTTCTGCTGCGTCGCCTCGGACACCGTCTTGGACGACATGCGGCCGAAGAAACCGTCCTGCTCGGTGTCCACGTAGACCATGGTGCCGAGCGAGTCGCTCATACCGTAGCGCGTCACCATGTCGCGGGCCATCTTGGTGGCACGCTCGAAGTCGTTGGACGCACCGGTGCTCATGGCGCCCAGGAACACCTCTTCCGCGGCACGACCGCCGAACAGGATGGCGACCTCTTCGAGCATCGTGTCCTTGTAGGCGTAGTGCTTGTCATGCTCCGGCAACTGCCAGGTCAGGCCGCCAGCCCAGCCGCGCGGCATGATCGTGACCTTGTGCACCGGGTCGGCCTTGGGCAGCAGCTTGGCCACCACCGCGTGACCCGACTCGTGGTACGCCGTGGCGCGGCGTTCCTCTTCGCGAATCACGGCCGACTTGCGCTCCGGACCCATGTAGATCTTGTCCTTGGCGTCTTCGAAGTCCTGCATGTCGACCACGCGCTTGTTGCGGCGGGCGGCGAACAGCGCGGCCTCGTTGACCAGGTTGGCCAAGTCGGCGCCGGAGAAGCCCGGCGTGCCGCGTGCCAGCACGGAAGCGTCCACGTCATTGCCGATCGGCACCTTGCGCATGTGGACCTTCAGGATCTGCTCGCGGCCGCGGATGTCCGGCAGGCCCACGTACACCTGGCGGTCGAAGCGGCCCGGGCGCAGCAGCGCCTTGTCCAGCACATCGGCACGGTTGGTCGCAGCGATGACAATCACGCCCGAGTTGGCCTCGAAGCCGTCCATCTCGACCAGCATCTGGTTGAGGGTCTGCTCGCGCTCGTCGTTGCCGCCGCCCATGCCAGCACCGCGATGGCGCCCGACCGCATCGATTTCGTCGATGAAGACGATGCACGGCGCCTGCTTCTTGGCGTTTTCGAACATGTCGCGCACGCGGGCCGCGCCCACGCCGACGAACATTTCAACGAAGTCCGAGCCGGAAATGCTGAAGAACGGCACCTTGGCCTCGCCGGCGATGGCGCGGGCCAGCAGCGTCTTGCCGGTACCCGGAGGGCCGACCAGCAGCACACCGCGCGGAATCCGGCCGCCCAGCTTCTGGAATTTTTGGGGATCCTTGAGGAAGTCGACCAGTTCGACCACTTCCTCCTTGGATTCGTCGCAGCCCGCCACGTCGGCGAACGTGACGCTGTTGTTGTTCTCATCGATCAGCCGCGCACGCGACTTGCCGAACGAGAAGGCGCCGCCTTTCCCGCCGCCCTGCATCTGTCGCATCATGTAGAACCAGAACACGATGATCAGCAGGGTCGGGCCGAGGTAGTAAAGCGCAGAAAGAAGCACACCTTGCTCTTCCTCCGCCTTGCCGGTCACCTGGACGCCGTACTTCATCAGGTCGCCGACCATCCAGATGTCGCCCGGCGAAATGATGGTGTACTTGCTGCCCTCGTTGGGCGTCACCAGCAGGTTGCGGCCCTGCACTTCGACGCGCTTGACCTTGCCGCCTTTCGCGTCATCCATGAATTGCGAGTACGTCACACCTTCCTGGGCGCGCGGCTTGTCGAACTGCTTGAAGACGGTGAACAGCACCAAGGCAATCACCAGCCAGATGGCCGCCTTCTGAAACCAGTTGTTATTCAAGGCGAGACTCCTTTAGAAATGCCTTGACGGGATGCTTGGCATTGTAATGCACGGACACCGCGGCGGGTTGATTGCCCGCAAGACCGCAGGCAACGCAACGTCACCCGGGCCCCTACCGGGGGTAACGTCCATCAGCCCGGATGCTTGAGCTGACGACCCAGCAGGAAAGTCTCGGAAGACTTGTCACGGGAAGCCTTGGGCTTGCGCGGCGCCACGACCCGGAAATGGCGCTTGAACATCTCGACAATCTGACTATAGCCGCTGCCGTGAAAACATTTGATCAGCAGCGCGCCCTCGGGTTTCAGGTGAGCCAGGGCGAATTCCACGGCCAGTTCGGCGATGTGCTCCATGCGCGCCGCGTCCGCCGACGCCACACCGGAGAGATTGGGGGCCATATCGGACAAAACAAGGTCCACCTTGCCGCCGCCCGTGGTGTCCAGCACAATCTTTTCCAACTGCTGGAAGACCGCCTCCTCACGGAAGTCGCCCTGGATGAAAGTCACGTCGGACACCGGCTCCATGGGCAGGATGTCGATCGCGACAATGGCGCCGTCGATGCGGCCGTCCTTGGCGCGCGGCGAGTCAGCCAGCTTGTTGCGCACATACTGGCTCCAGCTGCCCGGCGCGGCGCCCAGGTCGACGATGACCTGGCCCGGCTTGATCAGCTTGTCCTGCTCGTCGATCTCCTTGAGCTTGTAGGCGGCACGAGCACGATAGCCCTCGCGCTGCGCCAGCTTCACGTACGGATCGTTGATATGGTCGTGCAGCCACGACTGGTTGAACTTGTTCTTTGCCATCGAATTTGCGCCGCGCCGCCGAAACATGGCGGATGCAGCGGGTTTTGGCGGATAATACGCGCCGTTTGTCCTTTTGCGCGAATCCGCTATTTATGCCAGCCCTGACCCTCTCCCCTGCCCGACGATCGGAACTGCGCTCGCAGGCGCATGCATTGAACCCGGTCGTCCTCATCGGTGCGGAGGGTCTGACGAAGGCCGTCCTGGCCGAGATCGACCGTTCGCTGGCAGCCCACGGGCTGATCAAGATCCGCGTATTCGGCGATGACCGCGAAGCGCGCATCGAGCTCTACGACACCATCTGCGCGCGGCTGCAGGCTGCACCGGTCCAGCACATCGGCAAGCTGCTGGTGGTCTGGCGCGACGGCCCGGTCTACCTGAAGGAAAACCAGCCCAAGGAACTCCACCCCATCCGCAAGACCACCGGCGCCGCGCCGCGCTCCGTGGTGGTGCGCAAGCCCAACCCGAACAGCACGCGCCGGCCGAAGCCGATCCGGCTGAGCGTGCTCGGCAACGAGCGCGTCACGGCCGGCGGCAACGTCAAGCGCGCCAAACCGCGCCAGGCCAGCCAGAAGAAGAAAGCGCTGTCCTGATCCGCCCAAGATCGCCCAGATACAAAAAAACGACTTGCCACCCAGCCGGTCTTTTTTCGGGCCATCAGACAGGCTGCCGGACGCCCGACGCCTTCCAGATCAGCACGAAACCGAGCAGGCTCTCCACCAGGTAGAACACGCTCGAAACACCATGCAGCATGCCAAACTGTGCGCGGTACGGCGAGTCACCCACCGCCACGCCGAGCACATCGGCTTGCTCGCGCAGCGACGCCATGAACGGCTGCAGGCCGAAATAACCGACCAGCACGCACAGCAGCATTCCCAGCACCAGCCAGCGCAGCAGCCGATAACCGGTCTGCCCACCCCTGACGAGCCCCGTGGCCGTCACCAGCAGAAGGCAGCCCGCCGCCAGGCCAATCCAGGCCTCGGCATGGAACAGCCGCCCGGCAATCGTGCCCGCCAGATGGCGATCTTCCAGCATCGCAAAGAGCGTCGGCGCAACGATGTAGCCGATGGTCCAGAGCGATCCGCACCAGACCGTGGCAAGCAACTGGAAGATGCGCTGCGACATGGTGCCCGGCTCCCCGCTGTCAGAGGTACTTGACCGAGCGCACTTCGTATTCGCGCTCGCCGCCCGGCGCCACCACGGTGGCGACGTCGCCTTCGTACTTGCCGATCAGCGCGCGGGCGATCGGCGAGCTGATCGAGATCTTGCCGCGGTCCAGGTCGGCTTCATCGTCGCCGACGATCTGGTAAGTGACGGGCTTGCCGCTGTCCAGGTCTTCCAGGTCGATGGTGGCGCCGAAGACGATGCGGCCATCGGCATCGAGCGCGGCCGGGTCGATGATCTGCGCAGCGGCCAGCTTGGACTCGATCTCGAGGATGCGGCCCTCGATGAAGCCCTGACGTTCCTTGGCGGCATCGTAATCGGCGTTTTCAGACAGATCGCCCTGGGCGCGCGCTTCGGCGATGGCGGTGACAACGGCTGGACGCTCCTTGGTCTTCAGGCGTTGCAGCTCATCCTTGAGCATCTCGGCACCGCGCTTGGTAATCGGAATGGTGCTCATGTTATTCGATTCAGAATCACAAAAAAATCAGCCGCTGCGAAGCGGGAGGGCGCGTAGCGCACACCCGCCTTACGGCGGCTGTCGTTGTTTTGACACGGACGCTGTAGTGTAGGCGAAACCCCCGGCAGGCGGCAACTGCCGTTGCCGGGGGTTTCGCCTTGCGACGCTTTGCCGCGCCGCGCGAGCCTGGTGAACGCCTTACAGGGTGGCGTGCAGGCCCTGGAGATCATAGACGTCCAGGTTCTGCAGGTGCTTCAGGCCCTCCACCGCGGCACGGGCGCCGGCGATGGTGGTGTAGTAGGTCACGCGGTTGGCCAGCGCGGCGGTCCGGATGGAACGCGAGTCAGCGATTGCCGCGCGCGTCTCATCAACGGTGGTGAACACGAGCGCCAGCTCACCGTTCTTGATCATGTCGACGATGTGCGGACGGCCGTCCTTCACCTTGTTGACCACGCGCACCGGAATGCCAGCCGCCTCGATGGCCGATGCCGTGCCGCGCGTCGCCACGATCGGATAGCCGAGCGTATGCAGCGTGCGGGCGACTTCGATGGCACGCGGCTTGTCGCTGTCCTTGACCGTCATCAGCACGGTGCCCTTCTCGGGCAGGCGCGAGCCGGCGGCAAGCTGGCTCTTGAACAGCGCTTCGCCGAAGGTGCGGCCGACGCCCATCACTTCGCCGGTGGAACGCATTTCCGGTCCGAGCACCGGGTCGACGCCCGGGAACTTGTTGAACGGGAACACCGCCTCCTTGACGCTGTAGTACGACGGCACGATCTCATTGACGATGCCCTGCTCGTCCAGCGACTGGCCGGCCATGCAGCGCGCCGCCACCTTGGCCAGCGAGATGCCGGTCGCCTTCGACACGTACGGCACCGTGCGCGAGGCGCGCGGATTCACTTCCAGCACGTAGACGATGTCCTCGCCACCCTTCTGCTGGATGGCGAACTGCACGTTCATCAGGCCGACCACGTTCAGCGCGCGGGCCATCGCGGCGGTCTGGCGCTTGAGTTCGTCGACGGTGGCCTGCGACAGCGAGTACGGCGGCAGCGAGCAGGCGGAATCGCCCGAGTGCACGCCGGCCTGCTCGATGTGCTCCATCACGCCGCCGATGAACACGCGCTTGCCGTCGGACAAGGCATCGACATCGCACTCGATCGCGTCGTTCAGGAAGCGGTCGAGCAGCACCGGGCTGTCGTTCGACACCTTGACGGCCTCGCGCATGTAGCGTTCGAGGTCGCGCGGCTCATGCACGATCTCCATCGCGCGGCCGCCCAGCACGTAGGACGGGCGCACCACCAGCGGGTAGCCGATCTCGTCGGCGAGCTTGAGGGCCTCGTCTTCGGCGCGCGCGGTGCGGTTGGGCGGCTGGCGCAGGCCCAGGTCTTGCAGCAGCTTCTGGAAGCGCTCACGGTCCTCGGCCGCGTCGATCATGTCCGGCGTCGTGCCGATGATGGGCACGCCGTTGGCTTCGAGATCCAACGCCAGCTTCAGCGGGGTCTGGCCGCCGTACTGCACTATCACGCCGACCGGCTTTTCCTTGTCGACGATCTCCAGCACGTCTTCCAGCGTCACCAGCTCGAAGTACAGGCGGTCGGAGGTGTCGTAGTCGGTCGAGACGGTTTCCGGGTTGCAGTTGACCATGATGGTCTCGTACCCGTCTTCGCGCAGCGCCAGCGCGGCGTGCACGCAGCAGTAGTCGAACTCGATGCCCTGGCCGATCCGGTTCGGGCCGCCGCCCAGCACCATGATCTTCTTGCGGTCGGTCGGGTCGGCTTCGCACTCGCCGTGCTCGGCCTCGTAGGTCGAATACAGGTAAGCGGTGTTGGTGGCGAACTCGGCCGCGCACGTGTCGACGCGCTTGTAGACCGGGCGGACCTTCTCGGCGATGCGCTTCTCGCGCACGGCCTGGGCCGTGGTCTTCATCAGCTTGGCCAGGCGGCGATCGGAGAAGCCCTTCTGCTTGAGCAGGCGCAGTTCGGCGGCCGACAGGCTCTCCAGCGCGCGGGCCTTGACCAGCGCTTCAGTCTTGACGATGTCTTCGATCTGGGCGAGGAACCACGGGTCAACGGCGGTCTCGGCGTACACTTCGTCGATCGACAAGCCCAGGCGGAACGCATCGCCCAGGTACCAGATGCGGTCCGGGCCGGCTTCGCCGATCTCTTCGATGATCTCGTCGCGATCGGTGGATTTTTCATCCAGGCCGTCCACGCCGACCTCCAGGCCCCGCAGCGCCTTCTGGAACGACTCCTGGAAGGTGCGGCCCATCGCCATCACTTCGCCCACCGACTTCATCTGCGTGGTCAGGTGGCTGTCGGCCTGCGGGAATTTCTCGAAGGCGAAACGCGGCACCTTGGTGACCACGTAGTCGATCGAGGGCTCGAACGAAGCCGGGGTCGCACCGCCGGTGATCTCGTTCTTCAGCTCGTCCAGCGTGTAGCCGACCGCCAGCTTGGCGGCAACCTTGGCGATCGGGAAGCCGGTGGCCTTGGAGGCCAGCGCCGACGAACGCGACACGCGCGGGTTCATCTCGATCACGATCATCCGGCCGTCTTGCGGGTTGATCGAAAACTGCACGTTCGAGCCGCCGGTATCCACGCCGATCTCGCGCAGCACGGCCAGCGACGCATTGCGCAGGATCTGGTATTCCTTGTCGGTCAGCGTCTGCGCCGGCGCCACGGTGATGGAGTCGCCGGTGTGGATGCCCATCGGGTCCAGGTTCTCGATCGAGCAGACGATGATGCAGTTGTCCTGCTTGTCGCGCACGACCTCCATCTCGTATTCCTTCCAGCCGAGCAGCGATTCTTCGATCAGCAGCTCGTTGGTCGGCGAGAGGTCCAGGCCGCGCTTGCACATGTCCTCGAACTCTTCGCGGTTGTAGGCGATGCCGCCGCCGGTACCGCCCAGCGTGAACGACGGACGGATCACGATCGGGTAGCCGCCGAAGCTGGTCTCGCGCGCGATCTGCGCCTGCACGGCCAGCGCCTCTTCCAGCGAATGCGCAATGCCCGACTTGGCCGAACCCAGGCCGATCTTGGTCATCGCTTCCTTGAACTTCTGGCGGTCTTCGGCCTTGTCGATGGCCTCGGGCGACGCGCCGATCAGCTCGACGTTGTATTTCTTGAGCACGCCGTGGCGGTGCAGGTCGAGCGCACAGTTCAGCGCGGTCTGGCCGCCCATGGTCGGCAGGATCGCGTCCGGGCGTTCCTTGGCGATGATGCGCTCGACCACCTCCCAGGTGATCGGCTCGATGTAGGTCACATCGGCCGTGCTGGGGTCGGTCATGATGGTGGCCGGGTTGCTGTTGACCAGGACCACCTTGAAGCCTTCCTCGCGCAGCGCCTTGCACGCCTGCGCGCCGGAGTAATCGAATTCACACGCCTGGCCGATGATGATCGGGCCCGCGCCGATGATCAGGATGGTTTTGATGTCTGTACGTTTTGGCATAACCCGCTCGATTCGATTAATTCAGTGTGGCCGTCGCCAGCTTGGCGGAAAAGCCGATAAACATGGCGCCGACGCCGCTGCTCATGCCGGCAGCCAGGCGTCGTCGCGCGCGGAACGCCGCGGCCAGCCGCGCGCCCACGAAGATGATGGTGGTCAGGTACAGGAAGCTGCAGACCTGGCAGACCAGCCCAAGCACGACGAACGACAGCGCCGGCAGCGCCGGCAGCGCCGTGTGCGGATCGACGAACTGGATGAAGAACGAGATGAAGAACAGGATCGCCTTCGGGTTCAACAGACTGATGACCAGCGCCTTCTTGAACGGATGCGATTCATCGGCCGCGGCCTTGGCCTGCTCGACCGACTCGCCTGCCTGGCGCGCACGCCAGCTGCGCAGCGCACCGCGCAGCATCTGCAGGCCGATCCACGCCAGATACGCCGCGCCGATGTATTTGACGACGTAGAACAGCGCAGGGCTCGCCTTGAGCAGTGACGCCACGCCCGCCGCCGACAGCACCATCAGGATGGCATCGCCCAGGAACACGCCGCACGCACCCTGGTAGCCCGCGCGCACGCCGCGCCGGGCCGCCACCGACAGCACGTACATCGAGTTCGGCCCCGGCAACAGCACGATGAAGATCGTGCCGAGCAGGAAAGTCCCGAACTCAGCGATACCGAAATGGGCGAGCATGAAAGCGTTCATGGCGATGCCGCGCTCGTTTGCAGTTACTGTTTGCGCTCGGCCATCGCCGCGGTGAAGCGGTCGAACAGATAGCCGATGTCGTGCGGGCCGGGCGAGGCTTCCGGGTGGCCCTGGAAGCAAAATGCCGGACGGTCGGTCAGCTCGAAGCCCTGCAGCGTGCCGTCGAACAGCGAGACGTGCGTCACGCGCGCGTTGGCCGGCAGCGATGCCGGATCGACCGCGAAGCCGTGGTTCTGCGAGGTGATGATCACGCGGCCGTCCTGCAGGTCCTTGACCGGGTGGTTGGCGCCATGGTGGCCGGTCTTCATCTTCAGCGTCTTGGCGCCGACGGCCAGGCCCATGATCTGGTGGCCCAGGCAGATGCCGAAGGTCGGGATGCGGCGCTCGATGAAGTCCTTGGTAGCGGCAATGGCGTAATCGCACGGTTCCGGATCGCCGGGGCCGTTGGACAGGAACACGCCGTCCGGGTTGTAGGCGAGCACATCGGCGGCGCTGGTCTGCGCCGGCACCACCGTCACGCGGCAGCCGCGCTCGGCCAGCATGCGCAGGATGTTGTACTTGACGCCGAAGTCATAGGCGACCACGTGAAACTTCGGCTTGTCCTGCACGCCGTAGCCGCGGCCCAGCGCCCATTCGGTCTGGTTCCACGCGTACGGCTGGGTGACGGACACCACTTTGGCCAGGTCCATGCCCGACAGGCCGGGGAAGGAACGGGCCAGGTCGATGGCCTTCTGCGGATTGTCTTCGCCAGCCAGCACGCAGCCGTTCTGGGCGCCCTTCTCGCGCAGGATGCGGGTGAGCTTGCGGGTGTCGATGCCAGCGATGGCGACGACCTTCTCGCTCTTCAGGTAATGCGACAGCGAGTGTTCCTTGCGGAAGTTCGATGCCAGGATCGGCATGTCCTTGATGATGAGGCCGGCGGCATGGACTTTGGTGGCTTCGACGTCCTCACGGTTCACGCCGACGTTACCGATGTGCGGATACGTGAGCGTGACGATCTGGCGCGAATAGCTCGGATCGGTGAGGATTTCCTGGTAGCCGGTGATGGCGGTGTTGAACACCACCTCGCCGATCGTGTGACCGGCGGCACCGATGGAATAGCCACGAAAGACCGTGCCGTCTGCAAGCGCGAGAATGGCGGGCGGGAAAGACGGCAACACGGGTAGCTCCTGCTGGGTTCACCCTGTGCCGACCTGTCAGACGCCGGGCCGCCGGGCGGAATTCCGGCGAAGCGGAATCCGCACCGTTTGCGCGTCGTGACTGGGAGGGGGGAACGCACACCAAAAAACGAGGCAGACGGGGCAGCAGGCGGAGGTAGGAAGCGGTAGGCGCTAGGGTGAAAGGTTTTTAGACTCAAACCTGAGAATTATACCCCGCCACCGCAAAAAACTCAATAAAAGGAAGGACTTAACGGCGAGCCCTCCCGGTTCCGACAGCCAGCCGGCCCTTGCCCGTTCATCCGTGAATCGACACCGACATCACTTTCCGGGAGCGCTCACGCCAGCATCGCCTCGCGCACCTGGGCCAGCGCGGTCGGATCCTCGATGGTGGTCAGCCCCGCCAGCAGCGGCGCGTAGACGACATAGCTGTGGCCGACCACCCAGCCGACGTCCGACGCGGTGAACATGGTATCGCCCGCCTGCGCGCCGAAGATCAGCGGCATCGACGCGGCCAGGGCCACGGCATAGCCGCCGGTGTCGCGCTGCACGCCCTTGGGCTTGCCCGTGGTGCCCGAGGTGTAGAGGATGTAGGACGGTTCGTTCGATTCCATCCATTCGCACGGCACGTCGGCGTGCGCGTGCTGCCGGGCCAGCGTGGCGTAGTCGACGTCATGCGGCCGATGCTGCATCGGGGCGAGCTTGCGGTCGACCAGCAGCACGTGCGCGGGCTTGTGCGCGGCGAGGTCGATGGCAGCATCGAGCAGCGGCTTGTATTCGACCACCTTGCCGGCGCGCGAGCCGGCGTCGGCGCTGATGATGACGCGCGGCGTGGCATCGTCGATGCGGGTGGCGAGACTGCTGGAGGCGAAACCGCCGAACACCACCGAATGGATCGCGCCGATGCGCGCGCAGGCCAGCATGGCGAAGGCCGCTTCCGGGATCATCGGGAGGTAGATCAGCACGCGATCGCCGCGCCTGACGCCCAGCGATTGCAGGCACGCCGCGATGCGGTTGACCTCGCGATGCAGCGCCCGGTAGGTGTAGGTCGCCTCGATGCCGGTCTCGGTGGAGACATACACCAGCGCGGTCTGCTCGCCGCGCGTGGCGAGATGGCGGTCGACGGCGTTGTGGCACAGGTTGGTGCGCCCGCCGACGAACCAGCGCGCGAACGGCAGACGCGCCTCGTCGAGCACGGTGGTATAGGGCGTCTGCCAGTCGATGCGCTGCGCCTGCTCGCCCCAGAAGCCGGCGGGGTCGTCGATGGAACGCTGGTACAGCGCGCGATGGGCGGCGGACATGGGCATGGCGTTGTCTCCCGGCCGGCCCGCGGCGTTGGCGGCGCCGGCTCTGTTTCTGTGTGCGATGTGCGCCCACTGTGCGAGCGCCGGCTTACGCAAGTCTTATCGCATCCCTTACCGCATCCCCAAAACAAAACGGCGCCCCGTGGGACGCCGTTCGGCTGCCAGCCTCAGTGCTTCCTGCGCTTGGCCACCGCGCTTGCCACGGGCTTGGCCTTGACCACCGGCTTGCCGGCCACCTTCGCCACCGGCGCCCGCACCATCGATGCCGCGGGATACGACGTCGCCGAAACCCGCACCGCGCGCACCTGCCCGCCCGCCCGCGCCTGCGGCAGCATCAAGACCACGTTGTGCCCCCTCGGAATCGCGTCGCCGGACAGTTGGTTCCACGCGCGGAGTTGCGCGACCGACACGCCATAACGGCGCGACAGGCCCGCCAGCGTATCCCGCTTGCCGGCGCGCACCACCACGCGGCGCAGGTCGGGCACGTCGGGCTCGACCGCCATGGTGGCGTTCTCGGCCAGCTCAGGGCTGATATCGGGAGCGTCCTCCTTGGCATCCTCGGCGCGCGGCACCACCACGGTGGAGCCGGCCTTCAAGCGCATGCCCTTGGGAATGCGGTTGATCTCGCGGATGGTGTCCGGATCGACCTTGAGCCGAGCGGCCAGCGCCTCGACGCGCTCGCGGTTGCCGACCGTGACGGCGGTCCAGCTCGACAGTCCGCCGCGATAGGTGTTGAGGTTGTACTGGAACGTCTCGGCGTTGTCGTACGGCAGCAGGATCTGCGGGTTGGACGCGCCCAGGATGAGCGGCCGGTTGAACGAAGGGTTCAGCGCCTTGAATTCGTCCAGCGGCAGGTTGGCCAGCCGTGCCGCCAGCGTCACGTCGATGTCGCGCGAGGTGGTGACCGTGACGAAGTACGGATGGTTGGGGATGTCCGGCAGCGCGATGCCATAGCGCTCCGGGCTGGCGATGATGTTCTTGATCGCCTGGAGCTTGGGCACATACATGCGCGTCTCGGCGGGCATGTTCAGGTTGAGGTAGTCGGTCGACAGCCCGGCCGCCTGGTTGCGTGCGATCGCCCGCGCCACCGCGCCCTCGCCCCAGTTGTACGCCGCCAGCGCCAGTTGCCAGTCGCCGAACTGGTCATGCAGCTTGGACAGGTAGTCCAGCGCGGCATCGGTCGAGGCCAGCACGTCGCGACGCTCGTCCTGGAAAACGTTTTGCCTGAGGTTGTAGGTCTTGCCGGTGCTCGGGATGAACTGCCACATCCCGGCCGCCTTGGCGCTGGAGACCGCCTGCGGGTTGAACGCGCTCTCCACGAACGGCAGCAGGGCCAGTTCGGTGGGCATGTTACGCCGCTCGAGCTCCTCGACAATGTGATACAGGTAGCGGTTGGAGCGGTCCACCATGCGGCGGAACGCCTCGGGGCGCTGGGCATACCAGTCGGCGCGGTCATCCACGGTCGAGCTCTGCAGGTCGGGCATGGAGAAGCCTTGGCGAATGCGCGCCCACAGGTGCTTGGCTGGCCCTTTGAGGGAGGCCACCGGCTGCTGATCGACATTGACGGCCGGCGCATCTTTGCCGGACGTGGAGGAAACGGCGCTTGTGCTGGCGGTGTCGGCATTCGGAGCGGGTGCCGTGGCACAGGCTGCAAGAAGCAGACTGAACACAGATGCCGCGAGAAGTCGCACGGATCGCATCAAGTTCTGAGAGGTTGGTACCGAAAATTGCCCCCGATGGTATGAAAGGCATTCCGCCGCGTCAACCCACGTTCACCCGGCACGTGGCCGTTCCACGAAGATTCAGGGTGGCGCGCAGCGCACCTTTCGGCGCGCCGGCTCAGCGGAATCCGTTCTTCCATTCGCGCAGCGCCGCAAAAACGGCCACCGGATCGTCCGTTCCGATGCCGGTATGCCGGGCCACCGAGGCCACCACGGCGGGCTCGTCCGATCGCATGAAGGGATTGGTCGCCCGCTCGTGGCCGACCGTGGTCGGCACGGTCGCGCGCCCATCGGTGCGCAGCGAGGCGACTTCGTCTTCCCACGCCGCCAGCGCAGCGTTGCCCGGTTCGACCGCACGCGCGAAACGCACATTCGAGGCGGTGTATTCGTGCGCGCAATACACCCGCGTGTCGGGTGGCAGCGCGGCCAGCTTGGACAGCGACAGCCGCATCTGCGCGGGCGTGCCCTCGAACAGGCGGCCGCAGCCGGTGGCAAACAGCGTGTCGCCGCAGAACAGGCTGGCACGCGCATCCGGCCCCTGCAGACGGCCGACATAGGCGACATGGCCGCGCGTATGGCCGGGCACGTCGAGCACGTGGAAGGTGGCGGCGGGATGCGAGAGGATCACGGTGTCGCCCTCGCGCACGGATTGCGTGCGGCACGGAATCGATTCGCCCGCCGGGCCGATCACCGGCAACGGCGCGCCTGACGGGTCGCGCGAATAGGCCTCGACCAGCGCCTGCACGCCGCCGACGTGATCGCCGTGGTGATGTGTGATTACAATGGCACCGAGCGCCAGACCGCGCGCCTGCAGGAAGCGGAGCACCGGTTGCGCGTCCCCGGGATCGACCACGGCAGCCACGCGGCCATCGTGAAGTGCCCAAATATAATTGTCGGTAAACGCAGCGATCGCCTCTACGGCAAGCTGCACACCACCCTGGACCATGCCCGACTCCTCTTCCGATCGTCGCATTATAGATTGGCACCACTGGCTTGCTTCGCCGCCCGGGCAATACGTCCTGCGCTGGGAACAGGCCCAATTCGACCGCACCGTCGCCGACATGTTCGGCTTCCATGCGCTGCAGCTCGGCCACCCGGGGTTCGGTGCGCTGCGGGAAAACCGCATCCCGCTGATCGCCCGCGTCATCGATGACATCGATCCCGGTGCGCCGATCGACACGCTCGACCCGGCGGACCCCGATCCGCCCGGCGAGGCCGATGCCGACCCCGCCGTGCCGCTGCGCCAGGCCACACCGCGCGTGATCTGCCGCTACGACGAGTTGCCGTTCGCCTCGCAGAGCATCGACCTGGTCGCACTGCCCCATGTGCTGGAGTTCACCGACGACCCGCACGAAGTACTGCGCGAGGTGGCGCGCGTGCTGATGCCCGAGGGCCGGCTCATCATCACGGGCTTCAACCCGCTGAGCCTGTGGGGCATGCGCCAGGGCATGCGGCGGCTGGGAACGGCATCGTTCCTGCCGGCGCAGAGCCAGATGATTGCCTTCACGCGGCTCAAGGACTGGCTCAAGCTGCTCGGATTTGATATCGTGCGCGGCCGCTTCGGCTGCTACTGCCCGCCCAACCGCACCGACAAATGGCTGCAGCGCACGGCCTTCATGGAAAAGGCCGGCGACCGCTGGTGGCCGATCTTCGGGGCCGTCTACATGCTGCAGGCGGTCAAGCGCGTGCGCGGCACGCGGCTGGTCGGACCGGCGTGGAAGACGCGCAAGTCGCCGGCGCTGGTGCCGGCCGGCACACCGGTGGCCACGCCATCGGGCTCGCACACCACCAAGACACCGCCCGCCGCCGCGCGCAACGGCAGGTCCGGCGCCTGAGCCGGGCCCGCGGTATCCCCTCACCTCTCACCTATCACCCATTGTTTTCATGCAGGAAGTCACTGTCTATTCCGATGGCGCATGCAAGGGCAACCCAGGCCTCGGCGGCTGGGGCACCGTGCTGGTCTCGGGCGGCCACGAAAAAGAGCTGTTCGGCGGCGAGGCCGTCACCACCAACAACCGCATGGAGCTGATGGCCGTCATCGAAGCCTTCCGTGCGCTCAAGCGGCCGTGCCGGGTCAAGGTCTACACCGATTCGCAATACGTGCAGAAAGGCATCAGCGAATGGCTGGCGGGCTGGAAGGCGCGCGGCTGGAAGACCGCCGACAAGAAACCTGTGAAGAACGACGACCTGTGGCGCACGCTCGATGAACTGGTGACCGCGCACGAGGTGAGCTGGCACTGGGTCAAGGGCCACGCGGGCCACCCCGGCAACGAGCACGCCGACGCGCTGGCCAACAAGGGCGTGGAAATGGCGCGCCAGGCAGCCCGGACCGGCGCCTGATGTGCGTGACGGCGACCGGTATCGCATAGCGACGCCCCCCAAGGGGACGCTGCGATCAGCGGATGGGAACGCGCTGCTGCGGCGAAGCCTCTTTCTTGGGCAACGTCACGCGCAACAGCCCGTTCTCGTAGGTTGCGTCGACCTTGCTTTCGTCGATGCTGGCGTCGAGGGTGAACATCCGCTGCATGGCGCCGCTGTAGCGTTCGCTGCGCAGCACGCGCGCCCCTTCCTTCTGCTCCGACGTGCGCTCCACCTTGGCCGCGATCATGACGGTGCCGCGGTCCACGGTGACTTCGATGTCGTCCTTCTTCGCGCCGGGAATTTCGGCAACCACGCTGTACGCGGTGTCCGATTCGGTCACATCGACCTTGAACGGCAGCCCGCTGTCCATGTTGCCGCGAAACGATCGCAGGATGCTCTGGAACATGTCGTTCACCGGTTCGATGGCGAACGGGTCGTAGTGCCTGAGTTGACTCATGGCGGTCTCCTGATGCGTGGCCGATCCGGCCCACACATCCATCGTGGCACGCGCGCCAGGACTTGCCTTGCACCAGATCAAGAGCCGATGCGCGCTACAGCGTGTCGTCGTCGGCGAACAGCTGGTTGCGGATCGCGTAGCGCACCAGGGCGGCTTCACTGGGCAGCTGCAGCTTGGCCATCAGCTGCATCTTGTAGGTGCTCACCGTCTTGGCGCTGACACACAGGCTGGCGGCGATCTCGGTGAGCGGCTCGCCGCGCACCAGGCGCCGGTAGACCTCCATCTCGCGGTCAGACAGCCGCGTGTGGGCGGCGATCTGGCTGTCTTCGTGCAGGCTGTGCGCGAGCTTCTCGGCCATGGCGGGGCTCACGTAGGTACCGCCCTGCGCCACCTTGGTCAGCGCACAGACGAGCTCGGTCGCCGCGCTCTCCTTGGTCAGATAGGCCGCGGCGCCGGCGCGGAAGGCCCGGGCCACATACTGTTCTTCGGCATGCATGGTGAGCACCAGGACCCGCACGGCGGGATGATCGGTGTGCAGCTGGCGCACCAGGTCCAGAGTAAAGCGGCTTTGATTTCCGGATGAATGGCCTTTGAATCCCGGATGGGCAATATCCTACGAAACCCGCTGATCTTCGGACGCCATAGCCGGGCGTTGTTGCATAAATCCGGTCGCCCGCGCGCGGCATGATGACGTTTACGCGCAACGGTCTGGGCAGATGGCGCGGTAAACAATCCGGCTGGCTGCGTAGATTGTCGTCT
>CAKKOY010000021.1 GCA_919592095.1 Ralstonia syzygii subsp. syzygii | reverse complement strand
GTGCTGGCATGGTCGCGATGGCGGCGCGCGCATCAGTGGCGCGCTCAGCAGTGTCACTACCGGGCGCGGGGATGTGCTCCGCCATTTTGAGCTACGGCTGTAGTACTAGGCAGCGGTAGCGATGGCAACGCGCTGCTCGTCGAATCCAGCGATGGAACGACGAGCACGCGCATCCTGCTCGATTGCGGATTCGGCATCCGCGAGACCGTGCGCCGGCTCGAACGCCTGGGCTGCGCGCCGGAGTCCCTCAACGCCATTCTCGTCACGCACGAGCATGGCGACCACGTCGGCAGCGCCTATGCGTTCGCCGCTAAATACAACGTTCCTGTCTGGACCAGTCACGGCACGTGTCGCGCCACGGCGTCGCTGCGCGGCGCCGACCGGGCCGCCATCCGTTTCTGCCGTGCCGACGATGTCTTCAGCATCGGCGATCTGCGGATCCTTCCCTACACCGGGCCGCACGACGCGCGCGAGCCCTTGCAGTTCATCTTCGACGATGGTGCGCGGCGCCTCGGCGTGCTGACGGACGCCGGCATGTCGACGGAGTACCTGTGCGGGCACCTGACCGATCTGCATGCGTTCGTGCTCGAATGCAATCACGACCGCGAGATGCTGGCCAACTCAGTGTATCCGTGGTCATTGAAGCAGCGGATCGGCGGAGACTTCGGCCACCTGGCCAATGACATCGCGGCGGCGATCCTGGCGCGCGTTCGGCACGACGGTCTACATACCGTGGTGGCCGCGCATCTTTCCAAGCAGAACAACACACCCGTGCTGGCGGCGACGGCGATTGCGTCGGCGCTGGGCGTTGCCGCGGGCGATGTGCCGATCGCGGATCAGGACGAAGGGCTTGGCTGGCACACCGTCTGAGCGAGGGCCGGCTGCCTTGTAAGATTCAGAAACAACTTTGTGTGGCGATCGGGTGAATTGTCAGCAGGTGCATGCCGTTCACCCATGAAAAAAGCCGACCCGAAGGTCGGCTTTTCCGTCTCGCGAGAAACGCGATTATTGCTTGGCAGCCGGAGCCGAGGCAGCGGCGTCCGAAGCGGCGGCAGCGGCCGGAGCCGGAGCGGCAGCAGCGGCGTCCGAAGCGGCCGGAGCAGCAGCGGCCGGAGCCGAAGCGGCAGCGGCTTCCGAAGCGGCCGGAGCAGCAGCAGCCGGAGCGGCGGCCGGGGCCGAAGCTTCCGGAGCGGCGGCCGGAGCAGCAGCTTCTTCCTTCTTACCGCAAGCAGCCAGAGCCACGGCAGCCATCAGCGAAGCGATCAGGAGAGACTTTTTCATTTTTTCGATCCTTGACTATGGAAAGCGAAACAACAGAAAGGGCGATGAATAATTAGCGCTAATTATCGCTCTACAACACGACACTTCTTATGTGCCCGCAGCCAAGCCGCACGGGCGGCTGCTCGCACTGCAAGCTAGCGTCGGATTATAGCGGCCTTTACCTACCCTGTGTAGCGCAGGGCCACCCGCTGCAGTCTTGATTCACGCGCTTTTGTAACGATGTGTTTCAATGCGCGCCGGGTCCGGCGAGCTGCAGCCAGCCTTCTTCGTACCATGCATGCAGGGTGTCCATCAGGTCGGGCAGATCGGTGGCGGCATCCACCGCTTCCGCACTTGCCCCGCGCTGGTCCGACAACGCGGACAGCCACGCAAGCAGCGCACCCGCCGGGGGCTCGAATGTATCGCCGTTGATCCAGAAGCGCTGCGCATCGTAAAGCGCTTGCGTGCGCGCGTCGAGCGCGATCCCTTCCTTGCGTGCACGGGCAGTGAAGCGGGCCAGCGACAGGCGCGGCTGCGTGACGAACTCCACGTGGTCCTTGGGTTCGGTCAGGTAGGCGCCCAGGAATTCGCCGACCAGTTCGGGCGTCCAGCGCAGTGCATTGAGCTTCTGTGCCAGGGCGCGGACCATGGCGGCGGGCAGTTCGCCGGGGCGCTCGGCGGGTTTCTGGTCCGGGTCGGTGTAGCGGCCTTCGAAGTCGGGGTTGTCTTCGAGCGTCTGCGACAGGAAGCCGAGGAAGTGGCCGGCCAGTTCGCGATAGGACGGCGAGCGGAAGCCGATCGAGTACGTCATGCAATCGCCCTCGGCCACGCCATCGTGCGCGTAGTGCGGCGGCAGGTAGAGCATGTCGCCCGGCTCCAGGACGAACTCTTCCTCGGGCGTGAAGTTGGCGAGAATCTTCAGCGGCAGGTCGGGCACCAGCGTGAGGTCGTTCTGCGACGAGATCCGCCAGCGTCGCCGGCCGTGCGCCTGGAGCAGGAACACATCGTACGAATCGAAGTGCGGGCGGACACCGCCGCCGTCGGTGGCGTAGCTGATCATCACGTCGTCCAGGCGTGCGTCGGGGATGAAGCGGAAACGCTGCATCAGTGCCTCGACTGCGGGCTCGACCAGGTTGACGCCCTGCACCAGCAGCGTCCAGTTGCGGGCCTTGCGCGATGGCAGCGGACGCTCGTTGAACGGGCCGTGGTTGAAGGTCCAGCGCCCGCGTGTCTGGGCGATCAGGCGGGATTCGACATCCTCGCGCTTGGCCAGCTTGATCAGCGCGTCGGGCGATAATGGGAAGTGCAGCGCACGCATGTCTTCGGGCGACAGCGCCTGGCGGATCAACAGGGGCGTCTTTTGCCAGTGCGTGCGCATGAAATCGCGCGGCGACAGCCCGCCCAGCAACTGCGCGGCCCGTCCCGCCGCCAGGCCGGGTTGGACACCGTGGTCGGCGGCGTATAATGGGAGTTCGTTCATGGAGTGCGCAATTGAAAATCGCGAAGAATACCGTGGTGTCGGTGGCTTATAAACTGTCCGACTCGCAGGGCAACGTCATCGAGGAATCCGATGAGCCGATGGTGTATTTGCACGGCGGCTATGATGGCACGTTCCCCAAGATCGAGGAAGCGCTGGACGGCCATGAGCAAGGCTTCGAGACGAAGCTGCAACTGGAGCCGGACGATGCCTTAGGCGAATACGACCAGGACCTGATCAAGGTCGAGCCGCGTGACCGTTTCCCCGAGCCGCTGGAAGTCGGCATGCAGTTCGAGGGCGTGCAGGAGGATGGCGAGGAGGAAGACGCCATCATCTACACCGTCACCGATGTGGCCGAAGACAAGGTCGTGCTGGACGGCAACCATCCGCTGGCCGGCATGGCGCTGCGCTTCGAGCTGCGCGTGACCGACGTGCGCGAAGCCACCGCCGAGGAGATCGAGCACGGGCACGTGCACGGCGAGAACGGTCTTGAGGTGGCCGATGAAGACGATGAGGAGCCGCCGCGCACGCTGCACTGACAGATCGGCGTGTTACGAGGTAAC
The DNA here is from genome assembly GCA_919592095.1 of Ralstonia syzygii subsp. syzygii. Taxonomy (GTDB): domain Bacteria; phylum Pseudomonadota; class Gammaproteobacteria; order Burkholderiales; family Burkholderiaceae; genus Ralstonia; species Ralstonia syzygii. Next base: position 33,710 of record CAKKOY010000021.1, on the reverse strand, counting down.
ACAATGGAACGGGAGCTTCGGCTCCCGTTTTTCATTGCACTGGCGTGGATGGGGCGGAGTCGCTGGCCAGGCGGCGGGCGCGGATGTGGAACAGTGGCGCGGTGCCCGGCGTGACGGAGACTTCCAGCCACTGGTCCAGCGTTGGCGAGCCGAACGTGCGGGCGCGCATCACATGCGGATCCGGGCGGCCGTCTTCGTCCTTGAGCGGGCGGTCGAGCAGGAAGCTCTGGCTGGTGGCGCCGTGGATCAGCAGCACGGCACCGTCGTACCCGCGGGCGAGGGTGCGCAGCTGGCGCTTGAGTGCGAGGTAGCCGTCGTGCGGTCGGCGGCGCAGCAGGCCGTCGAGCAGGTTGGGCGCGCGGCGGCGTTCCCAGCCGTCTTCGAACAGGGGGTCGGCCTGCATCATGATCACCATGCCCTGCAGCTTGCGCTGGCGTGCGATGGCGAACGTGCGCGCAAGCCACTGCCGGTTGGCTTCAAGGCGGTCTTCGTATTCGCCGTTGCGGCCGCCTGCGGTCTTGTAGTTGTTGTTGTCGCCGGGCACGTTGAGCGTGACGAACAGGACGCCGCCGGTTTCCCTGCGCGCGTTTTCGCGGTAGCTGCGGAACTTGGCCTGGTCGGACTGGCGCATCACCGTCATGGTCCGCTGGCCGAGCGTGTTGTCGTCGGGGTAGAACAGATCGCGCAGCCGCAACAGGCGCTCGACGGGGTCGAAGCGGCCGGCGGCGGGGCGCCCGCAGTCGCTCCAGTCGTGGTCGCCGGGGATGTAGATGAGCGGCGTGATCATGCCGTCGAGCAGGTCGTGGCGCTCTTCCAGCAGGCTGTCGGTGCAGGATTCGTCCCGGCCCTTGAGGTTGCCGAGGTGGACGACGAAGGCGGGGCGCTCGATGTCGATGGCGTCGAGCAGCGCGCGGGTGGGGGCGACGTCTTCGGGCCGCTCCGGCACGTTGCCGATCACGGCGAAGGTGAAGCCGGCAGGCGCGCCGGGCGTTGCCGTGGCGCGCCCCTTGGCCGTGGCGGGAGCCGCCGTCGCGGCCAGCATGGCCAGCATGACGGCGATGCCGCGCAGCACACGGAAAATCGCGCCGGGCCGGACCATCACGCGGACGCGTCCGACAGCGCCTTAAGCCGGTACAGCGCGTCGAGCGCTTCGCGCGGCGTCATGTCGTCCGGGGCGATGCCGGCGAGTGCCTCGGTGAGGGCGCTCGACGCGACGGGCGCGGCGGCTTCGGCCGTATCGTCATCGGATGGGTCGCTGGGCAGGGCGAACAGGTCGAGCTGCGGTGTGGCGCCGGTATCGGCCGAATGCTGCTCCAGCCAGGCCAGCCGCTTGCGCGCGGCGCGGATGACCGGCTGCGGCACGCCGGCGAGCTGCGCCACTTGCAGGCCGTAGCTCTGGCTGGCCGGGCCTTCCTGCACGGCATGCAGGAAGACGATGCTGTCGCCGTGCTCGACCGCCGACAGGTGCACGTTGGCCGCTTGCGCGAATTCCTGCGGCAGTTGCGTCAGCTCGAAGTAGTGCGTGGCGAACAGCGTGTGACTGCGGTTGTGCGACAGCAGGTGGCGCGCGATCGCCCAGGCCAGGGCCAGTCCGTCGAAGGTGCTGGTGCCGCGGCCGATCTCGTCCATCAGTACCAGGCTGTTGGGCGTGGCGCGGTGCAGGATGGCGGCGGCTTCGGTCATCTCCACCATGAAGGTCGAGCGCCCGCCGGCGAGGTCGTCCGCGGCGCCGATGCGCGTGAAGATGCGGTCGATCGGGCCGATGGTGGCGGCGTCGGCCGGCACGAAGGCGCCCACGTAGGCGAGCAGCACGGCCAGCGCGGTCTGGCGCATGAAGGTCGATTTACCGCCCATGTTCGGGCCGGTGATCAGCAGCAGCTTGCGCGTTTCCTGGAGCGCGCAGTCGTTGGCGACGAATTGCTCGACCTGTTGTTCGACCACGGGATGGCGCGCGCGGATCAGTTCGATGCCCGGCGCATCCGTCAGGGCCGGGCGCGACCACGATAGCGCGTGGGCGCGCTCGGCCAGCGTCGCCAGCACGTCCGCCTGCGCCAGCGCGGCGGCGATGCGCTTGAAGGCGGGCAAGTGCGGCAGCAGCTTTTGCAGCAGGTCTTCGTACAGGTATTTCTCGCGCGACAGGGCGCGGTCCTGGGCGGAGAGCGCCTTGTCTTCGAACGCCTTCAGCTCGGGCGTGATATAGCGCTCGGCGTTCTTCAGCGTCTGGCGGCGGCGGTAGTCGTCGGGCACCTTGGCGGCCTGGCCGTTGGTGACTTCGATGTAGAAGCCGTGCACGCGGTTGTATTCGACGCGCAGGTTGGCGATGCCGGTGCGCTCGCGCTCGCGCGCTTCCAGGTCGACCAGGAACTGGCCGCAGTTCTCGGAGATGTCGCGCAGTTCGTCGAGGTCCGCATCGTAGCCGCGCGCGATGACGCCGCCATCGCGGACCATGGCCGCCGGCTCGGCCATCACCGCGTGCTGCAGCAGCGCGTGGGCGTCTTCGGGGATGGCGAGGTCGGCATGCAGATCGTCCAGCAGCTGCGCGGCATCGCTTTGCGGCAGTTGGTCGCGCACTTCCGGCAGGCGCGCCAGGGTATCGCGCAGCGAGGACAGGTCGCGCGGACGGGCCGACAGCAGCGCGAGCCGGCCGGTGATGCGTTCCACGTCCGACAGCGTGCGCAGCGTGCCGCGCAGGCTTTGCCAGTCGCCGGCCAGCAGCACCTCGATGGCCTGCTGGCGCGCCTGCGGCACCGCGCGGTCGCGCAGCGGATGGTGCAGCCAGTGGCGCAGCAGGCGGCTGCCCATGCTGGTGGCGCAGGTGTCGAGCAGCGAGAACAGCGTCGGCGATTCCTGTCCGCGCAGGGTCTCGGTCAGCTCCAGGTTGCGGCGGGTGGCGGTGTCCAGGCCGATGAATTCGCTCTCGTGCTCGACCGTCAGGCCGATCACGTGGCGCAGCGACTGGCCCTGCGTGGCGGCGGCGTAGTTCAGCAGGGCACCGGCGGCGGCCAGCGCGGCCGTCAGCGTCTCGCCGCCGAAGGCAACCAGGCTGGCCACGCCCAGTTGCTCGCGCAGGCGGCGCGTGCCGGCCTCCACGTCGAAGTGCCAGTCCGGCAGGCGCGTGCGGGCGACGTCGTAGGCGATGGCGTTGAGCGTGGCGTCATCGGCCAGCACTTCGGCGGGGCGGATGCGCTCGAGCTCGCGGTCGAGCTGTTCCGCGCTGCACTCCATCAGCCGCAGTTCGCCGCCGACGAGGTTGAGCCATGCCAGGCCGACCAGCGGCGCGGCGCCGCGCTTGCTCGGGATCTGCGCGATGGCGAGCAGGTGGTTGTTGACCTTGTCGGACAGCAGTGCCGCATCGGTCAGCGTGCCGGGCGTGACCACACGCACGACCTTGCGCTCGACCGGGCCCTTGGTGGTGGCCGGGTCGCCGATCTGTTCGCAGATGGCAACCGATTCGCCCAGCTTGACCAGCTTGGCCAGGTATTGCTCGACCGCGTGGAACGGCACGCCGGCCATGCGGATCGGCAGGCCGTTGGTGGTGCCGCGCGAGGTCAGCGTGATGTCGAGCAGGCGCGCGGCCTTTTCGGCGTCTTCGAAGAACAGTTCGTAGAAGTCGCCCATCCGGTAGAAGACAAGCGTGTGGGGATGCGCCGATTTCAGCTTGAGATATTGCTGCATCATCGGCGTGTGCTTGTCGAAGGGGCCGTATTTCGGGTCGATCTCCAGAGTCGGTGCGGAGTGTTCAGCCATGCGGTGTCGAATGCGTGGCACGCGATCGATCGGTCGCGCGCGGAGGGTGTTCAATCGCGCAATTGTTGCACAGCCGCGATGGGGTTTCACCTCATTCGGCCCGTGCCAGGCGGGTTTCGACAAAATCACAGACGGAGCGCTTCACGCCGCGGGCCGTGGACAGGGGCGCCGGGCCTGAACGTCGCCGCGTTCAACCTGGGCATGGCCGGGGCCCGGGGCGGCATCGGCCCGCGCCCAGACGGTCCGGCCCCGGGTGGGGCCTGGATTCAACGCAGAACGCCAGGAAACGCAATGAACGGCATCTTCAGGATGCCCGCTTCCGGCCTCGGCATCGCTCCCGACGGGGATTGACCGCACCCCCGACGTGATTGGGGGCGGCTCAAGGTCTGGGCGCAAGCTGCCGATAGACAGTCCGGAGCCCTGAAAAACATGGAGGGACGCCTCGTGCACGCCATGGGGTGTTTCCGCGTACGGAGACCTTGGAATGAGCAAGCTCAGCTTCCGCCAGAAGCTCTGGCTGCCGCTGGCGTTCAGCCTGATCGCGCTGACGCTGATGTCGGTGTTCAATGCCTATCAGGCGCGCGGGATTCGCATCGAGGAGCGCAAGAACAACCTGGTCAGCGTGACCAGCATGGCGCTCAACCTGGTCAAGCAGTACGACGACCTGGTCCGCGGCGGCATCCTGACCAGGGAGGCGGCCCAGAAGCAGGCGCTGGACCGCTTCCGCTCGCTGCGCTACGACAAGGATGGCTACTTCACCATCACCCGTTCCGACAACGTGGTGGTGATGCACCCGATCAAGCCCGAATTCATCGGCAAGGACCAGACCGGTTTCAAGGACGCGCAGGGCAACAGCGTCTATGTCAACCTCACCAGCGCCGCCAGGCAGCCCAGCGGCGGCTTCACCAGCTACGTCTGGCCGCACGTCGGCGGGACGGAGCAGGTGCCCAAGACGGCTTACGCGCAGCGCTACGAGCCGTGGGACTGGGTGTTTTCGACCGGTGCCTACATGGATGACATCAACGCCGCGTTCATGACGTCGCTGTACGAGGCCGGCGGCCTGCTGTTGCTGGCGGGCACCGTGCTGGTGGTGCTGGCCGGCGTGGCCAACCGCGGCCTGCAGCGCACGCTGGGCGGGGACCCGGCCTATGCGGCGGAGGTCGCCAACCGCATCGCCGGCGGCGACCTGAGCGTCGAGATCGCCACCCGGCCGGATGACCGCGACAGCCTGCTCTACGCCATGGGCCGCATGCGCGGTGCGCTGGTACAGACCATCGGCCGCATCAAGGGGGCATCGGAGACCATCGGCACGGCGACCCGCGAGATTGCCAGCGGGAACCTGGACCTGTCCTCGCGCACCGAGCAGCAGGCGAGCTCGCTCGAAGAGACCGCCTCGGCTATGGAAGAGCTGATGTCGACCGTGCAGCAGAACGCCGACAACGCCAACCAGGCCAACCAGTTGGCCGTGTCCGCCTCCGACGTGGCGGTGCGGGGCGGCGATGTGGTGTCCCGCGTGGTCGACACAATGGGCTCGATCAACGCGTCGTCGCGCAAGATCGTCGACATCATCGGCGTGATCGACGGGATCGCTTTCCAGACCAACATCCTGGCGCTCAACGCCGCCGTGGAAGCGGCGCGCGCGGGCGAGCAGGGCCGCGGCTTTGCCGTGGTGGCCGGCGAGGTGCGCAGCCTGGCGCAGCGCAGTGCCACCGCGGCCAAGGAGATCAAGGCGCTGATCGACGACTCCGTGACCAACGTGGATGCCGGCAGTGCCCTGGTGGAAGAAGCCGGCACGACCATGCGCGAGATCGTCGCCAGCGTCAGGCGCGTGACGGACATCGTCGGCGAGATCACCGCCGCGAGCCAGGAGCAGCGCTCGGGCATCGAAGAAGTGAGCCATGCCGTGACGCAACTGGACGATGCCACCCAGCAGAATGCTGCGCTGGTGGAGCAGGCCGCCGCCGCGGCGCAATCGCAGCAGGAGCAGGCCGACAGCCTGACGCAGGTCGTGGCGCAGTTTCGCCTCGACCCCACGATGCCGGCGGTGCGCAGCGTGGTTGCCAAGGTCGAGCCGACGATCGCGCCGCCGGCCCCCACGGCTGTCGAGGCCGGGCCGGTCGCACCCGTGGCCGTGCAGGCCCGGGCGGTGCGCCGTGAGCCGGTCAAGCCCAGCCCCGAGGCCGCCAGGCCCAAGCTGCAGCCGCGCAAGGCGCCGGTGCTCGCCAAGCGCGCGGCCAAGCCGGACGCCGCGCCTGCCCCGGTGCCGGCCGCATCGCCCAAGCCCAAGTCCCAGCCGCTGGTGGCGGCCGGCGACGATGCCGACTGGGAAACCTTCTGATTTTTCCGGCGCGGCGACGCGCCTGCCTGACCCCGGCCCCGCACCCTGGAACGCGGGCCGGCCTCCGGAGACAACTGTGGAACGCTTCCTGAAAAACACCAGCGTGCGCGCCGGCCTGCTGGCGATTCTGGTGACCTTTGCACTGATGATCGTGGTGGGCGCGGTAGTGGGCGTGCTGGCTCTGGGCACGGCCAACGTATCGACCGAGCGCGTGCATGCCATCTCGGCGCGCAGCATGCTGCTCAACGACGCCTACAAGGACATGATGCGCGCCCGCACCGGGCTGGCGCGCGTCTATGGCATGCTGCGTGAAAATCCCGGCGCCCCCTTGCCGTCCAACGTGCTCGAGAGCGCCGAGGCGGGCTTCAAGAAATCGCTCGCCCAGCTCGATGCCTTCAAGAGCGCACCGGCCATCGAAGGCATGGACGAAGCGCTGCGCCAGGCGATCGCCCAGGCCGCGCAGGCGCACGCCGACGCGGTGCAGCGCGCCATGGCCACCCTGCGCGCCAGCGATGCGGCCGCTTACGCCACCATCAACACCAAGGACGTCACCGCATCGGGGGCGGCCTGGTCGGTCGAGATCGAACGGTTCCAGAAGCTCAGCAGCCAACTGGCCCAGGAAGAGACTGACAGCGGGCGGGCACGCTACGGCCTGATCGTCAAGTTCGTGATCTTTGGCATCGTCATGGCACTGGTGTTGATTGCCGCCGTGCACTACGCGCTCAAGGCGTTCGTGGTGACGCCGCTCAACGACGCGGTGGATGTACTGACGCGCGTGGCCGAGGGCGATCTGTCGGTGCAGGTGAAGGAAGGCGGGCGCAATGAACTGGGCCGTTTGCTGTCGGCCGTGGCCCGCATGCGCGCCAGCCTGCTGCAGACGGTGCGCCAGGTGCGCAGCAGCTCGGATGCGGTCAACACCGGCGCGCACGAGATCGCCAGCGGCAACCTCGATCTGTCGTCGCGGACCGAGCAGCAGTCGGCGTCGCTGGAGAAGACGGCCGCCAGCATGGAGCAGATGACCTCCACCGTCACCAACAACTCCGAGAGCGCCCGGCAGGCCAGCGAGCTCGCGGCCAGCGCGGCCGACCTCGCTTCGCGCGGCGGCGAGGTGGTGCGGGGCGTGGTCTCGACCATGGACGAGATCAGCGCCAGCTCACGCAAGATGGCCGACATCATCGGCGTGATCGACGGCATCGCCTTCCAGACCAATATCCTGGCGCTCAATGCGGCGGTGGAAGCCGCCCGCGCCGGCGAGCAGGGGCGGGGCTTTGCCGTGGTGGCCGGCGAGGTGCGGGCGCTGGCCCAGCGCAGCGCGGCCGCCGCCAAGGAGATCTAGGACCTGATCGATGCCTCGGTCGACCGCGTGCAGGCCGGCAATACGCTGGTGGCACAGGCGGGTTCGACCATGACCGAGACGGTGGACGCGGTGCGCCGTGTCGCCAACATCGTCGAGGACATCGCCGCCGCCTCGGCCGAGCAGACGCAGGGCATCCTGCAGATCAGCCAGGCGGTGTCGGAGATGGAGCAGGTGACGCAGCAGAACGCCGCGCTGGTCGAGCAGGCCGCGGCCGCGGCGCAGTCGCTGGAAGAGCAGTCGCAGAACCTGACGCAAGTGGTGGCCCAGTTCCGGCTGGACGGGGCGGACGGCGCGGTTGTTGCCGCCGCGCCCAAGCCGGTGCAGGCCGCACCGGTGGCCGCGGTGAAGCCGGCTGCCAAACCGCCGCGCCCGGTCGTGCGCAAGCGTGAACCCAAGGCCAAGGCCGTCGCGCCGGCTACCGCGACCGCTGCCGTGCCGGTCAAGGCCCAGCCGCTGGCCGCTGCCGCCGGCTCGGACGGCGATTGGGAAACCTTCTGATCGTCTGATCAGGCGTCCGGCGCGCGGCCCAGGGGAGCGTGCGCCGGGCCTTCGATCCGTTTGTCCCAGCGTTCCACCTCGCCGCGTGCCAGCCGGTTCTCCACCAGCTTGCGCCACGACGGTGTGAGCGGTAGCGCCAGCATGTCGCCGAGCGCCTCCGCGTCGAGCATGTTCCGGTAGAGCACATCGAGCACGCGTGCCAGCGGCCACTGCGGCCACGGGCGTTCGATCCACGCGAGCCTGTCGCCCGCGCGCAGCGTGCCTCCTTGCAGCACCCGGTAGTACCAGCCCGTGCGGCCGGTCTGTTGCACGCGGCGGGCCATGTCGCGCAGCGCGAAGCGGTCGTTGAGCTTCCAGCAGGGCTGGCGCAGCTGCGAAACCTCCAGCACCACCTCGCCCGCGCGCAGCCGGTCGCCGATGCAGATGTCGGCCTCGGTGAGGCCTTGCGTGCTGAGGTTCTCGCCGAACGCGCCGGGCTGTGCCAGCAGCGGGTGCGCGCCAAGGTCGGCCTGCCAGGCCGGATAGTGGTCGAACGGGTAGTGGTGGATCGCCTTGTCGGGCCCTCCGTGCACACGCAGGTCGCCCTGCTCGTCGCCGACGATGCCGTCGGGGCCGATCCGCACGGCGCCGGCCACCGGCCGTTTGTCGATGGCGCTGCGCGAGCCGGGGCGGGTGTAGCCGACCGCCCGGCCGGTCAGAAGGGCCTCGATGCGGAGGGGGCCGGGCAGCGTCGTCATGCGGCGCACCGTGCGGCGTGGGCCTCTGCGCGATCCAGCCACACGGTGAAGACGTCGTGGGCGCGCTGCGCCAGTCCAGCGGCCAGCGCGGGCGCCTGGGCGCGCAGCGTGCGCGGGTCGATGCCCGCCGCGGCCAGCTCGGACGCATGCCCGATCAGCCAGGCCTCGAGTTCGCGCAGGTCGGCCTCCAGGTGGAATTGCAGGCCGAGCGCGTGGTCGCCCAGGGCAAATGCCTGCTCCGCGCAGACCGGCGTGGACGCCAGCCGCGTCGCGCCGGTCGGCAGGTCGAACCGGTCCCCATGCCAATGCAGCACGGGTGTGCCGTCGGCCAGCGGCGCGAGCGGGGAGGCCGCGCCCTCGGCCGTCAGCGTCACCGGTGCGAAGCCGATCTCCTTGACGCCCATCGGCGCCACGGTGGCACCCAGCGCACGCGCCATCAGCTGCGCGCCCAGGCAGATGCCGAGCAGTGGCTTGCGCGCCGCCAGCCGTCGCGCGATGGCGTCGGTTTCCTCACGCAGGAACGGGTAGCGATCGTCATCGAAGGCGCCGATGGGGCCGCCCAGCACCACCACCAGGTCCGCCGCGGCCAGCGCCTCGGCCGGCAGCGGCTGGACGCCGGCGTCGAGCGTGTGCAGGGTGTAGCCGCGCCCGAGCAGCAGCGACGCCAGGGCGCCCAGATGCTCGAACGGGACATGACGCAGGGCGAGCGCGGTTTTCATGATCGGCACAGGCGGGACAGGGACGTCCGCATTGTATGACACAGGGTGTTCTATGTGACAATTGTCGAAACCGTCATGACACCCATAGACCGATGACCGCCCGTCTCAAACCGCTGCGCAAGGATCGCGGCTGGACACTGGAAGTGCTGGCCGAACGCACCGGCCTGACCAAGAGCTACCTGTCCAAGGTCGAGCGTGGCCTGTCGGTGCCGTCGATTGCCGTGGCGATGAAGCTGGCCCGGGCGCTCGGCGTGCCCGCAGAAGACCTGTTCGGCGAACCCGCCGTGGCCTCGGCCATCACCGTGGTCCGCGCGGGCGAGCGTGCCGCCGCGGGTGTGCCCGGCGCGCAGCCGCGCTACGAGGGCATCGCGATCCAGCGCGGCGGCAAGGTGCTACTGCCGTTCATGATCTATCCGCCGGCCGATTTCAGCGCCTCGCCGTTCAAGGAGCACGAGGGCGAGGAGATGCTGTTCGTGCATCGTGGCGAGGTCGAGATCGCCTTCGCCGGGCAGACCGTGCGGCTGGCCGCGGGGGATGCGGTGGTATTCGATGCACGGATTCCGCATCGCACGCGGTCGGTGGGGGAGGAGCAGGCGCTGGTGGTGGTGAGCGCCGCGCCGGCCGACGCGCAATAAAAAAGCCCGCTTTCCAGCGGGCTCCATCGATAGGGCGAGGTGCGATCAGGCCACGGCCTGCGAGCGCGAGAACGGCGTGGTCAGCTTGATCATCTGCACGAACGCCTTCGGGGTGCCGGCCAGGATCTCGCCCTGGTCCAGGTAGCCGGCCTCGCCGCAGTAGTTGCCCACCAGGCCGCCGGCCTCGGTGACCAGCAGCGAGCCCGCCGCCATGTCCCACGCATTGAGGCCCTGCTCGAAGAAGCCGTCGAGGCGGCCGCAGGCCACGTAGGCGAGGTCCAGCGCGGCGGCACCCGGGCGGCGCAGGCCGGCGCAGTTCTCGGTCATGGTGGCGAACAGCTTGACGTAGTCGCCTAGGCCTTCCATGTCGCGGTAGGGGAAGCCGGTGCCGACCAGGCAGTCGGCTAGCTTGTCGCGGCGCGTGACGCGGATGCGGCGGTTGTTGAGGAAGGCGCCCGCGCCTTTGGAGGCGGTGAACAGCTCGTCGCGGGTCGGATCGTAGACCACGGCCTGGGTGACGACATTGCGCTGCATCAGCGCGATCGACACCGCGTATTGCGGGAAGCCGTGGATGAAGTTGGTGGTGCCGTCCAGCGGGTCGATGACCCAGACGTTTTCGCTGGCGGTTTCGCCGTCGGCCCAGGACTGGCCGGACTCTTCCGCTAGAATCGCGTGATCCGGATACGCTGTCTTGATGATCTCGATGATCGTGGCTTCCGCCGCGTGGTCGACATCGGTGACGAAATCGTTGTGTTGTTTGCGCTCGATTTGCCGGGAGTCGCCCTGGAGCGTGGCGCGATTGATGACAGTCCCGGCCTTGCGGGCGGCCTTGACGGCGATATTGAGCATCGGATGCATGACGGATCTCCGCGCCTGGCGCGGATCGCGCGTCAGGCGAACAACACAGCGAATTGTGGAAGAACGAACGGCGGGCACGATCCCGCCGCCAAAAGAGTGGCCGTATTGTATATGAACCCCGCCTCCCGCGCCTTGGAAACCGCTCCAGCCCGCGACAACGACGCCTTGCGGCAACGTGCCGCCCGTTGCCGCTTTGTGCTGGTGGAAACGAGCCATCCCGGCAATGTCGGCTCGACGGCACGCGCGCTGAAAACCATGGGATTCGGCGAGCCCGGTGGCTTTGCGCTGGTGCGTCCGCGCGAGCCCGATGCGCAGTCGCATCCCGATGCCGTTGCCATGGCAAGCGGCGCCGACGACGTGCTCGCCAGTGCCAGGGTCGTCGACGACTTCGGCGAGGCGCTGGCCGGGGTTTCGCTGGCCATTGCGCTGACGGCGCGTCCGCGCGAGTTCGGCCCGCGCCGCATCGGCCCGCGCGCCGCGGCGCAAGAAGTGGCGGCCTTGCTGGCTTCGCCGGGGGCGACGGTCGCCTTCGTCTTCGGCAACGAGCGCTTTGGCCTGCCGAACGAGGTGGTGGAGCGCTGCCATGTCGTCACGCATATCCCCGCCAATCCGGCCTATGCGTCGCTCAACCTGTCGCAGGCGGTGCAACTGATCGCGTATGAAGTGCGCATGGCGCTGCTGGCCGATACCGGTACGGGCGATACCCGCGTCGACGGCGTCGGCTTCGTCGGCGAGCCGGCCACCGCCGAGCAGATCGACGGCATGTTCGCGCACCTGGAGCGCGCTCTGGTCGAGATCGGCTTTCTCGATCCGGCCCAGCCGAAGAAACTGATGCCGCGCCTGCGGCGTCTGTTCGCCCGCACGCAGCTGGAGGCCGAGGAGGTCAACATCCTGCGCGGCATCGCCAAGCGCATGCTCGGCCGCCGGGCCGATGCCACCCCGCCCACCGGCGCTGCCGACGACTGTCGGTGATTCCCGCCAAGCCGCTTTCCAGGCGGCTTCTTCCGCATGTGTCCGGCCAAGGCCCTTGCCGTAGCACGGCAACGGATTGCCTTACACTGCCCCCAGGCGCATCGCGCAGATCGATATTCCGTTTTTTCACAGACCAAGATGTTCACACGCATTCATGAAGATATCCGCGCCATCATGGAGCGAGACCCGGCCGCGCGCAGCCGCTGGGAAGTGCTGACTTGCTATCCGGGCCTGCACGCCATCATCGTCCATCGGGCCGCGCATGCGTGTTGGGACGCGGGCTTCAAGTGGCTGGGCCGGTGGTTATCGCATCTGGGCCGTTTCCTGACCGGCATCGAGATCCACCCAGGCGCGCAGGTCGGCCGGCGCGTGTTCATCGACCACGGCATGGGCGTCGTGATCGGCGAGACCGCCGAGATCGGCGACGATTGCACGATCTACCAGGGCGTGACGCTGGGCGGCACCTCGCTCTACAAGGGCGCCAAGCGGCATCCGACGCTGGGCAAGGGTGTCGTGGTCAGCGCGGGCGCCAAGGTGCTCGGCGGGTTCGTGATCGGCGATGGCGCGCGGGTCGGTTCCAACGCGGTGGTGCTCAAGCCGGTGCCGGCCGGCGCCACGGCGGTCGGCATCCCCGCCCGCATCATCGAGCGCGATGTGCCGGGCGCGGCCCAGCCGGCGCTCAAGCAGGAGTTCTCGGCCTACGGCATCACACCGGATGCGGACGACCCGGTCTCGCTCGCGCTCAAGCGGCTGATCGACCATAGCGCGCTCCAGCAGGAGCGCATCGAGTCCATCCTGACGGCGCTGGACCGCTTGGGCGCGCACCTCGAGAACTCGCCGAACGATCCGTTCGATGCGAGCGAGCTCAAGCGGATGCTGAAGTGAGGGCAGGGCGGTGGCGGTGGATCATGCCGCCACCGGCTCGACCGTCAGCACGCCGTCCTGCAGCCTGAGGAAGCTGCCGCGCGGCTGCGCGTGGTCGAAATCCCAGTCGGAGAGGACCCAGCGTTCGCCGCCGGGCTCGTGGTGCAGGCGCGGGTGGTGCGTATGGCCGTGGATCAGGAGCGGGATGCCGGCGGTCTTGAACAGCGCGTCCACCGCCTCGGGTGCCACGTCGCCCATCATCGCCGCCGCGCGCGGTTCGCCCGCCACGTTGGCGGACAGGGCACGGCCGGCTTCGCTGTCGGCGCGCATCTTCTGCGCGATCCGCAGCCGCCAGCGTAGCGGCATCGCCAGGAAGAGCCGCTGCACCCAGCGCTTGCGCGTACAGCGGCGGAACCGCATGTAGGCCACATCGCGCGTGCACAGGGCATCGCCGTGGGCCAGCACGATGCGCCGGCCATCGGTTTCCAGCACGCTCGGATCGGGCAACAGCGTTGCCTGCGCGGTCGCCAGGAAGCGCCGGCCCAGCAGGAAATCGCGGTTGCCGTGCATGAGCAGCACGCGCGTGCCGGCCTGCGCCAGTTCGGCGAGCAGCGTGGCGATGTGCCGGTGGAACGGATCGGCGAGCTCTTCATCGCCGACCCAGTATTCGAAGAAATCGCCCAGGATGATGAGCGTGCGGGCCTCGCGCGCCCGCGTGCGCACGAAGTGCTCGAACGCGGCGGCCGTGGCGGGCATGCCGGCGCTCAGGTGCAGGTCCGAAATGAAAAACACCGGCCCGGAAACCCGGACCGGTGTCCTCAGTGCGGACGCCGTCGCCACATTGCTCATTCGATCACTTCGGCGCTTTCGATCACCACGTCTTCCAGCGGCACGTCCTGGTGGTAGCCGCGGTTGCCGGTGCGCACGGCGCTGATCTTGTCGACCACGTCCAGGCCCTCGGTCACCTTGCCGAACACGGCATAGCCCCAGCCTTGCGGCGTCGGCGAGGTGTGGTTGAGGAAGTCGTTGTCAACGGTGTTGATGAAGAACTGGGCCGTGGCCGAGTGCGGATCGTTGGTGCGCGCCATGGCAATCGAGCCGCGCTCGTTCTTCAGGCCGTTGTTGGCCTCGTTGTCGATCGGCGCATCGGTCGGCTTCTGCTTCATGTCGGCGCCCGGCTCGAAGCCGCCGCCCTGGATCATGAAGCCCTTGATGACGCGGTGGAACACCGTGCCGTCGTAGTGGCCCTTCTTGACGTAGTGGACGAAGTTGGCGACGGACTTGGGTGCCTTCTCGGTATCCAGGGCCAGCGTGATGTCGCCGTGGTTGGTGTGCAGCTTGACTTGGGTCATGGTGGGTTCCTTGGCGGAAATGCGCAAAAGCGTTACTTGGTGACGAGGGTGGCCGATTCGATCAAGACCGGCTTGACACGCACGTTCTGGTGCGGGAACTTGGTGGTGGTCTCCACGCCCTTGATCTTGTCGATGGTGTCGGTGCCATCAACGACCTTGCCGAACACGGTATAGCCGTAACCGTCCTGGCCCGGGTAGTTCAGCATGTTGTTATCGACCACGTTGACGTAGAACTGCGCGGTGGCGGAGTTCGGGTCCATGGTGCGCGCCATGGCGATGGTGTACTTGTCGTTCTTCAGGCCGTTCTTCGATTCGATCTCGACGGGCGGACGCGTGTCCTTCTGCTTCATGTCGGGCGTGAAGTCGCCGCCCTGGATCATGAAGCCGTCCATCACGCGGTGGAAGATGGTGCCCTTGTAGAAGCCGTCCTTCACGTACTGCAGGAAGTTGGCGACGGTCTTGGGCGCCTTGTCCGGGTACACCTCGACGGTGAAATTGCCCATCGACGTCTTGAACTGCACGCGCTGTGCAGGCGCGGCGGCCGCGCTGACGGAAACAGCCAGCGCACACACGAGCCCGGCAAAGAGAGAACGGATACGGAGCATGATCTTGAGGGAGCTTGGGGGTGGGAAAAACGGGAGCGGTCGCGCGCCGGTCTTCAGCGCTTGACCGGCTTGGCGCTTACGCCGCTGGCGGCGGACGGTTCGGCCGCGGGTTTGGACGGCGCGGCGCGCACGCCCGGCAGATCGGGCAGGGCCTTGAGCCGCGCGCGTGCGGCGGCGTTCTTCGGGTTCAGCTTGAGCGCATTCTGATAGGACTGCGCCGCCAGCCGCACATAGATATCGCCCAGGTTGGCCTGGGCAAGCGCGTTTTCCGGCGCGACACGGGTGGCCATGATCAGGCTCTCGCGGGCGCGCAGCAGTTCACCGCGCTCGGCGTAGAGCGTGGCCAGGTTGAGATACAGCTCGGGCAGTTCGGGAAAATCCTGCGTCATCTGGCTGAAGGCGACCACGGCGTCGTCGCTGCGGCCCAGGCCGGCCAGGGCCACGGCGCGCTGGAAGCGGGCCTGCGCGTTGCGCGGCTGCGCGGCGACATCCTTGTCGAGTTCGGCCAGCGCTTGTGCGTACTGTTTCTTGGCGAGCCACTCGTCGATGCGCTTCTGGCGCGCGACCTGCGGCGGTTGCGGTGTGCTGGGCGTCAGGTCGGCCGGCAGGGCGATGCCGGGGGCGGCGGTCTGTGCGAAGGCCGGCGCGGCGGTCATTGCAACGAGGCCGGTCAGTGCCGCACCGAGGGCGCGGCATCGCAGCGTACTGTTCATGAGAATCGGTTCCGTTATACTCCGCCGCATTCTAACAAACCGTCTTTGCGCGCAGCAGCGGCCAGACGCGCGGGACAATGTTCTTGACGGCGCGCAGGGCGGGCGCCCGGCCTGGGCCGACCCGTCGGTGCAGTTCCGGTAAGATATGCCGCTGATTTTGCTTCGCGCTTGCACAGGCAGCCACGCCCGCCGGCCGACACGACGCCCCGCACGCGGCGCGCCGCTTCTCCCTACACCGCATGGAATCACTCAATATCTACAACACGCTCGCGCGTGAGAAACAGACGTTCGTCCCCATCGAGCCCGGCCGCGTGCGCATGTACGTGTGCGGGATGACGGTGTACGACTACTGTCACGTCGGGCATGCGCGGGTGATGGTGGTGTTCGACATGGTGCAGCGCTGGCTGCGCGCGTCGGGTTACGACGTGACCTACGTGCGCAACATCACCGACATCGACGACAAGATCATCAAGCGCGCGGTCGAGAACGGCGAGACCATCGGTGCGCTCACCAACCGCTTCATCGCCGCCATGCACGAAGACGCCGACGCGCTCGGTGTGCAGCGTCCCGACCACGAGCCGCGCGCCACCGAGTACGTGCCGCAGATGCTGTCGATGATCGGCAGGCTGCAGGACAACGGCCTGGCCTACCAGGCGGCCGACGGCGATGTGAACTACGCGGTGCGCAAGTTCCCGGGCTACGGCAGGCTGTCGGGCAAGTCGCTCGAAGACCTGCGCGCCGGCGAGCGCGTGGCCGCCAACGATGCCAAGCAGGACCCGCTCGACTTCGTGCTGTGGAAATCCGCCAAGGCCGACGAGCCGGCCGAGAGCCGCTGGGCCTCGCCGTGGGGCGAGGGCCGTCCGGGCTGGCACATCGAGTGCTCGGCGATGAGCTGCGAGCTGCTCGGCACGCATTTCGATCTGCACGGCGGCGGCGCCGACCTGCAGTTTCCGCACCACGAGAACGAGATCGCCCAGGCCGAGGGCGCCAACGGCAACACCTTCGTCAACACCTGGATGCACAACGGCTTCGTGCGCGTGAATGACGAGAAGATGTCGAAGTCGCTCGGCAACTTCTTCACCATCCGCGAAGTGCTCAAGGTATACGACCCGGAAGTCGTGCGCTTCTTCATCCTGCGCTCGCATTACCGCAGCGACCTGAACTACAGCGATGCGCACCTGGACGATGCGCGCCACGCGCTGACGCGCCTGTATACCGCGCTCAAGGACGTGCCCGCCGAGGCGGATGCCCGGCCCGACTGGAACGAGCCGCACGGCAAGCGTTTCCGCGAAGCGATGAACGATGACTTCAACACGCCCGTCGCCATGGCCGCGCTGTTCGAGCTGGTCAGCGAAGTCAACAAGACGCGCTTGCCGGCACTGGCCAGCCAACTGGTGGCGCTGGCGGGCGTGATGGGCCTGCTGGGCCGCGATCCGCATGCCTTCCTGCAAGGCGGCGTCGGCGCGGCCGCCGATGGCCTGGATGCCGCCGAGGTGGATGCGCGCATCGAAGCCCGCCGCGCCGCCAAGGCCGCGCGCGATTTCGCCCGCGCCGACAGCATCCGCGCCGATCTGCTGGCGGCCGGCATCGTGCTCGAAGACAAGCCGGGCGGCGTGACCGAATGGAGACGCGCATGAACGCGGTGGCCAAGAAAGCCGGCGCGACGCGCACGGCGACTGCCAGGAAGGCGGCGCCGGCAAAGACGCCCGCCGCAAAAAAAGCGGCGGCCAAGCGCGTCGACGGCGTGGCGAGCAAGACGGTCGCCGCCAAGGGGGCGGTGATCCGGGCGGGCAAGGTCGTGGCCAAGGCGCCAGCCAAGCGCGCTGCCGCCGGTTCCAGGGTGCCGCTGCCCGAAACGCTGGCCGCCAGCGAGCCGCCGCCGGTCCCGGTGGACGTGGTGACGCTGTCAGGCCCTCCCGCGTACTGGCAGGAGGCCTGCGCCGACCTCATGAAGCGCGACCGCATCCTGCGCAAGATCATCCCGGCGTTCGGCCCGGCGCACCTGGCGTCACGGGGGGATCCGTTTGTCACGCTGGCGCGCTCGATCGTGGGCCAGCAGATTTCCGTCAAGGCGGCGCAATCCGTGTGGGAGCGCCTGGTCGAGGCCTGTCCCAAGCTGGTGCCCGCGCAGTTCCTGCGCGCCGGCCACGAGAAGCTGGCGGGCTGCGGGCTGTCCAAGCGCAAGGCCGAGTACATCCTCGATCTCGCCGAGCACTTCCGCAATGGCACGGTCCACGTTGCCAAGTGGGCGGAGATGGAAGACGAGGACGTGATCGCCGAACTCACCCAGACCCGCGGCATTGGCCGCTGGACGGCGGAAATGTTCCTGATGTTTAACCTGCTGCGCCCGAATGTGCTGCCGCTGGACGACATCGGCCTGATCAACGCGATTTCCCAGAACTATTTCAGTGGCGAGCCCGTCACCCGCAGCGAGGCGCGCGAAGTCGCCGCCAACTGGGAGCCGTGGCGTACGGTGGCCACGTGGTACATGTGGCGCAGCCTCGACACGACCACCACCTATTGATCTGCCCATTCCGATGAAACGCGGCGCGTCTGCGGCCGGTCAAAATTCGGTAGAATGCGCGCCTTCAAGAGCCTTCCGGGGAATCCATGAAAACAACCTTCCTGGAGTTCGAGCAGCCGATTGCAGAACTTGAGTCGAAGATCGAAGAACTTCGCTTCGTGCAGGACGATTCGGCCGTCGACATTTCCGAAGAAATCTCCCGCCTGGCCGCGAAAAGCCAGCAGTTGACCAAGGACCTGTATGCCAACCTGTCGCCCTGGCAGGTCGCGCAGATCGCACGGCATCCGCAGCGTCCATACACGCTGGACTACGTCCGCGAAATCTTCACCGACTTCCACGAGCTGCACGGCGACCGCGTGTTCGCGGACGACCTGTCGATCGTCGGCGGCATGGCGCGCTTCAATGGCCAGCCGTGCATGGTGATCGGCCACCAAAAGGGCCGCGACACCAAGGAGCGCGCACTGCGCAATTTCGGCATGTCCAAGCCCGAGGGCTACCGCAAGGCCAAGCGCCTGATGGAGCTGGCCGACAAGTTCGGCCTGCCGATCTTCACCTTCGTCGACACGCCGGGCGCGTTCCCGGGCATCGAGGCCGAGGAGCGCGGCCAGTCGGAGGCCATCGGCCACAACCTGTTCGTGATGGCCGGCCTGAAAGTGCCCCTGATCGCCACCATCATTGGCGAGGGCGGTTCGGGCGGCGCACTGGCGATCGCCGTGGGCGACGCGGTGCTGATGCTGCAGTTCGCCACCTACGCCGTGATCTCGCCGGAAGGCTGCGCTTCCATCCTGTGGAAGACCGCCGAGAAGGCGCCGGAAGCCGCCGAGGCGCTGGGTCTGACCGCGCACCGTCTCAAGGCGCTGAGCCTGATCGACAAGATCGTCAACGAGCCGCTGGGCGGCGCGCACCGCGATCCGAAGGCCATGGCGACGATGCTCAAGCGCGCGCTGGCCGAGTCGCTGCGCCAGTTCCAGGGCATGAAGGTGTCCGAGTTGCAGGCGCGCCGCCACGAACGCCTGATGGCCTATGGCAAGTTCAAGGAAACCGGCGCGAACTGATCCGTCTGCGTTGCTGGTCGACAAGGTCGCACAACGCGTCGCCGCGTGTGCGGCCTTTGTTGTTTCTGGCGGGGTGCCGGCAGTCGCGGTTGCGCTGTCGGGCGGACGGGATTCCGCGGCGCTGCTGCATGCCGCCGCTGCGTGGCGCGATGTTGCCGGCGCGCCGGTGCGGCTGGTCGCGCTGCACGTCCACCATGGCCTGCAGGCCGATGCGGATGCGTGGGAGGCCGCCTGCGCGCGGATGGCAGCCGCTGTCGGTGCCGAATTCCACGTGCGTCGTGTGCGCGTGTCCGCCGATGCCGGGCGCGGCATCGAGGAGGCCGCGCGCGAAGCCCGCTACGCCGCGCTCGACGCGCTCTGCGCCGAGGCCGGTGCCACCCTCCTGCTGACCGCCCACCATCTCGACGACCAGGCGGAGACCGTGCTGCTGCAACTGCTGCGCGGCGCCGGACTCGACGGCCTGTCGGCCATGCCGATGGCGCGCCAGCGCCGCGTGACGTTGCTGCGTCCCTGGCTGGACGTGCCACGCAGCGACATCGATGCCTATGCACGGGCCCATGCGCTGGCGTGGGTCGAGGATCCGTCCAATGACGATGCCCGCTACGCCCGCAACGCACTACGGCCGCTGCTGGCTGGCATGGCCGGGCATTTCCCCGCCTACCGGGCATCGCTGGCGCGCAGCGCGGCGCATCTGGCCGAGGCGGCGGCGCTGATCGAGGAGGTTGCGCAGGCCGATCTTGCGCGGATCGCGCCGGCGGGCGCGCTGGCGCTGGCGGACCTGGCGACGCTGTCCGGGCCGCGTCAGCGTGCGGTGCTGCGGGCGTGGCTGGCCGGGGCCGGGCTGCTGCGCGCTGTGTCTTCGCGGCGGCTGGAGGACTTGCGCACGCAACTGCTGAGTGCCCGTGCCGATGGCGCGCTGTGCGTCCGCCTGCCGGGCGCGCATGTGCGGCGCTACCGTGGGCAGGCCTGGATCGAAGTTGCCGGGCAGCCTGGGGCCGGGCCTGCGGCTTGCCCGATCGCCGTCGCACAGTTCGATCCGACCCAGCCCGAGGTCCAGCGGGTGGACGTGGCGGAGTGGGGCGGTGCATTGGTGTTCTCGCCGGCCCAGGCGGAAGGCATCGACGCACGGGTCCTGCAGGCGCCGCTGTCGCTGACCGCCCGGCGCGGCGGCGAGCGCATCGTGCTGCGCCCGGGCGGGCCGTCGCGGGCGCTCAAGCAGGCGTATCAGGAGGCCGGCATCCCGGCGTGGGCGCGCGCCCGGCTGCCTTTGCTGTATGCGGGCGCCCGGCTGGTCTTCGCCGCCGGGCTGGGCCTGGACCGGTCGGCCGTCGCTACGGGCCCTGGCTGGCGCATTGCCTGGTTGCCGGCAGGGGCGACGACGCGCTGAGCGCAAGTTGAGCAGCAAGCTGCTGGGCCGGTTGAGCCGTAAATTGCTTGCCGATCGGTGCGAACTGCTGTATTTTCAAAAGATTTTGCACCGTCCCGCCTCCTCTCGTTTTCTCCAAGATGGCTCTCATCGTTCACAAATACGGCGGCACGTCGATGGGTTCGGTCGAACGCATCAAGAACGTCGCCAAGCGCGTCGCCAAGTGGCACCGTGCCGGTCACCAGATCGTGGTCGTACCGTCGGCCATGTCCGGCGAAACCAACCGCCTGCTGGGTATGGCCAAAGAGATTGCGGCCCAGCCGGACCCGCGTGAACTCGACATGATTGCCGCCACCGGCGAGCAGGTGAGCGTTGGGCTGCTGGCCATCGCGCTGCATGCCGAGGACATCGACGCCATTAGCTACACCGGCTGGCAAGTGCCGGTGCAGACCGATTCCGCCTACACCAAGGCCCGCATCCAGTCGATCGACGACGAGCGCGTGCGCGCCGATCTCGAGGCCGGCCGCGTGGTCGTCATCACCGGCTTCCAGGGCATCGACGGCGATGGCCACATCACCACGCTCGGCCGTGGCGGTTCCGATACCTCCGCCGTGGCGGTTGCCGCCGCGCTGGAAGCGGACGAATGCCTGATCTACACCGACGTCGACGGCGTCTACACGACCGACCCGCGCGTGGTGGACGATGCCCGCCGCCTGGACAAGATCACCTTCGAAGAGATGCTGGAAATGGCCAGCCTCGGTTCCAAGGTGCTGCAGATCCGCTCGGTGGAGTTCGCCGGCAAGTACCGCGTGAAGACCCGCGTGCTGTCGTCGCTGACCGATCCGCTGATGCTGCTCGAAGTGGAAATGCACTCGGGCACGCTGATTACTTTTGAGGAAGATTCGAACATGGAAGCCGCCGCCATTTCCGGCATCGCCTTTGCCCGCGACGAAGCCAAGATCACCGTGATCGGTGTGCCGGACAGGCCCGGCATCGCCTACCAGATCCTGGGCCCGGTCGCCGACGCCAACATCGACGTCGACATGATCATCCAGAACCAGTCGGTGGACGGCAAGACGGACTTCACCTTCACCGTGCCGCGCGGCGACTACCAGCGCGCGCTGGGCATCCTCAACGACAGCGTGAAGGGCCATATCGGCGCGGCGAACGTGTCGGGCGACCCGAAGGTGTCGAAGGTGTCGGTGGTGGGCGTGGGTATGCGCTCGCACGTGGGCATCGCCAGCAAGATGTTCCGCACGCTGTCGGAAGAGGGCATCAACATCCAGATGATCTCCACCTCGGAGATCAAGATCTCGGTGCTGATCGACGAGAAGTACATGGAGCTGGCCGTGCGCGCGCTCCACAAGGCATTCGAGCTGGACCAGGCGTAATTGCCCGGCCGGTTTCCGGGTGGCGACCCGGAGCCACACGCCGTCACGCGGTTGTCGTTGACCGGGTGACGTGAAGTGGCTAGAATACGCGCTTCGTCGCGCGGGCTCCTTCGCTGCGACGCTGTTTTGGGAGACGTGGCCGAGAGGTCGAAGGCACTCCCCTGCTAAGGGAGCATCTGGGCCAAAACCTGGATCGAGGGTTCGAATCCCTCCGTCTCCGCCAGTTTGGCGCTTCTCGCGGGAAGTGCACCTGACCGGCGGATGCGAGTCGAGCTGACGTGACGGCTCGCATTGCAATGCACGTCAAAAAGCCCGCATGGTTTGCGCCATGCGGGCTTTTTCTTTGTGCGCCTGCTATCGAGCAGAGCGGGCGGATGCGTGGGAATGCAGCGCTTGCCCGCTTCCGTCCGCTCCTGTCGTTACACCGCGATGCCGGCGGTGATGTTGAAGCCGGCGTCCACGTAGGTGATCTCGCCGGTCATGCCGCTCGCCAGGTCCGACAGCAGGAAGGCGGCCACGTTGCCGACTTCCTCGATGGTGACGTTACGGCGCAGCGGCGCGGTGTCTTCCATGTAGCCGAGCAGCTTGCCGAAATCCTTGATGCCCGAGGCGGCCAGCGTCTTGATCGGGCCGGCCGAGATGCCGTTGGCACGGATGCCCTTCGGGCCGAGGGCGCTCGCCAGATAGCGTACGCAGGCTTCGAGCGAAGCCTTGGCCACGCCCATCGTGTTGTAGTTCGGGACCACGCGCTCGGCGCCCAGGTAGGTCAGCGCGAGCAGCGAGGCGGTCGGCGAGAGCATCGGCAGTGCGGCCTTGGCCAGCGCCGGGAAGCTGTAGGCCGAGATGTCGTGCGCGATGCGGAACGATTCGCGCGACAGGCCGTCGAGGAAATCGCCGGCGATCGCCTCGCGCGGCGCGAAGCCGATCGAATGCACCAGGCCATCGATGTGATCCCAGTGCGGGCCGAGATCGGCGAACACCTGGGCGATCTGTTCATCGCTGCCGACGTCGCAGTCGAACACCAACTGGCTGCCGAACTCGTTGGCGAATTCGTTGATGCGATCCTTGAAACGCTCGCCGACATAGGTGAAGGCCAGCTCGGCGCCTTCGCGCTTGCATGCGCTGGCGATGCCGTAGGCGATCGAGCGATTGGACAGAAGGCCGGTGATCAGAATGCGTTTGCCTGCCAGAAATCCCATGGTTTCTCCATACAAATGTGGGGCAGCATCGCGTCCGGGGCATCGCGCGGGATGGCGCACGGCGAGGGCCGGGGCGACACGGTCGGCGCGATCATACCGGAAAGCGTGGCCGGTACTTCCGTTTTGCGGGCCGAAGACGCCTTCCCGGCGCGCAAATTGGCGGCCACGGCCGGCGAGGGCGGTAGAATGCCCGATAGCCTGCATCCGGCCTGGTGGCCGGATGTGTTGAACGCATGGACCAGACAAAGGGGCGGGATGAACGTGCTCGGAGCGGCACTGAAGCGACTAGCGATGATGACCTGGGGCCTCGCCACCAGCCTGAGCGCGGCCTCTGCGTGGGCCGCGCACGGCTATGCCGAATACGGTGACCTCAAGTACCCGGCGGGCTTCACGCATTTCGCCTACCTGAATCCGAAGGCGCCGATCGGCGGCACACTCGCGCTCGGCAACCCGGACCGCCGCACCAGCTTCGACAAGTTCAACCCGTTCACCATCAAGGGCACGGCCGCGCCCGGGCTCAATGCGCTGGTCTTCGAGAGCCTGCTGATCGGCAGTTGGGATGAGACCGCCAGCGGCTACGGCCTGCTCGCGGACGATGTGACCGTGGCGCCCGACGAACTGTCCGTCACGTTCCATCTCAATCTGCTCGCGCGCTTCTCCAATGGCGACCCGGTGCGCGCCGCCGACGTGAAATACTCTTACGACATGCTGATGGGCAAGGGCGCGAGCCCCGCCTACCGCAGCATGACGGCGGACGTGTCCAGGGTGACGGTGGTGGACGAGCGCACCATCCGTTACGACTTCAAGCGCCGCAACAAGGAGCTGCCGCTGATCGTCGGCAACCTGCCGGTGTTCTCGCCCAAGTGGGGCAAGGGCAGCGGCAAGCCGGAGGACCCGGCCGGCGGCAAGGACACGCCTTTCGACAAGATCACCTTCCAAGAACCGATCGGCAGCGGGCCGTACCTCATCGAGCGCTACGACGGCGCGCGCGGCATCACTTTCCGCCGCAACCCCGACTACTGGGGCCGGAACCTGAGCGTGCGGCGCGGCGCGTACAACTTCGAGCGCATCCAGTACAAGCTCTACAAGGACGAGACCGCGCGGCTGGAGGCGTTCAAGGCCGGTGAGTACGACGCCATGGTCGAGTACCGCGCCAAGAACTGGGCGAAGAGCTACGTGGGCGTGAAGTTCCGCAGCGGCGAGCTGGTCAAGAGTGAATTCCCGCACCGCAACGGCGCCGGCATGCAAGGCTTTGTGATGAACCTGCGCAAGCCGATCTTCCGCGACCCGCGCGTGCGCCGGGCCCTGGCGCTGGCGCTCGACTTCGAGTGGCTGAACCGCCAGCTTTTCTATGGCGCCTATCGCCGGCTCGACAGCTATTTCCCCAACAGCGAGCTGGCCGCGTCCGACTCCATCACCGGGATGCCCGGCAAGGGCGAACTCGCTCTGCTGGAGCCGCTGCGCGGCAAGCTCGATCCGGAGGTGTTCGGCGTGCTGCCGGCGCCGTCGTCGACCGATCCGCCCGGCTCGCTGCGCGACAACCTGCGCCAGGCGCGGCGCCTGCTGGCCCAGGCCGGCTGGACGTACGACGACGGCGCGCTGCGCAACGCCAAGGGCGAGCCGTTCACCTTCGAGATGCTCGACGACGGCGGCGCCATGAGCCGCGTGATGGCGGCCTATGTGCGCAACCTGGAGAAGCTCGGCATCCGCGTCAACCAGCGCATCACCGACTACGCGCTGTACCAGAAGCGCCTGGAAGAATTCGACTTCGACATGATCTCGCTGCGGTTTCCCGATTCGCAGAGCCCCGGCAACGAGCTGAAGGACCGCTTCGGCTCGGCGGCCGCCGACGAGCCGGGCTCCGACAACGTGATCGGCCTGAAGTCGCCGGCGGTGGATGGGCTGATCGACGATGTGCTGCGCGCGGGCAACCGCGAGGAGCTGGTGACGGCGTCGCGCGCGCTCGACCGTGTGCTGATGCAGGGCTGCTACGTCATCCCGCACTGGTATTCGCCCACCCACCGCGTGGCCTACAACCGGAACCTGATGTACCCGGATCGCCTGCCGTACTACTACTCGGCCGAGGGCTGGGTGCTGACGGCCTGGTGGCGCATTGCCGGGTCGTCGAAATAAGCGCATTGCGTGGACGCCATGTTTGCCTACCTGATCAAACGCCTGCTGCTGCTGATCCCGACCCTGATCGGCGTGGTGACGCTCACCTTCGTGGTGATCCAGTTCGTGCCCGGCGGGCCGGTCGAGCAGATGCTGATGGAGATGAAGGGCCGAGCCGGCGGCAACGCTGAGGCCAGCGGCGGCGGCATGGAGTACCGCGGCCGGCGTGGCGTCGATCCCGAGAAGATCAAGGATATCCGCGCGCTGTACGGTTTCGACAAGGGACCGGTCGAGCGCTACTTCCTGATGCTCGGCCGCTTCGCCCGCTTCGACCTGGGCGAAAGCTATTTCCAGCACCGCAGCGTGTGGGAGCTGATCAAGTCCAAGCTGCCGGTATCGATTTCGATCGGGCTGTGGACGTTCTTCCTGACCTACCTGATATCGGTGCCGCTCGGCATTGCCAAGGCGGTGAGGGCGGGCAGCCGGTTCGACCTGGTGAGCAGCGTGATCGTGCTGGTCGGCTATGCGATTCCGGGGTTCGTGCTCGGCGTGTTGCTGCTGGTGCTGTTCGGCGGCGGCACGTTCTTCCAGTGGTTCCCGATCCGGGGGCTGACCTCCGACAACTGGGACCAGTTGAGTCTGCCGGGCAAGGTGACGGATTACCTGTGGCACATCGCGCTGCCGATCACCGCATCGGTGGTGGGCAGCTTCGCTGTCATCACCATGCTGACCAAGAACGCGTTCCTGGAGGATATCCGCAAGCAGTACGTGCTGACGGCCCGCAGCAAAGGCCTGTCGGAGCGGCGCGTGTTGTGGAAGCACATCTTCCGCAACGCGATGATCCCGCTGGTGACGGGATTCCCCGCCGCGTTCATCGGTGCCTTCTTTACCGGCTCGCTGCTGATCGAAAAACTGTTTTCGCTCGACGGCATGGGCCTGCTGTCTTACGAAGCGGTGGTGCAGCGCGACTATCCGGTGGTTCTCGGGACACTCTATGTCTTTACGCTGATCGGCCTGGCGACGCGGTTGATTTCCGATGTGTGCTACGTGATGGTCGATCCGCGCATCCATTTCGGCGCGATCGGGCGGTAAGCGACCATGACCCAGTACTCCCGCGCATCCCTCCACCCCTCCAACACGGCGGCGCCGCACACCGTCCGCCATTCGCCGTCGCCGCTCAAGCGTGCGTGGCAGCGGTTCAAGCAGCACCGGCTTGGCTATTGGAGCCTGATCCTCTTTGTCGCGCTGTTCGTGCTGAGCATGCTCAGCGAGGCGATCTCCAACGACCGTCCGCTGGTGGTCAAGTATCACGGCCAGTGGTATTTCCCGATCATCAAGAGCTACCCGGAAACGACCTTCGACGGCGATTTCACGACGCCGACGGACTACCTCGATCCGTACATCCGCGACAAGTTCAAGGCGCCGGGCAACTTCGCGCTCTATCCGCCCAATCCGTATTCGTACGAGACGCTCAACTATTTCGCCGCGGAGCCCAATCCGGCGCCGCCGTCGGCCGAGAACTGGCTCGGCACGGATGACCGCGGGCGTGATGTGTTCGCGCGATTGCTCTACGGTTTTCGCGTGTCGGTGCTGTTCGGGCTGGCGCTGACGCTGATCGGTGTGTTGGTCGGCACGCTCAGCGGTGCGCTGATGGGCTTCTTCGGCGGGCGCTTCGACCTGGTGTCGCAGCGGCTGATCGAGATCTGGGGCTCCATGCCGGAGCTCTACCTGCTGATCATCTTCGCGTCGATCTTCGAGCCGAGCCTGGGGCTGCTGATTGTCCTGCTGTCTCTGTTTGGCTGGATGAGCCTGTCGGCCTACGTGCGCGCCGAGTTTTACCGCAACCGTTCGCTGGACTACGTGAAGTCCGCCCGCGCGATGGGTCTGTCGGACTGGCAGATCATCTGGCGCCACATCCTGCCCAACAGCCTGACACCGCTCATCACCTTCCTGCCGTTCAACATGAGCGCGGCCATCCTGACCCTGACCAGCCTCGACTTCCTCGGCCTGGGCGTGCCGCCGTCCACGCCCAGCCTGGGCGAGCTGCTGGCGCAGGGCAAGGCCAACCTGGATGCGTGGTGGATTTCCCTGTCGACCTTCGTGACACTGGTGCTGATCCTGGTGCTGCTGACCTTCATGGGCGACGCCTTGCGCGACGCCTTCGATACACGCCTGTCGTTCGCGCAACTGCGCGCGCGCCAGAAGCCGGCGGGGGCGAAATGACCTGCGTCGACCTGCGCTCGGCCCAGCCCGGCTACGACGGCCCGCTGCTGCGGCTGGAAGATCTGTCCGTGCGCTTCGAGGCCGACCACAACGAGTGGATCGAGGCCGTCAGGCACGTCTCGTTCGACCTGCACGCCGGCGAGCGTTTTGCGCTGGTGGGCGAATCGGGCTCCGGCAAGACGGTCACGGCGCTGTCGATCATGCGCCTGCTGGCCGATGCGCATTACAGCGGCCGCATCCTGTTCGAGGGGCGCGACCTGCTGGCCGCGAGCGAGCGCCAGATGCGTGGCCTGCGTGGTGCCGATGTCGCGATGGTGTTCCAGGAGCCGATGACGGCGCTCAACCCGCTGTACACCATCGGCAACCAGATCGTCGAGACGCTGGAGCTGCACGAAGGCCTGGACAAGCGCGCCGCCCGGGCCCGCGCGATCGCGCTGCTGGAACACACCGGCATCGCCGAGGCGCCGCGCCGCTTCGATGCTTTCCCGTACCAGTTGTCCGGTGGCCAGCGGCAGCGCGCCATGATCGCCATGGCGCTCGCCTGCAGCCCCAAACTGCTGCTCGCCGACGAGCCCACCACCGCGCTGGACGTGACCGTGCGCATGCAGATCCTGCAGCTGCTGCGCGAACTGCAGGCCGAATACGGCATGGCCGTGATGCTGATCACGCACGACCTGAACATGGTGCGTGCCTTTGCCGAGCGCGTGGGCGTGATGGAGCGGGGCGTGCTGGTGGAGTCCGGCGACACCGCGACCGTCTTCAACGCGCCCCAGCATCCCTATACGGTGCGCCTGCTGGAAAGCCGCCCGCAGCGCGACGTGCTGCCGCTGGTGCCGCTCGCCCCCGTGCTGCTCGAGGCGGACCAGCTGACGGTCACCTACGACCGCCATCGCCCCGGGTTTGCCGGCTGGTTCCGGGCCGATCCGTTTACCGCCGTCGACCAGGTCTCGCTGCAGTTGCGCGAAGGCGAGACCCTGGGCATCGTGGGGGAGTCCGGTTCGGGCAAGACGACGCTGGCGCAGACGCTGCTCGGGCTGCAGCGCCCGAAGGCGGGCGATCTGCGCTTCCTAGGCAATTCGCTGCTGCGCCAGACGCGCGACGAGCGCTGCGCGGTGCGTGCCCGTATGCAAGTGGTGTTCCAGGACCCGTTCGGCTCTCTCTCGCCGCGCATGACCGTCGAGCAGATCGTCGGGGAGGGGCTGGCGCTGCATCAGCCGCACGTCAACGCCGCGGAGCGCCGCCATCGCGTGACCGAGGTGCTACGCGAAGTCGGCCTGGACCGCACCGCCCTGGGGCGTTATCCGCACGAGTTCTCCGGCGGGCAGCGTCAGCGCATCGCCATTGCGCGGGTGCTGATCCTCAAGCCCCAGGTCCTGGTGCTGGATGAGCCGACTTCGGCACTCGACGTGTCGATCCAGCAGCAGGTGCTGTCGTTGCTGTCCGCCCTTCAGAAAAAGTACAACCTGTCGTATCTGTTTATCAGCCACGACCTCGTCGTCATCCGGGCGATGTCGCACCGGGTGATGGTGATGAAGGACGGGAAGGTGGTGGAAGCGGGCGATACGGAAGCCGTGCTGGCGTCGCCCACCCACCCTTATACCTGCAAGCTGATGGCAGCTGCGGCCCTGAGGCCGCTCCAGCCGCCGGGCTGAAGCGGTGGCGCGACACTGCGGGTTGCCCGGTGTGGAAACATTGCCTTTACGAAAGCCTAGCGAAAGCCGGGGTAGGGTATTTTTGAGAGCCCCGGACGTGAGGCTGTGCCTGCGAAGTCAGGTCTAAGTACATGATTCGTATATCAATTCTGGGAAATTTGTAACGTCCTTTGACAAGTCAAGGTGTTGTTTTTATCATCCTGCGAGATTGTTTGAGCAGGGTTCGGAAAGGTCGAATTCCGTTCGTATCGGTTCGGTTGACTCTCCGTCCTTCCCAACAGGAGAACCAATGCAGCATTTCGTACTTCATTCCATGGCGCGCCTGGCGGTAGGGATTGTGATCGGCTGCGGCGTGCTCGTCTCGAATGGAGTACGGGCCGACACCGTGTTCAAGGACACGGAAGTCCGTGCCGATGCCAAGCCGGGAGCCAAGCCCGGGATCCTCTCCTCCATGGTCGGCGCCACCACCGATGTGATGAGCAAGACCGGCGATGTCGTCATGAACGCGTTGGGCATGATCGGCCTGCGCTACCGGTTCGGCGGTAACACGCCGGAATCGGGCCTCGACTGCAGCGGCTTCGTCCGCTATGTCTTCAATGACACCTTCGGTTTCCTGCTGCCGCGCCGCGCGGTGGAAATGAGCCGCGTCGGCACCAGTGTTGACATGAAGGATTTGCGCCCCGGTGATCTGGTGTTCTTCAACACGATGCACCACGCGTTCTCGCACGTCGCCATCTATGTCGGCGACAACAAAATGGTGCATGCGCCGTCGACCGGCAGCAAGATCCGCGTGGACGACATGACCGCGTCGTACTGGGTATCGCGCTACAACGGCGCGCGCCGTATCGACTGGCATGGCAACGGCCCGATCAAGGACGGCGCCGAAAACTTTGTCGAGACGCTGCAGCGGATCGATCCGAACGCCGCCGGCAAGTCGCTGTCGCTGTACGGCGGCTGACCGTTCGATCTCCGAACCCAACAAAAAAGACCGCCACGGCGGTCTTTTTTGTTGCCTGTCAGGCCCCGGATCAATGCGGCGGCAGTGGCGCGGCCTGGGCCGTCTGCGGCAGGCGCAGCTTTTCGCGCAGCAGCGGCATTGCCGCCTGGGCCGCCTGTTCGCCGCCGAGGATGGCTTCGTTGCGTGCCGCGAAGTCGTTGCCCTTGACGAACGGCAGCGACGGGGCGATCACCACGTCCGCCTGCGCCAGCTCCGTCTTGTTGATGCTCTGGCCCATGATCGCCGTGGTCTGCAGCAGCATGCTGGCCTGGCCGGATACCGACTGCGCCGACGGGTCCGCCGAGATGTTCACCGCGATCACGAAGGTCGCTCCCATCTGCTTGACGTGGGTGACAGGTACCGGTGCCACCAGGCCGCCATCCACATATTGGTGGTCGCTGATCGTCACCGGCTGGAACACGCCGGGGATGCTGCATGACGCCCGCACGGCCTGGCCGGTATTGCCGCGGCGGAACAGGATCGGTTTGCCGCTGCCCAGGTCCGTGGCGACAATGCCCAGCGGAATGCGCATCTGCTCGATGGTCTTCTGTCTGACCAGGCGGTTGATGTATTTCTCCAGCGCCTCGCCCTTGAGCTAGCCGCCGAAGCGCGTGCCGAACGGCAGCGCCCAGTCCGCGATCATCGCCTCGTCCATCTTCAGCGCCTGCCGGTGCATCTCGATGCCCGACATGCCCGACGCGTAGAGGGCCGCCACCACGCTGCCCGCACTGGTGCCCGTGATGAAATCGATCTGGATTCCCTGGGCTTCCAGGGCCTTGATCACGCCGATGTGCGCGAAGCCGCGCTCCGCGCCGCCACCCAGCGCCAGGCCGATACGCACTGGCGCAGCGGCCGGTTGCGATTCGGGCGGCACGAGCGCCGTGGCCTGCGTGGGGGCGCTGTTGCTGCGCGGCGACGATGAGAAGCCCGTGACGGTACAGGCGGAGAGCAGGGAGGCGCCGGCGGCACCCAGGAAAAGACGGCGTTGCATGGACGATTGGGGCAGTTCAAGGTGGGGCGGTGTGGCGCACGGGGACTTCAAGGGCGGGCGCGGGCCGGTCGCCATTGTGCCAAAGTTCGGCGTCGGACCCGTCGGGCGCGCAGGGTGCGGTTGCTATAATTTCCGTTTTGACAGAGGCCGCCTTCGCGGCCTTGTCCGTTCGGCCATTCCTATGACTCAGCGCGTCCGCACCCGTTTCGCTCCCAGCCCCACCGGCTTTATCCACCTCGGCAACATCCGTTCGGCCCTGTATCCGTGGGCATTCGCCCGCAAGATGAAGGGCGATTTCATCCTGCGCATCGAAGACACCGACGTGGAGCGTTCGACCCAGGAGGCCGTCGACGTGATCCTGGAAGCGATGGACTGGCTGGGCCTGGACGTCGACGAAGGGCCGTTCTACCAGATGCAACGCATGGA
Organism: Ralstonia syzygii subsp. syzygii; assembly: GCA_919592095.1. Taxonomy (GTDB): domain Bacteria; phylum Pseudomonadota; class Gammaproteobacteria; order Burkholderiales; family Burkholderiaceae; genus Ralstonia; species Ralstonia syzygii. The sequence continues at coordinate 2,379 of CAKKOY010000021.1, read as the reverse complement.
TCGCTACCGCGAGGTCATCGCACAGATGGTCGAGCAAGGCCTGGCCTACCCGTGCTACATGAGCACCGAAGAGCTCGATGCCCTGCGCGAAGCCCAGCGCGAGCGCGGCGAGAAGCCCCGCTACGACGGCGCCTGGCGTCCCGAGCCCGGCAAGGTCTTGCCGACGCCGCCGGCCGGCGTGCAGCCGGTGATCCGTTTCAAGAACCCGATCGGCGGCAGCGTGGTGTGGGACGACGCGGTCAAGGGCCGTATCGAGATCGCCAACGATGAGCTTGACGATCTCGTCATTGCGCGTCCGGACGGCACACCCACGTACAACTTCTGCGTGGTGGTCGACGACATGGACATGCGTATCACCCACGTGATCCGTGGCGATGACCACGTCAACAACACGCCGCGCCAGATCAATATCCTGCGCGCGCTGGGCGGCACGCCGCCCGTCTATGCCCACCTGCCGACCGTGCTGAACGAGCAGGGCGAGAAAATGAGCAAGCGGCATGGCTCCATGAGCGTGACCGGCTACCGCGATGCGGGCTACCTGCCCGAGGCCGTCGTCAACTACCTGGCCCGCCTGGGTTGGGCGCACGGTGATGCGGAAATCTTCTCGCGCGAGCAGTTCGTCGAGTGGTTCGACCTGGAGCACTTGGGCAAGTCGCCTGCGCAGTACAACCCCGAAAAGCTCGCCTGGCTGAACAACCACTACATCAAGCAGGCCGACAACACGCGTCTGGCCGGGCTGGTGAAGCCGTTCATCGAAGTGCTGGGCGGCCGCGTCGAAGGCGGTCCGCTGCTGGACGACGTGATTGCCTTGGTGAAGGATCGTGCCAACACGCTGCGTGAAGTCGCGCAGACGGCGCTGCTGTTCTATCGCACCGAGATCGCCGTGGCGCCGGAGCTGGCCGCGCAGCATCTCACCGATGATGTGCGCCCAGGCATTGTGGCCCTGGCCGACAAGCTGGGGGCGTTGCCCGAGTGGAAGCGCGAGGCCATCGGCGCGGCCTTCAAGGAGGTGCTGGGCGCCCATGGCTGGAAGATGCCGAAGCTGGCGATGCCGGTGCGGCTGCTGGTGGCCGGCCAACTGCAGACGCCGTCGATCGACGCGGTGCTGGAACTATTCGGTCGCGACGTCGTGTTGCGCCGTCTGGCCGCGTGACGTCCTCGACACCAAAAAAATTGCGAAAGGGTATTGCCAACTGACAAATGCTTCCCCTATACTCTTATTTTGGCTGAAACACGAAGCGAAAACGCAGTAAAAAGCAGTAACTTGGGGCTATAGCTCAGCTGGGAGAGCGCTTGCATGGCATGCAAGAGGTCAGCGGTTCGATCCCGCTTAGCTCCACCAAAATGCTGGAAGGCTTGGTTCGAAGCAATTTGAAAAGAGACTTCCAAAGTGCTGAAGAGGTCGTTATAATCGCGCTCTTCTCAGCGCAAGACGGAAAGCGTTGCAAAACAATTTCTGTCCCCTTCGTCTAGAGGCCTAGGACATCACCCTTTCACGGTGAGTACAGGGGTTCGAATCCCCTAGGGGACGCCAGAACAAGAGCTTGACCAGAAGCTCATCGCAAAGCCGGCGCAAGCCGGCTGAGCAAACCGACAAGGAGTGGTAGTTCAGTCGGTTAGAATACCGGCCTGTCACGCCGGGGGTCGCGGGTTCGAGTCCCGTCCACTCCGCCAAATCAAAGCCCGCTGCTTGCAGCGGGTTTTTCTTTCGAAAGAAAGCGTTTCGATTTGGGGCTATAGCTCAGCTGGGAGAGCGCTTGCATGGCATGCAAGAGGTCAGCGGTTCGATCCCGCTTAGCTCCACCAGAATGCCGGAAGGCTCGGTTCAAGGTCACTTGAAAAGAGACTTCCAAATCGCTGAAAAGATCGTTATAGTCGCGGTCTTCTCAGCGCAAGACAGAAAGCGTTGTAAAACAGTTTCTGTCCCCTTCGTCTAGAGGCCTAGGATATCACCCTTTCACGGTGAGTACAGGGGGTCGAATCCCCTAGGGGACGCCAGAACAAGAGCTTGACCAGAAGCTCATCGCAAAGCCGGCGTAAGCCGGCTGAGCAAACCGACAAGGAGTGGTAGTTCAGTCGGTTAGAATACCCGCCTGTCACGCCGGGGGTCGCGGGTTCGAGTTCCGTCCACTCCGCCAAATCAAAACCCGCTGCTTGCAGCGGGTTTTTCTTTTTGCGCTTCCGTTTCCAACCTGGAAAAGCGGGGTAAGCGCTTGAGAATGGACGCTCTGGCGTGATGTTCGAAGAAGGGACAGGCTTGCGTCCGCAACTAGTACCTCAGCACAGAGGTTATGACAGTTTGGGTAGGTTGTAGGACAGGCAAGCAGTTGTGGTCAACGAGCAGCTCAATGCTGCGAGCGATGCCTGCTTGCCGGCGGA
>CAKKOY010000020.1 GCA_919592095.1 Ralstonia syzygii subsp. syzygii | reverse complement strand
TCCGCCGGCAAGCAGGCATCGCTCGCAGCATCGAGCTGCTCGTTGACCACAACTGCTTGCCTGTCCTACAACCTACCCAAACTGTCATAACCTCTGTGCTGAGGTACTAGTACTACCGATCAGTAAATAGATCGCGACCGCAAAGCACCGACCGCCCCCACCCGGATCACGCCCGCGCCGACCCGGCGCACATCGGGCCGCGCCGGAAAATGCGGCCGTCCATTTCACGCAGGTCGGCTGCCACGGCAACCTCGGCGGCGCACTGGTCGAGCACGTCGCGCTGCAGGTCGATGCCGGGGGCGATTTCCGTGAGCGTCAGCCGGCGCCCGCCGTGGCCGTCGTCGCGCATCTCAAAGACCGCGCGCTCGGTCACATAGCGCACCGGGATGCCGGAGCGCGCCGCGTACGCACCGTTGAAGGTCAGGTGCGACACGGCCGGCACGATCTTCTTCAGGCGCCCTTCGCGCACGATGCGCAGGCGGCCGTCCTCGGCCTCCACCTGCAGGCCGCCGGCCGTGAGCGTGCCCATGAACACCAGGGCCCGCACGCGCTGCGTGATGTTGATGAAGCCACCGACACCCGCGACGATCGTGTCACCGCCTTCGCCGAACAGGCTGACATTGACGTTGCCCTGCGCGTCGAGTTCGGCCAGACCGAGGATGGCGAGGTCGATGCCGCCGCCCTCATAGAAATCGAACTGCGCCGGCTGATCGATCACCGCCTCCGGATAGGCGGATGCGCCGAAGCTCAGCCCATCCGCCGGCGTGCCGCCGATCGGCCCGGCCTCGACGGTCAGCGTGAAGCCGCGCGCGCCTTCCTGCTCGGCCAGCGCGCCCACGGCGGCCGGCATGCCCACGCCCAGGTTCACCACGCGCGGCCGCTGCGCCATCAGCTCCAGCGCCGCGCGCCGCTGCACCAGCGTGCGGACATCGAGTGCGCCATGCAGGCTGATCTCGATCGCCGCGCCGGCTTCAAGTGCGTCTTCGCGCAGCTGGATCGCCTCGCCCTGCCAAGGCCGGGGATAGGTCGGGTTGAACGCCTCGCCGAACGTCATCTGGTGTTCGGCGGGGTCCTCGGCCACGACAACGTAGTCGACCAGGATGCCCGGCACGTGGATCGCCTGCAGGTTGTCGTGCCGGTCCACCAACCGCCGCACCTGCGCGATGACGATGTCGCCCGCATTGCGCGCGGCCTGCGCCATCGCCAGCAGTTCGTGGTGGAAGGCTTCTTCGTGCGTGCTGATGTTGCTGCGCGGGTCGGCCGCCGTGCCGCGCAGAAAGACGCCATGCAGCGGGAAGCGCGGATAGAACAGATAGTCCTCGCCGCGAAAGCGCTCGTACTCGACCCACGACGCGGTGCCGGCCTCGCGGGCCGCCCGGGCACGCGCATTGATGGCCGCGCCGTGGTAGCGCGCGTCGAGCGAGGTGCGCGGATCGACAAAGGTATGCAGGCCGATCCGAGTCAGCACGCCCGGCTTGCCCCCGGCGATGGCGCGGTACAGGTGCGTCAGCACGCCCTGCGGGAGATTGAAGGCCTCGCACTGCTCGGCCAGCGCCAACGCCGCCAGCCGCGTCGCCGAGCGCCAATGGCCGCCGACCACGCAGCGCGTCATGCCGGGGTTGCCGAAGTGGTTGACGCCGCGCGTGGCGCGATCGCCCTGGCCGGCGGAGTACACCAGCGTGAGGTCGCGCGGCTCGCCGGTCGCCAGGAAGCGTCGCTCCAGCGCGTGCGTCACCGCCTCCGCGTGGCCCGCGCCGACGAAGCCGGCACACGCCACCGTCCAGCCCGGCTGCACCAGCCGCGCCGCTTCCTCCGCTGTGATGACCTGCATGTCGCCTCCGTGTTGTCGCAGGTACCGCCCGCCTGCCGTCAATAGTGCGCCGCGCCGCTGATGACCACGCCCAGGCGCACCAGCCGATACGCGCACCAGTCGACCAGGCGCCACCACCAGGGCCGAGCCGCATGCGCATCGGCGAGGACCGGTCGCGCGTAGCGCGCGATGGCGTCTTCCAGCGCCGAGCGCAACTGCCCGGCGACCCCCGCGTCCCAGGCGACCACGTTGGCTTCGCGCGCCAGCAACAGGCTGAACGGATCGATGTTGCTCGAGCCCACCGTCGCCCAGCGCGCATCCACGACCGCGACCTTGGCGTGCAGGAAGCTCGCCGTGTATTCGTGGATCTCCACGCCGTCGCGCAGCAGCATGTGGTACAGCGAGCGCGTGGCGTAGTGCTGTACGGCGTATTCGACCTGGCCTTGCAGCAGCATGCGCACCCGCACGCCACGGCGCCGGCACGCGGCCAGCGCGCGCATAAAGCGCGCGCCAGGCAGGAAATACGCATTGGCGATGATCACCTCGTGCCGTGCCCAGCGCGCGCAGGTACTCGCGCTCGATGGCGCGGCGGTTGCGCACGTTGTCGCGCAGCACAAGCGACGCCAGCACGTTGCCCGGCGCGTGATCGTGCTGGGCCCCGGAGGCACCGCGCCGCCTCGGCTTGGGCGTGTCGGTCATCACCGGAAACTCGGCGGCCACGCCGGTCACGCCCACCTCGCGCATGCCGGTGCGCAGGCCCATCTGCCACCACAGCCGGTCGACCATCAACGCGATCTGGCTGACCAGCGGCCCTCGCACGCGCACGGCGAAGTCATAGCGGGCACCCAGTGCGTCATCGCGGAACGGGGTGTGGTTCAGGTCGTCGATGATGTTGATGCCGCCGACGAACGCCACTTCGTCATCGATCACGGCGACCTTGCGATGCAGGCGGCGCAGGTAGCGGCGCTGCAGGCGGAAGCCGCGCACCGGCCGGTACGCGCGCCAGGCCGCGCCGGCCGCATCCAGCATCGCCGCGATGCCGGCGGGCAGCGTGCCGGTGCCGAAGCCGTCCACGGTGACGCGCACTTCCACGCCGCGCCGCGCCGCGCGCGCCAGCGCCTCGGTCACGCGGCGCCCGGTGTCATCGTCGGTATAGATGTAGGTTTCCAGCGCGATGCGGCGACGGGCGGCATCGATGGCGTCGATAAGGGCGGGAAAGAACGCGGCGCCTCCGTGCAGCAGATCGATCCGGTTGCCTGGCAAGGGCTTGCCCCGCCGCCACTCCGAACGCAACGGCCCGGCATCGCGCGCGACCCTCATGAGCGCAACAGATCCGCCAGCAGGGGCACGTGATCGGATCGCTGGGCCCAGTCGCGGCCGGTCAGCGCATGCGCGCGCTCGATATCGAAGCCGCGCACATAGATGCGGTCCAGCCGCAGCCACGGCAGGTGACTGGGGAAGGTGCGCAACGGCCGTGCGCCGGCGGCCCTGTCGGCCACCTCGGTGGCGCCCAGCGCCTGGCAGATGACGCGGTCGAGCCGGTTGTTCCAGTCGTTGAAGTCGCCCGCCACCAGCAGCGGCGCGTCGGTGGGCACCACCGAGCGCACCCGCTCGATCAGCGCCTCGGCCTGCCGCTGGCGGCTGCGCGCGAACAGCCCGAAATGCGCGCACAGCAGGTGGACCTCGCCGAAACCCAGGTCGGCGACGGCATGCAGCAGCCCGCGCTGCTCGAAGCGATGGTCGGAAATATCGAGGTTCTCCGACAGCAGGATCGGATAGCGCGACATGATGGCGTTGCCGTGGTGCCCGTGGTCATACACCGCATTGCGGCCATACACCGTGTGCGGGTACACATCGGTGGCCAGGTACCGCAGTTGCGTGTAGTTCGGGTCGAACAGTTCTGCGGCCACCAGGCGGTCGTTGCGGTCCTGCACTTCCTGCAGGAAGACGATGTCGGCATCCATGGTGTGCAGCCCCTGCCGCACATCGTGCACCCGCACACGCCGCGCGATGCCGGTCACGCCTTTGTGGATGTTGTAGGTGGCGACGCGCAGGCGCAGCATCTCAGGCCCGGTCCTTTGCCAGTGCGGCAGCCTCAGCCAGGCGCGCGGGCAGCTGCAGGATCGCCTCGCCGTTGCTGCGCGAGAAACAGCGTGCGGCGGCCTCGCGGTACGGCAGCCATTCGGCCTGCAGATGCTCGCGTGGCGACAGCCGCACCGGCACCTCGCCGCCAACCAGCAGGCCGAACCAGTGTTCGGTGTTGCGCGTGACGCCCGCCGCGTAGCGGTGGCGCCAGCGCGGGTAGATATCGTATTCGATGCGATGGCCCCAGTCGGTAAGCCGATGCTGCGCCGTGTCGATGCCGGTTTCCTCCAGCACCTCGCGGCGCGCGGTCTCGGCCAGGGGTTCGTCCAGGGTGTCGCAGCTGCCGGTGACGGATTGCCAGAAGCCCGGGGGGGCCGCCCGTTCCATCACCAGCACCTGGAGGTCAGATGTGTAGATGACGACGAGGACGGAAACGGGAATCTTGTGCGGCATGACCAGGTGGAGTCGACGGACGGCGCGGGCGCGCGACAGCCACAGCGCCGTCTCGTCGCTGGCGGTCTCATGGCAGAGTTCGCGGCGCACCATCGCCAGCAGCGGATCCAGCGCCACCACATAGGCTTCGGCAGCGTGATGCGATTGCAGCCACAGTACATCCGACCGTTCGGCCAGTTGCTGGCGCAGCGCCGCCTGCTGCGCGGTCAGTTCGCGCTCGCGCGTGCCGAACGCGTTGAACTTCTGGATCAGGAAACGCTGCACCTCGGTCTGCTCGGATTGCGCATTGGCCTGTTCGAAGCGCACCACGATAGCGGAGGTCTCGCGCTCGATGCGGTGCAGTTCGTCGCGGCCATCGCGCTCGGCGGCCTCCAGCGCCTGCAACGCGCGGCGCTCGGCCAGCAGCGCGCGGGCGTGGTCGGCAAAGCAGCGTTCGGCGGCGAGGTAGGCCTCGGCCAGCGGGCGTGGCGCATCGTACAGCAGCGGGTGGACCGGCGTGTTGCCGGCAGCCGGCTGCAGTGCCGTGTCGGGCATGCGCAGGTTGGCCACACCGCGCAGCCAGGCCATGCGCTCGGCGGCGGCACGGCCGAGATCACGCAGCGCTTCGGACAGGCCAGCACCGGGCACCGGCGTGACGGGCGCGGCCGCTCCATGTGCGCCCTGCGCCGCAGCGGCGATTTCCGGCACGCAGGCGGCCACGGTGGTCGCCACCGCCTCCGTCATCGCAATGGCGGCGCGGCGGGTCGCGCGGCGGATCTCGATCCATGCCAGTGCGATCACCACCAGCGCGGCGATCAGCCAGGTCAGCAGGAATTCGGCATGCGCCGCGACCCAGGCACGCACGAAGTCGATGGTTTCATTCAAGGCGGCTCTCCTCGCTTGTCATACAGGGTGACAGCTAGAAAAGACCATGCCGAGCGGCCATCGTTCCTCGCAAGCGACGTGCGCACCACGCCCCCCGCGCGCGGCCCAAAGAAAAACCGCGCAGCCCTTGCGGGCCAGCGCGGCTTTCGTCCAGCGGGCGCGTCGGTCAGGCCGTGGCCGCCGCCGGTGCCGCAACCTTGGGCTCCGCGGCACGCAGGCGGATGTGCAATTCGCGCAACTGCTTCTCGTCGACCGGGCTCGGCGCCTGCGTGAGCAGGTCCTGCGCACGCTGCGTCTTCGGGAAGGCGATCACGTCGCGGATCGAATCGGCGCCGGCCATCATCGTGACGATGCGGTCCAGGCCGAAGGCGATGCCGCCATGCGGAGGCGCGCCATATTGCAGCGCGTCCAGCAGGAAGCCGAACTTGGCACGTGCTTCTTCCTCGCCGATCTTCAGAGCGCGGAACACCTTGCTCTGCACTTCCTCCTGGAAGATCCGCACCGAGCCGCCGCCGATTTCCCAGCCGTTGAGCACCATGTCGTAGGCCTTGGCGATGCACTTGCCCGGGTCGGTCTCGAGGTATTCCAGATGCTCGTCCTTGGGGCTCGTGAACGGATGGTGCATCGCCACCCAGCGCGCGTCTTCCTCGTCGTATTCGAACATCGGAAAATCGACCACCCACAGCGGCTTCCAGGCGTCTTCGAACAGGCCGGTGCTCTTGCCGAACTCCGAGTGGCCGACCTTCAGGCGCAGCGCGCCCATGGCGTCGTTGACCACCTTGGCGCGATCGGCGCCGAAGAACAGGATGTCGCCATCCTGCGCCCCGCTGCGCTTGATGATCTCGGCGATGGCCGCATCGTGCAGGTTCTTGACGACGGGAGACTGCAGGCCGTCGCGGCCCTTGGCCACTTCGTTGACCTTGATCCAGGCCAGGCCCTTGGCGCCGTAGATCTCGACGAACTTGGTGTAGGCGTCGATATCGCCGCGGGTCAGCGCACCGCCGCCCGGCACACGCAGTGCCACCACGCGGCCGCCTTCAGCGTTGGCCGGGCCCGAGAACACCTTGAAGTCGACGTCCTTCATCACGTCGGTCAGGTCGGTAAATTCCAGCTTGACGCGCAGGTCCGGCTTGTCGGAGCCGAAGCGGGCCATCGCCTCGCGGAACTCCATCACCGGGAAAGTGGCATCCAGCTCCACCGACATGGTGTTCTTGAACACCGTGCGGATCATCTCTTCGAACAGGTCGCGGATCTCCTGCTCGCCCAGGAACGACGTTTCGCAGTCGATCTGGGTGAATTCGGGCTGGCGATCCGCGCGCAGGTCTTCGTCACGGAAGCACTTGGTGATCTGGTAATAGCGGTCGAAGCCCGACACCATCAGCATCTGCTTGAACAGCTGCGGCGACTGGGGCAGCGCGAAGAACTGCCCGGCGTTGGTGCGCGACGGCACCAGGTAGTCGCGCGCGCCTTCCGGCGTGCTCTTGGTCAGCATCGGCGTCTCGATGTCGATGAAGCCTTGCGCGTCCAGGTACTTGCGCACTTCCATCGCCACCTTGTAGCGCAGGCGCAGGTTGTACTGCATCTGCGGGCGGCGCAGGTCCAGCACGCGGTGCGTCAGGCGCGTGGTTTCCGACAGGTTGTCGTCGTCGAGCTGGAACGGCGGCGTGACGGAGGCGTTGAGCACCGTCAGCTCATGGCACAGCACCTCGACCTTGCCGCTGGCCAGGTTCGGGTTGGTGGTGCCTTCCGGACGCGCACGCACGACACCCTTGACCTGCAGGCAGAACTCGTTGCGCACGCCTTCGGCCACCTTGAACATCTCCGGACGATCCGGATCGCACACCACCTGCACCAGGCCCTCGCGATCGCGCAGGTCGATGAAGATCACGCCGCCGTGGTCGCGCCGACGATGCGCCCAGCCCGACAGGGTGACGCTCTGGCCAAGCAGTTGTTCAGTGAACTGACCGCAGTATTGAGTACGCATTTGCATGTTGTGATTTTCCGCGAAGCGCGCCGCCAACACAGCGACGCGCATGAAAGTTGATCGAGAAGCCGGCGAGGATCGGTTGGGACGGCCGGCTCAGGGGGCGGACACGGCGCCACCACCATCGGGCAGCGCCGGCGGATTCGAGGGGCCGCGCGGCGCATGGGCCGGCGACCGGTCCTCCGATTCGGGCGATGGTTCGGGCGGGTCCATGCGGCGCGGCAGCGACTCCGGCGCCACCACGCCCATCGACACGATGTACTTGAGCGCCGCATCCACCGTCATGTCCAGCTCGATGGTGTCGGCCTTGGGCATCATCAGGAAGAAGCCGGACGTCGGGTTCGGCGTGGTCGGCACATAGACGCTGACATATTCGCCCTGCAGGTGGTTCTCCACATCGCCGCCGGGGCGGCCCGTCAGGAAGGCGATCGTCCACGAGCCTTCACGCGGATACTGCACCAGCAGCGCCTTGCGGAACGCATTGCCGTTGGACGACAGCAGCGTGTCGGAAACCTGCTTGACGCTCGAATAGATCGGCCCGACCACCGGGATGCGCCCAAGCAGCGCCTCCCACCACAGCACCAGCTTCTGGCCGATGAAGTTGTGCGCGAGCACACCCACGATCAGGATGAACAGCAGCGTCAGGATCGCGCCCAGCCCGGGGATGCGCATGCCGAACAGGCGGTCCGGCTGCCAGGCCGCGGGCAGCAGCGCCAGGCTCTGGTCCATCGTGCCGATGATGAGCGACAGCACCCACAGCGTGATCGCAAGCGGGACGAGCACCAGAAGACCGGTCAGGAACCACGTCTTGAGGGCACTGGTTTTCTTGTTCATGGGAACAGGCGGCCGAAGGTTGAGGCGTTCAATGGCACGCGCACGACGTGCCGCAGCCACCGGAAGCCGCCGTGCCGGCCGATGCCGAACCGCTGTCGGAAGCGGTAGCAGTGGCGTCGGCAGTGCTGGAGGGGGCGCTGTCGGTCTTGGCCGCGGTGCTGGTCGCCGACGTGCCGCCGGCGCCGCCGCGGAAATCCGTCACGTACCAGCCCGAGCCCTTGAGCTGGAAACCGGCCGCGGTCAGCTGCTTCTTGAACGCCGGCGCGCCGCATGTGGGGCAGTCCGTCAGCGGCGCGTCGCTCATCTTCTGCAGCACATCCTTGGCGTGGCCGCAGGCGTCGCATCGATAAGCATAGATCGGCATGGTGTCCTCACCTGGAACGAAAGGAAATCTCGAAAAAGCAAAAAGCGCGGGCCCGCACTGTCCGCGCGCGACACGGGCTCGCGGAATATCGGGGCGCTGGCGCGGACTGCAAGCGCCCGCACGCAAAGCCTTGAATTATAAACCCTTTCCGCAGAACTCCCGACGGCGGATTCGCAGCATCCGATGGCAGCGCGCCACAATGTGGCTCCCCCTGCCCGCAGGAACACTGCGCGTCAGGCCTGTGTGACGGGCTCGCTGGCCGGGACGCGGTCGCGGATCCATTGCGGCCCCAGCGAACCGACCACCATCGCACCCAGACTGGCCAGCATGCCGCCCTGGCGCGTCGCGCGCTTCCAGAACAGGCCGAACGCCAGCGGCACGAAGGCGGCGACCAGCGTTACCTTGTAGGCATTCTCCACCATGTGGAAGATCGACAGGTGCGAGTTGAGCGCGAACACCGTCACCAGCGCCGTGAAGACCAGCACCACCGCCTGCATCACGCGCAGGAAGCGCTTATCGTCCATGCGCGGCAGCATCGGACGCAACACGTTTTCGGCAAAGGTGACCGACGGCGCCAGCAGCGTCGCGCTCGCGCAGCTCTTGATGGCCGACAGCAGCGCCCCGAAGAACATCACCTGCGCGACGAGCGGCGCATGCTCGAGCACCAGCTTGGGCAGGATCAGCTGCGAATCGGTGTTGATGTACTTGGCGACCATCTGCGGGTCGATCAGCGTGGCCGAATACGCCAGGAACATCGGGATAAAGGCGAACAGGAAGTACAGCACGCCGCCCAGCACCGAAGCCGTACCGGCGATACGCTCGGTGCGCGACGACGTCACGCGCTGGAACACGTCCTGCTGCGGGATCGAGCCGAGCATCATGGTGATCCAGGCCGTCACGAAGCCGATCACCTCGATCGGGTTGAACGCCGGCCAGAACGAAAACTTGCCCGCCGCCGACGCACGCGCCACCACCGTGGCCACGCCGCCGGCCTGGCCCGAGACTTCCCAGCCGATGTACATCATGCCGATCACGATGATGATCATCTGGATGAAGTCGGTAACGGCCACCGACCACATGCCGCCGAACAGCGTGTAGACCAGCACGCTGGCCGCACCGATCATCATGCCAGCCTGCTGGGACAGCGCGCCGTCCGAAACGGTATAGAACACCAGGCCCAGCGCCTTGATCTGCGCCGCCACCCAGCCCAGGTAGGACACCACGATGCACAGCGTGGTCAGCACCTCGGCCACGCGGCCGAAGCGGTTGCGGTAGAAGTCGCCGATGGTCAGCAGGTTCATCCGATACAGCGGCCGGGCGAAGAACAGGCCCACCAGGATCAGGCACAGCGACGACCCGAACGGATCGGCCACCACGCCGTGCAGGCCTTCCTTGAGGAACACCGCCGGAATGCCGAGCACCGTCTCGGACCCGAACCACGTCGCGAACACCGTGGCGGTGACGACATAGAACGGCAGGCCGCGGCCGGCCACCGCGAAGTCGGCCGTATTGCGCACGCGCAGCGCCGCCCACAGGCCGATACCGACCGAAATCACCCAATAAATAATGACGAACCAGATCAGCATGGCGTTCGATTCACGGAGGAACAGACCCTGGAAATCCCGTTGGCGACCACGCCGGCGCCGGGCGAAATGGCGGGATTATAGCGATGGGATACCCCGCCGGGACATTGGTGCCACCACGAAGCGCGGCCCGTTCCGCCAAATTTTTGGGCGATGGGCCGCAACTGGCGTTCCCAGGCTTGCCAGGCGTCGCGATCGATGTTGCTTTGCACCAACACCCCGCCCTGGCAGCGGGCGGCCGGCCATTCACACGCAACCGACCGCGTGATCCATCAGACGGAAATCCCGCGCCGCCGCCACACCTGCCAGCGCTCCCGGCCGGCGAACACCGGCAGCGAATCGGCGTCGGCGATCGGCACATCGGCCAAGCGCTCGAACGCCGGTGACAGCAGTGCCTCCAGTTCGGCCGCCGTGATCTCGAACGGCGGCCCCGTGGGGGAGGCTTCCTGCCCCGCCGCCACGACAAAGAAGCCGGCCAGCAGACCGCCCGGCGACAACAGGCGCGCCACCAGCTCCGCGTAGTCCGCCCACAGCCGGCGCGGCATTGCGCACAGGAAGGCGCGCACGTAGATCCACTGTACCGGCCGGCGCGGCACGAAGCGGAAGAAATCCGCCAGTTCCACCACCCCGGCATGCGGGCCGAGCACGGCCTGCGCGGAGGCCACCGCGCCTGGCGCGAAATCGATGGCCGTGACGGGCCAGCCGCGCCCGGCCAGCCAACCCGCTTCGTAGGCGTTGCCGCAACCGGGGATCAGCGTGGAGAGCGGCGCGGGCTGCGCTTCGCAGAATTGTCGGAAGGCCGCCGGCACGCCGTGCGCGTCCCACGGGGTGTGGTCGCGGCTGAAGCGCTCGTCCCAGAAGGCGGGATCGGCGGCATCGCGGGTGGTGAAGACGGGCGGTTGGGCCATGCGGATCGGGGACGGTCAGTGACGGGCCAGCCACGCCAGCACGTGTGTGGCAATGATTCCGACCGCGAAGCCGCCGATGAACAGCAGCGCCGCCGACAGCAAGCGGTTGGTACGGCGCTGCTCGGCCAGCAGCGCGGTCAATGCGGCAGTCTGGGGGTTGCCGTCGTTGCGGGCGTGGCGCTCCAGGATCTGGTGCGCCAGGCGCGGGAAGTCCGGCAGCATGCCGGCCCATTGCGGCGCCTCCACCTTGAGGCGATCGAGCAGACCACGCCAGCCGATCTGCTCATGCATCCAGCGTTCCAGGAACGGCTTGGCGGTCTTCCACAGATCCAGGTCCGGGTCGAGCTGGCGACCCAGGCCTTCGACGTTGAGCAGCGTCTTCTGCAGCAGCACCAGTTGTGGCTGCACTTCCACGTTGAAGCGGCGTGAGGTCTGGAACAGCCGCATCAGCACGAGGCCGAGCGAAATCTGGCCGAGGGGGCGATCGAAGTACGGTTCGCAGCAGGCGCGGATGGCGCCTTCGAGCTCCTCCACGCGGGTCTCTTCGGGCGCCCAGCCGGATTCGACGTGCAGCAGCGCCACGCGGTGATAGTCGCGCTGGAAGAACGCCAGGAAATTCTGCGCCAGGTAATTCTTGTCGAATTCCGACAGCGCCCCGACGATGCCGAAATCCAGCGCGATATAGCGGCCCAGGGACTCGGGCGCCACGCTCACCAGAATGTTGCCGGGATGCATGTCGGCGTGAAAGAAGCCGTCGCGGAACACCTGCGTGAAGAAGATCTCCACGCCGTCGCGCGCCAGCTTGTGCATGTCGACACCGGCCTCGCGCAGTTCGGCGGCGTGCGAGATGCGCACGCCGTGCATGCGCTCCATCACGAACACTTCGGAGGTGCACCAGTCCCAGAACACCTCGGGCACCAGCAGCAAGTCGGAGTCGGCGAAGTTGCGGCGCAGTTGGCTGGCGTTGGCGGCCTCGCGCATCAGGTCGAGTTCGTCGTGCAGGTACTTGTCGAACTCGGCGACCACCTCGCGCGGCTTCAGGCGCTTGCCGTCGGCCCACAGCTTCTCCATCCACATGGCCACGTCGCGCATCAGCGCGAGGTCGCTGTCGATCACCGGCAGCATGCCGGGACGCAGCACCTTCACGGCCACCTCGCGGCCATCGTCGGGGCCGCCGCGCAGCGTGGCGAAATGCACCTGCGCGATCGAGGCGCTCGCCACCGGATGATGGTCGAAGCGATGGAACAGCGCCGACAGCGGCTTGCCCAGCGATTTCTCGACGATGGCGGCCGCGACCTTGGGGTCGAACGGCGGCACGCGGTCCTGCAGCCTGGCCAGTTCGTCCGCCAGGTCGGGCGGCAGCAGGTCGCGGCGCGTGGACAAGACCTGCCCGAACTTCACGAAGATCGGACCCAGTTGCTCCAGCGCCAGGCGCAGGCGCTCACCGCGCGGACGCGTCGGCTTGCGGCCGAGAGTCAGCACCCAGACCAGCGCACGGATGCGCCGGCTCTTGAAGCCCGACAGCGCGAGCTGATCCAGCCCGTGATAGAGGATGACGAAGACGATCTTGCACAGCCGGAAAAAGCGCGTCATGCCGATTCGCCCGCCCGTGCCGTCGAGATCCCGCGCCCGCGCGCGGCGCGTTCCAGCCGCTCCAGCCGCTTCTCCAGGCGCGCTGCGTCGTCGCGCACCGCCGCCACGTCCGCGGCGAACTGCGCGAGCCGGACATGGCGCACCAGCGTCGGCTGCTCGTCGGTCAGGTAGGACGCCGCCGCGTCCGCCAGCGAACGGCCCACGCGCGTCGCCTCGGTACGGATCGCCTGGGCGCCCCGCACCATGCGCTGCGCGAGCACATCGCCGAACACGCGCGACAGGTCTTCGGCGGCATCCCAGCGCACATTGCGCAGCAGCGTCGACAGCACGTTAGCGAACTCGGCCTCACCGTCGATGCGCACGTGCTTGAGCACGGCGGCCTGGCCACCGGTGGCGTAATCGCCCGCGGCGGCCGCTAGCGGCACCACGACCCGGACGGCCGGCTCGGCACCGGACTCGGGTGCCATCACCAGGCCATCGGCATCCACCTGCAGCGACAGCGAGAACGGCGCGAGATCGAAATGCGCGACACGGCCCGCGAACGGACGCAGCATCGCCTGTGCCCAGGGCTCCTGGCGCAGCAGATGGTTGAGCGCGAGCAGCATCGGCTGCATCAGCGCAACGGGAAACGGGGACGAGGAAACAGTCGGAGACATGCGGTGATGAAAACCGGAAGCGGGCTAGCCGGCGGGCAACAAAAAGGGCCCGAACCGGACGGTCGGGCCCTATTTTACGGGCAATGCCGGGAGGGCCGGTCTGACCGTCCTCCGGCGTAGAGGTTACTGCAGCTGCTGGATACCGGCCAGCACCCAGCCGCCGTTGCCCTGAATCGGCTTGGTCAGGTTCCACACTTCGGCGAACGGCTGTGCCGGCGCGTTCGCCTCTTCGCGGATCATGCCCGCGAAACGCACGCTGGCCAGGTAGTCGGTCGGGTTCGTCTCGATGCCGAGCAGTTCGGCCTCCACCGACACCACGTCGGTCTTGTTGGGCGCGGTGCCACGGTCCGCCAGGTCCATCTTGATCTCGGCAAACATCTCCGGCGTGGTGAACTCGCGGATGTCGTTCAGGTTGGCGGTATCCCACGCAGCCTGCAGTCGGATGAAGTAGACCTTGGCGTTGCGCAGGAAGGCCTGCGTGTCGAAATCGGCTGGCACACCCCACGGCTGTTGCGCAGCGGGTGCCGCGACCGGCGCGTTGGCGGCCGTCGGCGCGGCCGGGCCGCCGAGGCTCCAGGCTTGTGCGGCAGTCTGCGCGCCGGCACCCAGGCCAGACGTGCTACCCGTGCTGCCCGTGTCGATCGACGACGCAACCGGTGCAGCCGGCTGCGCGGCGGGCACGGCAGGCGACGGCACGTAGGGCTCGCGGTCACCGCCGAGCGACGGACCGCCGGTGGCATACGCCGGCTCCTGCGGACGGCTGCCGCGCAGCTTGCGGATGATCCACATCACCACGAAAGCAATGATGGCAATCAGGATCAGGTTCGACAGCAGCGACGCCAGGCCGGCGCCCAGGCCGAACTTGGACAGCAGGTAGCCGAGGCCCAGGCCCGCGGCCAAACCGCCCAGCATGGCGCCCCAGTTACGGCGCGGCTGCTGCGCCGGCATCGGCACAGCCGGCGACGGCTGCGCGGCCGGTGCCGCCTGCTGCTGTGTCGGTGCGGGCGTGGCCGGCGGCGTCTGCTGACGCTGCGTCACGGTGGACGATTGCTTGCCGATACTGCGGCTGCTGCCGATGCGTTTGGCGTTGGCATCCATGGCCGCGCCCAGTGCGAGCGTTGCAACCAGTGCGGCCGTTACGAGTTTTCCACCCCAATGCAAATTCATCGCTGTCATTTCTCCTGTGGCAATGACGCCCTATTAGATGAAGACGCCCGCGCCGGAATTCAATGTGATGGATCGTGGCATAACGTCGCAGCGCGCCACATCGCCCATCCGGCAGATCAGAGACGCCGGCCGACATGCAGCGCGACAACGCCCGCCGTCAGATTGAAATATTCGACCGAGTCCAATCCGGCCTGTTCCATCATCTGCTTGAGCGTTTCCTGATCCGGGTGCATGCGGATGGACTCGGCCAGGTAGCGGTAGCTCTCGGCATCGCCGGCGACCTTGCTGCCCAGCCAAGGCAGCACCTTGAACGAGTACAGGTCGTAGGCCCGCTCCAACGGCTGCCACACCTTGGAAAACTCCAGCACCATCACCTTGCCGCCCGGCTTGACCACGCGGCGCATCTCGGCCAGCGCACGATCCTTGTGCGTCATGTTGCGCAAGCCGAACGCTACTGTCACGACATCGAAGTAAGCATTCGGAAAGGGAATGTGCTCGGCATCGCACAGGCAGGTGGGCGTGAGCACGCCGGCATCGAGCAGCCGGTCGCGGCCCACGCGCAGCATCGATTCGTTGATGTCGGTCAGCCACACCTCGCCGGTGGGGCCGGCCTGGCGCGCGAACGCCTTGGCCAGATCACCGGTGCCGCCGGCGATGTCGAGCACCTTGTAGCCTGGGCGCACGGCGGCCTGGGCGATGGTGAACAGCTTCCACAGCCGGTGCATGCCGCCGGACATCAGGTCGTTCATCACGTCGTACTTGCTGGCGACGGAATGAAACACGCCGGCGACCTTGCCGGCCTTCTCGCGCTCGTCGACCTGCTGGAATCCGAAGTGGGTTTGGCTCATGACGGAATGGGGTAGCGATGCGGCACGCATGCGCCGCGGAGTGAATCGGAATCAGTGGCCGTGGCCGTGGCCGCAGGCGTGGCCTGCGCCGGGCACCATCGGTGCGTCGCGGTCGAGGCCCGCGGCGGCGAGGCGATCGAGATAGGCCTGCCACAGCGCGTCCTGCTCGACGCCGAGGCGGTACAGGTAAGCCCAGTCGTAAATGCCGGAATCATGGCCGTCGGAGAACAGAGGACGGATCGCGTAATTGCCGACCGGCTCCACGCCGACGATGCCGACCTCGCGCTTGCCGGTCTGCAGCACTTCCTGCCCCGGCCCATGCCCCTGCACCTCGGCCGACGGCGACAGCACGCGCAGGTATTCGAACGGCAGGCGGAATTGCTTGCCGTCGGAGAAGGCGATCTCCAGCACGCGCGATTGCGTGTGCACGGTGATGCCGGTCGGGTGCGGAGTGTCGGCGGAGAGTCCGGCCATGAAAAAACGTCTCGGGGATTGCGGATCAGGAGGCCGCCAGCGCCATGTGCGCGGGCTCCTCCACCACGCGATAGCTTACCGCAGTCAGGGGGTCGCCCTTGGGGACATAGCGCAGGCGGCGATGGTGGAAACGCGCCACCGTGCTGCGGTGCGCCACGCTCACCAGGGTCACCTCCGGCATCGCGTCGAGCATCAGGCCGTACATGAAGGCCTCGGTGTCCTCATCGAGTGCGCTGGTGGCTTCATCCAGGAAGAGGTAGTCCGGGTGCTGCAGCAAGGCGCGGGCGAAGGCCAGTCGCTGCTGCTCGCCGGGCGACAGGCGCAGGCTCCAGTTGCTGACTTCGTCCAGCAGCCCGACCAGCGCGGGCAGGCGGCAGGCGACGAGCACGTCGGCCAGACGCTCGGCCGAGTACTCGGTGGGGAGATCGGGATAGCACAGCGCATCGGCCAGCGTGCCGGCGGGCAGGTAGCTGCGCTGCGGCAGGAACAGCACGCGGGCGTCGTCGGGGATGTCGATGCGGCCGGTGCCATAGGGCCAGATGCCGGCCACCGCGCGCACCAGCGTGCTCTTGCCGCAGCCGGAGGGGCCGTTGACCAGCACGCGCTCGCCGCGGCCGATGGCCATGTCGAATGGTTCGACCAGCACGTCCTGCGGCGCGCGGTTGGGCAGGTTCAGCGCCAGGCCGTGCGCTTCGATGGCGGGTACCGCGGCGGCATCGACCTCGATGTCGCGGATGCCGGCGCGGCGCTCTTCCTCGCGCTCGGCGGCGCGCATGGCGCGCTGGAATTCGATCAGGCGGTTTGTGGAGGCCTTCCAGCTGACCAGCGTGCCGTAGTTGTCGACGAACCAGGACATCGCCCCCTGCACCTGCCCAAACGCCGTGGCCACCTGCATCATGCCGCCCAGTGTGAGCGTGCCGCCAAAGTAGCGCGGCGCCGACACCATGAACGGGAAGATGATGGCGAACTGCCCGTAACCCGAACTCGCGAAAGTGAGCCGCCGGGTGTAATCCATTAACTGGTTCCAGTTGGCACGGATGCGCTCGAAGCGGCCGCGCAGGATGGCTTTTTCGGTCGGCTCGCCACGGTACAGGGCGATACTCTCGCTGTTCTCGCGCACGCGCACCAGCAGGAAACGGAAATACGCCTCGTAGCGCTCTTGCTGGAAAGACAGCCCGATCAGCGGCCGGCCGACGAAGTGGATGATGACCGAACCCAGCACCGAATACAGCAACGCGAACCACACCATGTAGCCCGGGGTGACAAAATCATGCCCGCCCAGCGCGAACGCCAGCGGCCCCGACACCGCCCACAGGATGCCGAAGAACGAAACCAGCGTGACCGCAGAATTGAGGAAGCCCAAGGCCAGCGTGAGGGTGGCATCGGTGAAGTTGCGCAGGTCGTCGGCGATCCGCTGGTCGGGGTTGTCCGCCGTGTGGGTCTGTTCCAGGCGGTAGAAAGCCTGCTTGCCCAGCCAGTCATCGAGGAAGCTGCCGGTGATCCACGTCCGCCAGCGCATGCGCAGCATCATCGTGTAGTACTGCCGCAACACGGAGGCGACGATGATCAGCGCGGCAATCCAGGAGAAGCGCCCGAGCTGACGCCAGAATTCGGCTTTGTCCTTCTGTTCCAGCGCGTTGTAGAACAGGCGGTTCCAGTCGGTGAACAGCACGTTCATGTAGACCACGAACAGGCTGAGCACGACCACCAGGGCCAGCAGGCCCCAGGCCTGGTAGCGGTCTTCCGAGAACCAGTAGGGCTTGATGAGCTGCCACGTCTCGGACAGGTTGAGCCGGCCGTGGTGGACGGTCAGCTCGGTGATCGAGTCCTTGTGGCTATCGGGCGTGGCGGCGGTGCGCGGTGTCGTCATGGCGAGGTCGTTGACACGACAGAAGACAGAATGAACATCTGACGGGCTGCGCGCGCTGCGGGTTCCGCGCAGGCGTTGCATGACGGGCGACTGCGGGGCGACTGCGGCTCAAGCGTCGGCCAGCGCGGCCTGCAGCGCGTACGACAGCGCCGGCAGCCTGGCGGTGACCTCGGCCATCCGCACCGCATCGGGCTCGCGCTGCGCGGCGGCCCAGACGGCCTCCGGGAAGTGCGTGTCCCAGCGGTAGCGCGGGATGACGTGCCAATGCAGGTGCGGCACGAAGTTGCCGAAGCTGGCGAGGTTGATCTTGTCCGGCGCCAGCACCTCGCGCTGCACGCGCTCGACGCGGGCAACCACTTCCATCAGCCAGCGGCGGTCAGCTTCCGACAGGTCGGTCTGCTCGGCGACGTGGTCGTTCCAGATAACACGGCAGAAGCCCGGAAAACGCGCGTGCTCGACCAGCACCACGCGCGCCCGGGCATTGCGCCAGACCGGCTCGCCGCCATCGCTCTCGCACAGCGCGCAGCCGGCCACGCGCTCGCCCGCCGTCACACCAGCACCCGCTCGATGCCGCCGGCGTTGGCATGGGCGACATAGTCTTCCAGCCAGGTCTCGCCCAGCACATGGCGCGCCATCTCAACCACGATGTAGTCGGCCTGCACCGAAGCATCCTCGCTGTAGCGCGACAGGCCCTGCAGGCACGACGGGCAGCTGGTGAGTATCTTCACGTCGCCGGTGAAAGCCTCGCCGGTCTGGCCGTCGGTGCGCAGCTTGTCGGCGCCCTTGCGCATCTCTTCTTCCTTGCGGAAGCGGATCTGCGTGGAAATGTCCGGACGCGTGACCGCCAGCGTGCCGGATTCGCCGCAGCAGCGGTCGTTCTTCTCGATCGCGCGGGTCTGGCCGTCGGCACCCTTATTGCCTCCCATCAACTGGTTGACCAGCTTGGTCGGGTCCATGGTCTTGATCGGGGTGTGGCAGGGATCGTGGTACATGTAGCGCACGCCCTGCACGCCGTCGATCTTGACGCCCTTCTCCAGCAAGAATTCGTGGATGTCGATGATGCGGCAGCCCGGGAAGATCTTGTCGAATTCATAGCCGGCCAACTGATCGTAGCAGGTGCCGCAGCTCACCACCACCGTCTTGATGTCGAGGTAGTTGAGCGTGTTGGCCACGCGGTGGAACAGCACGCGGTTGTCGGTGACGATCTTCTCGGCCTTGTCGTACTGGCCGTTGCCGCGCTGCGGATAGCCGCAGCACAGGTAGCCCGGCGGCAGCACGGTCTGCACCCCGGCATGCCACAGCATCGCCTGCGTGGCCAGGCCCACCTGCGAGAACAGCCGCTCCGAGCCACAGCCCGGGAAGTAGAACACCGCCTCGCTGTCGGGCGTGGTGGCCTTCGGGTTGCGGATGATCGGGACGATCTCGTTGTCCTCGATGTCCAGCAGGGCGCGCGCCGTCTTCTTGGGCAGGTTGCCCGGCATCTTCTTGTTGATGAAGTGGATCACCTGCTCGCGCACCGCCGGCTTGCCCACCGTGGCGGGCGGGTGTGCGGTCTGCTTCTTGGCGAACTTCTTCAGGATGTCATTGCCCAGACGCTGCGCCTTGTAGCCCCAGTCGATCATCACCTTGCGCGTGAGGTTGATGGTCTCGGGGTTGGTCGCGTTCAGGAAGAACATCGACGCGGCGGTGCCGGGGTTGAACTTCTTCTGCCCCATCTTGCGCAGCAGGTTGCGCATGTTCATCGACACGTCGCCGAAGTCGATCTTGACCGGGCACGGCGTGGCGCACTTGTGGCAGACCGTGCAGTGGTCGCCCACGTCGGCGAACTCTTCCCAGTGCTTGACCGACACGCCGCGGCGCGTCTGCTCTTCGTACAGGAAGGCCTCGATCAGCAACGAGGTGGCGAGGATCTTGTTGCGCGGGCTGTACAGCAGGTTGGCGCGCGGCACGTGGGTGGCGCACACCGGCTTGCACTTGCCGCAGCGCAGACAGTCCTTGATGCTCTCCGAGATGGCGCCGATGTCGCTCTGCTGCATGATGATCGACTCATGCCCCATCAGGCCGAACGACGGCGTGTAGGCATTGCGCAGGTCGGCGGCCAGCCCCTGCGGGTCGCGCGCGTCGCGCAGCAGCTTGCCCTTGTTGAAGCGGCCGTTCGGGTCGACGCGGCGCTTGTAGGCAGCGAAGTCGGCGATCTCGTCGTCGGTCAGGAACTCCAGCTTGGTGATGCCGATGCCGTGCTCACCCGAGATCACGCCGTCCAGCGAGCGCGCCAGCGTCATGATGCGGGCCACCGCCTTGTGGGCGTCCTGCAGCATGTCGTAGTCGTCGGAGTTGACCGGGAGGTTGGTGTGCACGTTGCCGTCGCCCGCGTGCATGTGCAGCGCCACGAAGACGCGGCCGCGCAGCACCTGCTTGTGGATCGCCTGCGCTTCGTCGAGGATCGGCTTGAACTCGCCGCCGTTGAAGATCTTGCGCAGCTCGGCACGGATCTCGGCCTTCCACGACACGCGGATGGTGCGGTCCTGCAGCAGGTGGAACAGGTTGGCGTCGGGCTGGACGTCCAGGCGCTCGTCGATGGTCTGGGCGAGGTAGCCCAGGCCCAAGCCGATCAACGCGGCACGCGCGGCGTTCACCGGCGTGTCCAGATGGTCCAGCAGGTACTGCCAGCGCGCGCGGGTGGCACGCAGCAGTTGCTGCGCCTGTTGCACGCGGTCTTCCAGCAGCTCGGCGCTGAGGATCTCGTTGGCGTCGTCGGTGCGGCCGAGCGGCAGATCGGTGCGCGCGAAGAACGCCAGCAGCGCATCGGCCAGCTTCAGCTTGTTCTTGGTCGACAGCTCGATGTTGATGCGCTCGATGCCGTCGGTGTACTCGCCCATGCGGTTGAGCGGGATCACCACGTCTTCGTTGATCTTGAAGGCGTTGGTGTGCTTGGCGATGGCGGCGGTGCGCGAGCGGTCCAGCCAGAACTTCTTGCGCGCCTCCGGGCTCACGGCGACGAAGCCTTCGCCGCTCTTGCCGTTGGCCAGGCGGATCACTTCCGAGGTGGCGCGCGCGACGGCATCGTCATCATCGCCGACGATATCGCCGATCAGCACCATCTTCGGGAAGGCGTTGCGCTTGCTCTTGGTGGCATAGCCGACCGCGCGCAGGTAGCGCTCGTCCAGATGCTCCAGGCCGGCCAGGATGGCGCCGCCGGGCTTCTTGGTCTCGGCGTCGAGGTAGTCCTTGATCTCGACGATGCTCGGAATCGCATCACGCGCCTGGCCGAAGAACTCCAGGCACACGGTGCGGATCGACTTGGGCATGCGGTGCAAGATCCAGCGCGCGCTGGTGATGATGCCGTCGCAGCCTTCCTTCTGCACGCCAGGCAGGCCGGCCAGGAACTTGTCGGTAACGTCCTTGCCGAGGCCTTCCTTGCGGAACTTGCGGCCTTCGATGGTGAGCGTCTCGGTGCGCAGCAGCTTGCTGCCCACCGGCGCGTTGCCGTCGAACCATTTCAGCTCGAAGGTGGCAACCGGCGCGTCGTGGATCTTGCCGAGGTTATGGTCCAGGCGCGTGACTTCGAGCCAGTTGCCGTCCGGATCGACCATGCGCCACCAGGCCAGGTTGTCCAGCGCGGTGCCCCACAGCACGGCCTTCTTGCCGCCCGCGTTCATGGCGACGTTGCCGCCAATGCACGAGGCGTCGATCGAGGTCGGGTCCACGGCGAAGACGAGGCCGGCGCGCTCAGCAGCTTCCGCCACGCGGCGCGTCACCACGCCGGCACCCGAATAGATGGTCGCCACCGGGTGGTCGACGCCGGGCAGGTCGGTCTGCTCGACCGCATCCAGGCGCTCCAGCTTCTCCGTGTTGATGACGGCCGAGAACGGCGTGAGCGGCACGGCGCCGCCGGTGTAGCCGGTGCCGCCCCCGCGCGGGATGATGGTCAGGCCCAACTCGAAACAGCCCTTGACGATGCCGGCGATCTCTTCTTCGCTGTCGGGCGTGAGCACCACGAAGGGGTATTCGACGCGCCAGTCGGTGGCGTCGGTCAAGTGCGACACGCGCGACAGGCCATCGAACTTGATGTTGTCCTTGGCGGTCACGCGGCCGAGCACGCGCTGCGCGCGCTTGCGCAGGTCATAGACCTGGGCGAATTCTTCCTGGAATGCCTTGACGGCGCGGCGCGCATGCACAACGAGCTGCTCGACCTTGCGGGAGCGCTCGTCGCCTTCCGGGTCGTTGTGCGCGGTCTGGGCGGCGGTGCGGCGCTGCTCGATCTCCGCCAGGCGGTGATTGAGCGCGTCGATCAGCATCTGCCGGCGCTTGGGGTTGTCGAGCTGGTCGTCCTGCAGGTACGGGTTGCGGCGCACCACCCAGATGTCGCCCAGCACTTCGTACAACATCCGCGCGGAGCGGCCGGTGCGGCGTTCGGCACGCAACTCGTCGAGGATCTGCCACGCAGACTCGCCCAGCAGACGAATGACGATTTCCCGATCCGAGAACGAGGTGTAGTTATAGGGAATCTCGCGCAGCCGTGGCGCGGCGTCCTGTGCCGCGAGTTTGGCGTCGATCAGCAATGGGGCATTCATGGCGAGCTGCAGGGAGAAGCGCGGCAAGGACGGAGACCGTCCCGGCCGCGCGGTCATTAAAGGGGAATTGTACTGCAAGGCGCCTGCTTGACGCATTGCAGCAACGGTATCCCTGCACCGAACATGGGCGCCAAAACCGTCGCGTTTTCAACGGGTTGCGAAAACGCCGGCCCGCGGCAGGCCAGCGCAAGCGACGCATACATCACATCATGAGACCCTTGATCCACCCGAAGATGCCGTGCCAGAACCGGTCTGGCAGGGTCAGCAGTGCGGTGGTCATGAGCAGATAGCGCAGGAACTTGCCGATCGCCATGTACGCCACGCTGGGCCAGAAGGACAGCCGCAGCCAGCCGGCCAGCGTGCACAGCGGATCGCCGATGCCGGGCATCCACGACGCCAGCAGCGACACCGGGCCGATGCGGCGCATCCAGCGGAAGTATTTCTTGTCCAGCGGCGGGGCGCGGTGGCGCTGCGGATGCGAGATGTGCTGCACATGCTCGGTATCGTGCTGGCGACGGCGGCGCGCCAGGTGGAAACGCACCAGCGCCAGCTTGGCCGCATAGCCCATCCACCAGTCGACCACGCCACCCAGCGTATTGCCGGCGGCCGCCACGAGAATGGCCGGCCAGAACATGTCGGGATTGAGCTTGATGTAGCCGAACACCGCCGGCTCGGACCCCAGCGGCAGCAGGGTCGCCGAGACAAAACAGACGATGAAGATGGCGGGCAGCCCCACATTGGGCAGGGCCAGGGTGGCGAGGAGCCAGTCGATCCATGTTTCCATGCGGTCGATTGTAGAGGCCGGACGACGGTGACGTCGCTCGGGGCGCACCCTGGCCGCTTGCGCGCCTCAGCCGAAGAGCAGGTAGGCGATCAGCACCGCGCCGACCAGGCCGATCAGGTCGGCCCACAGCCCGCAGGCGAGCGCATAGCGCGTGTCCTTGATGCCCACGCTGCCGAAGTACACGGCCAGCACGTAGAACGTGGTCTCGGTCGAGCCCTGGATGATGGCGGCCAGCTTGCCCGGGAAGGAATCGACGCCGTAGGTGGCCATCACGTCCACCATCAGGCCGCGCGCGCCGGCGCCGGACAGTGTTTTCATCAGGCCCACCGGCAGCGCCGGCACGAAGCGCGTGTCGATGCCCAGTTGGCCGAACAGCGCGGACAGCCCCTGCATCAGCACATCCATGCAGCCGGCCGCGCGGAACACCGCGATGCCGACCAGCACCGCCACCAGGTACGGCACGATGCCGATCGCCACCTGGAAACCGTCCTTGGCGCCATCGACGAAGGTCTCGTAGACATTGATCCGCCGCAGCGCCCCGCACGCCAGGAAGGCCACCACGATCGTGAGGATGGCCCCCGCGCCGATCAGGCCGATCCACGCCGCCATCTGCTGCGGCGGGAACTGGCGCAGCCACGCGAACAGCAGCCCCATCGCCGCCACGAAGCCGCCGAAGTACGCCAGCAGCGCCGGCCGGAACAGGTTGATGCGCTGGCGCCACGCCACCGCGGCGATGCCCGCGCAGAAGCCGACGAAGGTGGACAGCAGCGTCGGCAGGAAAATGTCCGCCGCATTGAAGCCGGCCAGCCCCTGCTTGACCGCCAGCGCCTGCCGGATGGCGATCACGGAGGTGGGCACCAGCGTCACGCCGGCGGTGTTGAGCACGACGAACATCAGTTGCGCGTCGCTGGCGCGCTGCGGCTGCGGATTGATCGCCTGCAGCTCGCGCATGGCCTGCAGGCCGAGCGGCGTGGCGGCGTTGTCCAGGCCCAGCACGTTGGCGGAGACGTTCATCATCATCGCGCCGTTGGCCGCGTGGCCCGGCGGCACCGACGGGAACAGGTGGCGCATCAGCGGGTTCACCAGCCGGGCGAACAGGTCCACCACCCCTGCCCGCTCGCCGACGCGCATGATGCCCAGCCACAGCGCCATCATGCCGGTCAGGCCGAGCGCGATCTCGAAGCCGGTGCGCGCGGCGTCGAACATGCCGGTCAGCATGCGGGAAAAGACCTCCATGTCGCCCATCGCCACCTGCACGCAGGCGGTGACGAAGGCAACGAGGAAGAAGGCGAGCCAGACGAGGTTGAGGGCCACGGTCTACGAAGTTGGAGCGGCGATCCGGACATTGTGCCTGCTCGCCGAGCCCGTCCCGCGGCACAGGGTGAACAGCGGCTTCGTTCAGGTGCTGCCGGATGCGGGCCGAACGGCCGGTTCGTCCAGTGGCACGATCTTGTGGAAGAGCGCGTAGTCGACGTGCATCACATGGTCGTCCTCGTGCATCAGGTCGACATAGCGATAGCCCCAGCGGATCTCGTCGTGCCGCCAGGAATAGCGCGCCTGCATGGTCTGGGCGGCGGTCTCGTCGGCCCCCGCGATCGTGAGAAGCAGGAGCGCATCACCGGCCGCGAGCGATTCCGCCGTGGCGTTGTACAGCGGGCTGGTCTCGTCGATCACGTGCATCAGGTTCCAGCCGAGCAGGAAGATCGGGTGCTCGCTACGCACCAGCGCCAGGTCGTGGATCTTGTACAACGAATAGCCCTCGGGCGTGCGCTCGTCCTGCAGCAGCCGCAGCTTGGCCCGCGCCTCCGCAATCACGTTCTGGCGCGCATTGGCCGCGCGCAGCATCAGCGTCATCCTGCCGTTGAGCGGCCGCACCACCACGTTGCGCGCGAACATGATCTTGGCGCGTGGCCGCGAGAAGCGCGCGAACACCAGCCCCGTGGCCAGGGCGATGCCCGACATGCCGACGAAGATCTCCAGCGTGGCAACGCAGTGCGCGTAGAGGGTCTGCGGGTGCATGTCGCCATAACCGACGGTGGCGAGCGTCTCCACGCTGAAGAAGAACGCCCCGACGAAGCCCGGCGGCGACTGGTTGGCGATGGACGCCGTGCCGAGCGAATACAGCCCGGCGAAAACGGTGTTCAGGGTGAAGAACAGCCCCGCGAGCAGCGCGAAGAACGTCGGCCAGTTCACCTACAGTGCGCGGTGGTAGATGTCGCGCCAGCCCAGCGGCGGCATGCCGTAGGCGATCACATGCTGGGTGCCGGACCAGAGCTTGCGCCCGCGGCGCGTGCGCCGGGAAAAGAACGACCGGATCTCCATCGCTGCCTCCTGCCGGCATGGGCTTGGGTTGCGCCCGGGCCCCGGGCGACCCCGGGGCAGTGTACCGACCGGCCCGGCCCTGGCACAAGACGCCACGTGATAGGCTTACGGGCTATCCCCCGTCCAATCCGGTCCGCATCATGGCCATCGACTATCTCAAGAAGATCCTGACCGCCAAGGTCTACGACGTCGCGCAGGAAACCGACCTGCAGTTCGCGCCCAACCTGTCGGCACGCACGGGCAACCGCGTGTACCTCAAGCGCGAGGACAACCAGCCGGTGTTCTCGTTCAAGCTGCGCGGCGCCTACAACAAGATGGCGTCGCTGACGCCGGCCGAACGCAAGCGGGGCGTGATTACGGCATCGGCGGGCAACCATGCGCAGGGCGTGGCGTTCAGCACCGCCCGGCTCGGCTGCAAGGCGGTGATCGCCATGCCGGTGACGACACCGCAGCTGAAGATCGACGGCGTGCGCTCGCGCGGCGGCGAGTGGGTCGAGATCGTGCTGCATGGCGAGGGCTATACCGATGCGTACAACCACGCCGTCAAGCTGCAGGAGAAGCACGGCTACACCTTCGTGCACCCGTTCGACGATCCGGAGGTGATCGCCGGCCAGGGCACCATTGCCATGGAGGTCCTGCGCCAGCATCCGGAGCCGATCCACGCCATCTTCGCGGCCATCGGCGGCGGCGGGCTGGTGTCGGGCATCGCGGCGTACGTCAAGACCGTGCGGCCGGATATCAAGGTGATCGGCGTGCAGACGATCGATTCCGATGCGATGGCGCGTTCGGTGGCGGCCGGCAAGCGCGTCGAGCTGAAGGAGGTGGGCCTGTTTGCCGATGGCACGGCGGTCAAGCTGGTCGGCAAGGAAACCTTCCGCCTCACGCGCGAGCTGGTCGACGAGGTCATCACCGTGGATACCGACGCCATCTGCGCGGCGCTCAAGGACGTGTTCCAGGACACGCGCAGCCTGCTGGAACCCTCCGGCGCGCTGGCACTGGCGGGCCTGAAGCAATACGCGGCGCAGCACAAGCTGAAAGACCAGGCGCTGGTGGCGGTGGCCAGCGGCGCCAACATGAACTTCGACCGCCTGCGCTTCGTGGCCGAGCGCGCCGAGGTGGGCGAAGCGCGCGAAGCCGTGTTCGCGGTGACGATTCCCGAGGAACGCGGCAGCTTCAAGCGCTTCTGCGAGCTGATCGGCTGGTCGCGCAACGTGACCGAGTTCAACTACCGGATTGCCGACAAGAACGAAGCGCACATCTTCGTGGGCGTGCAGATCGCCTCGCGGGCCGAGGGCGACAAGATCGCCGAGGGCTTCCGCAAGCACGGCTTCCCGGCGCTGAATCTGTCGAACGACGAACTGGCCAAGCAGCACATCCGCTACATGGTGGGCGGGCATTCGCCGCTGGCCGAGAACGAACTGCTGTACCGCTTCGAGTTTCCCGAGCGGCCCGGCGCGCTGATGAAGTTCCTCTCGAGCATGAGCCCGAACTGGAACATCAGCCTGTTCCACTACCGCAACCAGGGCGCGGATTCGAGCAACATCCTGGTCGGCATCCAGGTGCCGAAGAACGAGAAGCGCGAGTTCAAGGCCTTCCTCGCCACGCTCGGCTACAAGTCTTGGGACGAAAGCGAGAACCCGGTCTACGGACTGTTCCTGCGCTGATCTTGCCCGTTCAGTGGAGTCACCCCGCATGAGCCATCCCGAACACTCGCCGCTGGGCAAGGTCTCGGCCTACAAGACGCAGTACGACCTGAGCCTGCTGTTCCCCATCCCGCGACAGGCCAAGCGCGACGAGATCGGCCTGGCCGCCGGCAGCGCGCTGCCGTTCTTCGGCGTCGACCTGTGGAACCTGTATGAGCTGTCGTGGCTGAACCTCAAGGGCAAGCCGCAGGTGGCGATCGGCACCGTGATCGTGCCCGCGGACTCGCCCAACCTCGTCGAGTCGAAGTCGTTCAAGCTGTACCTGAACTCGTTCAACCAGACCAAGGTGGCCTCGAGCGAGGCGCTGCAGCAGCTGATCCACCACGACCTGTCGGAGGCATGCGGCGCGCCAGTGCAGGTGCGCATCGTGCCGCGAGAGGAGTTCGGCCGGCAGAAGATGGGCGAGCTCGAAGGTCTGTCGCTCGACCGGCTGGACATCGAAACCGACATCTACCAGCCCACGCCCGGACTGCTGCACGCCGACCTGGACGAAAGCCCGGTGGAGGAAGTGCTAGTGTCGCACCTGCTCAAGTCCAACTGCCTGGTGACGGGCCAGCCAGACTGGGGCAGCGTGCAGATCCGCTATGTGGGCGCGCCGATCAACCAGGAAGGGCTGCTCAAGTACCTGGTCTCGTTCCGCGAGCACAACGAGTTCCACGAGCAGTGTGTCGAGCGCATCTTCATGGACATCCAGCGCCAGTGCCAACCGGTCAAGCTGGCGGTGTATGCGCGCTATACGCGGCGCGGCGGGTTGGATATCAATCCGTTCCGGACCAACTTCAATACGCCGTGGCCGGACAATCTGCGCAATGCCCGTCAATGAGCGGTGAGCGCTGATGTCACGCAGATCGGGGCGCCTTCGGGCGCCCTTTTTCTTGCCCGCGAGTCGACCGAACGGCATACGCGGCATCGTCCGTTTTGGGGAGCCGCACGGGGCTTTCGTTTCGCCCCCGCTCGCCTATAGTGGAACCGCAGTCCAATACCCGGGGGAAATCGTGAAGCGCCCATCCGCTCTTGGCGGACAGGGCACTCTCGACGGGAGACCTGGCCATGACGACCACGCCATGGTGGCCGCTACGCGCGGTTGCATGTGCATGCCTGTTGCTGTGCGGCAGGCCGATTCTTGCGCAAACGGCGAACGAGGTGGTGGATGACAAGCCGCCCAGTTTCGAAACCCTGCAACGGCAGCTCGCCGAGGAGCAGGCGCGTCTGGGCGAACTCAAGCGCGCCATCCAGCAGCAGGAAGCCCGTTTGAACGACATGCGGCGCGCCCTCGGCATGGGTGCGCTGGACGATGTGCGCGGTGCCGGGACACCCGGCGCGGGCGTGGATTCGGGCACCGCCACCGGCACGGCCGGCAGCGCGGCCTCGCAGATGGCGCAGAGCGGCCAGCCCGGCACCACGCCGGTCGGCCAGCCGCCCGCCGATACCGGCCAGCCGCCCCGCATCGCGCAGATCTTCGACGAGCCAAGCGCACTCACGCCGCCCGGCAAGGTGGTGGTGGAGCCCTCGCTGCAGATGGCGTATTCGTCGTCCGACCGCGTGGCGCTGGTGGGCTACACCATCATCCCGGCGCTGCTGATCGGCCTGATCGACGTGCGCCAGGTCAAGACCACCACGCTCACCGGCACGGTGGCCATGCGCTATGGCCTGGCCAAGCGCTGGGAGCTCGAAGCGCGCGTGCCCTACGTCTACAGCACCAGCGATAACGTCAGCCGCGAGCTCTTCACCGGCACGGCCACCGACCGCGCCTTCGGTTCGCACGGCCACGGCATCGGCGATGTCGAGCTGACCGCGCGCTACCAGCTCAACGCCGGCGTCATCGACAAGCCGTTCTATATCGGCTGGCTGCGCTTCAAGACCCGCACCGGCAAGGATCCGTTCGAGGTCACCACCGATTGCGTCACGCGCTGCGTCAGCAACACCACCGGCACCGGACTGCCGCTGCAGCAGCCCACCGGCTCGGGCTTCTTTGCGGTGCAGCCGGGCCTGACCTGGCTGTATCCGACCGATCCGGCCGTGTTCTTCGGCAGCATCAGCTACCTGCACAACTTCGAGCGCAAGGACGTCAGCCTGAACCTGGTGGACGGCTCGAAGGAGTTCCTGGGTGACGTGAAGGCCGGCGACATCATCGGCCTGAACTTCGGCATGGGGCTGGCGCTGAACGAGCGCGCCGCGTTCTCGATCGGCTACGACCAGAGCATCATCGGCCCGACCAAGCAGAACGGCCAGCGCGTGCCGGGCTCGGTGCGCACCATCCTGGGCACGCTGCTGGTCGGCTACTCGTACCGCATCTCGCCCAAGATGTCGCTGAACCTGTCGGTGGGCGCGGGGCTCACGCGCGACACACCCGACCTGACGGTCACGCTGCGCCTGCCGATCACCTTCTAGGACGTGGCCGGCCCGCTCAGCGCAGGTTGACCACGTTGGCCAGCGCGTTCTGCAGGAGATTGCCGAGATTGAGCTGCCGGAACTGCGGCAGGCTGTTGACGGCGGCGTTGATGGTGGTGAGCGACTGCAGCGTCTGGTTGTTCAACGTGTTCTGGATCACCGTCGCGGCCGCGGCGGCACCGGCGAGGGCATCCGGCGAGAACGCGTTGTCGGGGCCGTTCTGCACCAGGTTGACGGTGTTGGCGACCGCGGCCAGCTGATGCGCCTGGTCGGCCGTCATGCGCGCCACGTCGGGAATGTTGACCGACACGCTGGTCGTCAGGGCACCGTTCACGTAGACCGCGCGGTCGATGCCGAACGAGATCCGCAGATTGTCCACGTTGGGAATATCGAAGCCGCCGCGCATGTCGTCGAGCCGGTCTTCCGACACGGCCGTCCACGCGTGCACGGGGTTCGACCGCGCGCTTTCCGTGCCTTCCATACCGGGGTCCAGTCCGCCCGCCCATGCCGGCGCCGAGCCGGCCCAGGCCAGCAGGCCGACCACCCAGGCAGTCCATGCCAACCGTCCCATGATGCCCTCCAGCGCGCGGTCCGCCTCAGAAATCGCCCGGACCGTGCTTGGGGATGACGATGTTCCCCAGGCCGCTGCGCTCGACCCCTTCGGCCAGCGGCGCGCGCGGCGCGACGCGCCAATCCGCCCCGGCGTTGAACGCGGCACGTTCTTCGCGGTTGTGGATGACGAACAGCAAATGGTTGTCCCACATGCCCTCGAAGCTGGCACGGGGAATCGCGCGCGTGCCCATGGCCGGATCGCCGACCAGCACGCGCCCCTCCTGGACGCCCTTGACCACGACAAAGTGGTGGTAGCCGTTCTCGCTCAGCAGCACGATGGCGGGCAGGTGGGCATCCTTCAACGCATCGAGCGGCTGCTCGAAGCCGTCCGCCTCGAAGCCCTGCGACTCGAGATAGCGCTTGATGTCGAGCAGCGAGAACCCCTCACGCCGGATATTCTCCTGGTTGCCATGCAGGTACATGGCCTCGAACACGACCTGTTCGCTGACCGGATAGCCATACTGGTACGTCAGCAGCGTCGCCACCGCGGCCGACCCGCAGCTGAAGTCGAAACGCTGCCGGATCGTGCGCAGGAAGCGCATCTCCTTCATGCTCGTGACCGGCACGGTGTACAGCGCCCCGCCCTCGCCCGGCATGTCGATCGCGCCTGCGCGCGACGATGCCGGCACCAGCAGCAGCGCCAGCACGCCTGCGATCGCCAGCAGCGTCGCCCACCCCGTCCCACGCATGGCGTCATCCCCGTCCCGTCATCAAGGCCGGAACTGCACGTTGACGATGGTGGCGTTCTGGATCAGCACGTTCGCGCCGGTATTCTGGATGACCGTGGGAATCCCGCTCGCATTGGCAAAGGAGCCGTCGCGCACGATGTTCGCCCCCGTCGCCACGTTGATGGCGGCGTTGTCCGTCACGGCGCCGGACAGCCTGGCATCGTTGACGATCTGGTACAGCGTCTGCGTCCCGCCGCGATAGCCTTCGAGCGCCGATGCCTCCACCGCCCGGCCGAATCCCTGCACCACTGTGACAGCAGCGACCGGGGGACGCGCCGCTTCCACACTGGGCTGCAAGGACGCGTCCGCGACCGGGGCATCGTCCGCCGCCATCGCCGCGGGCCATGCCGCGAAGCTGCATGCGCACAGCCATGCCGCCAGTCCTGCTACGTTGTCGGATCGCATCGAGGGTCTCCTTCACGTTCCGACCCGGGCCGGGCCGCTTGCGTGCGGTCCGGCCCGATCTTCCGCCACCTTCACCCGCCTTCACTGATTGCGCGCCGGTGGCGGCACTTCCCCGCTCAAGCCTGACAGGCCGTTATTTGCCGACATTCAGGTTGGCCTGCACGTTGATGCTCTGCTGCACCAGCGAAGCGAAGCCACTGTTTTGATTGGCCATCAGCACACCCGCCGCGGATTGGCCGACGCTGGTCATGGCGTTGGACATATTGAAGGTGCCCGCATCCACGGCCACCGCACCGCCAGCGCCACCCACACCGCCGACCGCGCCATTGCCGACGCCGCCGGCGCCAGCACCGCCCATACCGCCAGCGGCACCCACCGCACCGGTCGCACCATTGCCTGCGGTGGACGAGGCCGAGCCGTTGGTCGCGCTGCCGCCCGCGCCGCCGTTGCCGGCAACATTGGTGGCCGCACCGCCCGCGGCACCCGCACCGCCCGTGCTTGTGCCGGTTGCGGCGCTCGTGCCGGTGCCCGCGCCGCCCGCGCCGCCCGCGCCTCCAGCGCCGCCAGCCGCGCCAGCAGCACCGCCGGTCGACGCGCCGGAGCCATGGTGACGATTGGCATCGCCGCCACCGGCCGCGCTTGCGCTGCCCGCCGCACCGCCCAGGCCCGCGCCGAGGCTGGCCGAGAGCGTGCCGGAGCTGCCGCCCGCGCCACCATTGCCAGCGCTGCCGCTAGCGCTGCCGCCTCCGGCACCGTTGCCGGCCGTCGCGCTGCCATTGGTCGCGCTGCCGTGCGTGACATTGCCCGAGCTGCCGCCCGAGCCGCCGCTACCGCCTGCGCCACCGGCACCTCCGCTGCCGCCGGTGCCGCTGCCGCCATAGCCGTTGCCGCCCTTGCCGCCGCTGCCGCCATTGGCCGTACCGGTGTTGGTTGCCGTGTTGCCGATACCCCAGACGCTGATGTTGCTGACGGCACCTTCGAGCTTGGAGATGGCAATCGCCTTGCTGCTGTTGAAGGAATTGCTGAAGGTGGAGACCGCGGTACCGCCGTTGTTGGCGGCTGCGGTGCCATAGCCTTCGGCGTGAGCCCAGCCGCTGTTGTCGCGGTTGCTACCCTGGCTCTGGTCGTTGTTCTGGTTGGAGTTGTCCGTGGTCCGTGTGCTCGTACGCGAGCTGGTGTCGGTTGTTGTCGTGGTGTTGGTGATCGTGGACGTATTGGTTTGGGTGTTGCCACCCGCGCCGGACGCCGTATTCCCGATATCGGCCCAAACCGCTCCAGAGACCCCCAATCCCATGGCGATAGCGGTGGCCAGTAACGTATTATTCATAGCGCACTCCAGAAAGAGAGAAGGGGCGGTTTGCAACATTGGGAGAACCTCACCCACCCCAGCGTCGCCAGATCGCATATTCGATGCCATGTTCACGCGCCCCATGCGCATCCGCCGGCTAACCGATTGAAAACGTGGACGAATCGGGGAGGCTGCGCAGCCCCCCGCGGGCCCCGCCGCGCAAAACGTGGCAGAACCTTCATTTTTTGGAGGAGGATGTGGACCGATCCGGTTGCATGGCTGAAACAGCCATCCGGCTGCGCGCGCAGGACGGACACACCGTCAATGCCGGGAAACCGGCGCGCGGCCTGTCCTACCATCGGCGCACGCGCTTCCATGCTCAGGCAGCCAAGCCGTTTCAAGCTTGATACAACCGCGCTTCGACACTCACATTTGGTGTAGGCGGACTGGCGCGCCGGCAGGCATCGCCACACGCACTCGCGTGCGGCGGCGCGGTAATGTCGCGCCATGCGCCCCCCAGGGGGGACACTCCGCGCAGGCCCGTCGCGTCCGGCGACCCGACGACAAGACACAGGCGAGACAATGGTTTCGGCGATCGCCGCCCAAGAGGCCATGCACGCATGCCGCATCGCACCCCTGCACGCACCACGGCACCCATCGTGCGGAGCGTCACGCCACCGACATACGGTGTGCGGCCCATCGGCATTTCATCCGAGAAACCGCAACCGCACGCCCCGCGTGGCTCTGCGCCACATCAGACCGTGGTGGCCACGGTCAGCTTGAGCGCTTCGATCATGCGCTCGCGCATGACGAACTTCTGGACCTTGCCCGTCACCGTCATCGGCATCTCGGTGACGAAGCGGATATAGCGCGGGATCTTGTAGTGCGCGATCAGGTCCTTGCAGAATTCGCGGATCTCCTCTTCCGTGGCCTGCTGGCCGGGCTTGAGCACGATCCACGCGCACACTTCCTCGCCATACTTCGGATCGGGCACGCCGAACACGTTGACGGCCTGCACCTTCGGGTGGCGGAAGAGGAATTCCTCGATCTCGCGCGGGTACACGTTCTCGCCGCCGCGGATCAGCATGTCCTTCACGCGGCCGACGATGTTGCAGTAGCCGTCGACGTCGAAGGTGGCGAGGTCGCCGGTGCGCATCCAGCCATCGCGGATCGACTCGGCGGTCTTGGCCTCGTCGTCCCAGTAGCCGAGCATCACCGAATAGCCCTTGGTGCACAGCTCGCCCTTCTCGCCCACCGGCACCACCTCGCCCGCGCCGTCCACCAGCTTGACCTGCAGGTGCGGCTGGATGCGGCCCACGGTGGTCACGGGCTTGTCGAGCGGATCGGTCACGGCACTCTGGAACGACACGGGGCTGGTTTCCGTCATGCCATAGGCGATGGTGATCTCGCGCAGGCTCATCTCGGCCACCACGCGCTTCATCACCTCGATCGGACACGGCGAGCCGGCCATGATGCCGCCGCGCAGGCTGGACACATCGAAGCGGCCGAACTCGGGATGATCGAGCTGCCCGATGAACATGGTCGGTACGCCGTGCAGCGCGGTGCAGCGCTCCTCGGCCACGGTGCGCAGCGTGGCGAGCGGGTCGAAGGCTTCGCCCGGGAAAACCATGCACGCACCGGTGGCGGTGCAGGCGAGCACCGACATCACCATGCCGAAGCAGTGGTACAGCGGCACCGGAATGCACAGGCAGTCCGTGCCCTGCAGATTCATCGCCATGGCAACGAAGCGCGCGTTGTTGACGATGTTGACGTGGGTGAGCGTGGCGCCCTTGGGCGCGCCGGTGGTGCCGCTGGTGAACTGGATGTTGATCGCGTCGTCCGGTGACAGCGCGGCGGTGATGGCGTCGAGCGTGCCGGTCGATACGCCCTGCCCGCACGCCATTACTTCGCCGAAGTTGATCGTGCCGGGCGTGGCCCCCTCGCCCATCCGGATGACCCAACGCAGCGCCGGCAGCTTCGCGGCCTGCAAGGCGCCCGGCTGTGCCGTGGTCAGCTCGGGCGCCAGCGTCTGCAGCATCTCCAGGTAGCGCGAGGTCTTGAACGCCTCGGCCGCCACGATGGCCTTGCAGCCGACCTTGTTGAGCGCGTATTCCAGCTCCGCGAGCCGGTACGCCAGATTGATGTTGACCAGGATCAGCCCGAGCCGCGCGGTGGCGAACTGCGTCAGCACCCATTCGTAGCGGTTGGGCGACCAGATGCCGATGCGCTCGCCGCGCTGCAGCCCCAGCGCGTGCAGGCCGGCGGCCAGCGCATCGACCTGCTCGGCGAACGCGCGCCACGTGCAGCGCACGCCCTGCTCCCGGAACACGACCGCTGGCGCATCGGGACAGCGGCGCACCGTGTCCTCCAGCAATGCGGGCACGGTCGCGTGCGCCAACGGCACCGACGTATCGCCCACCACATACGACACACCGCCGCGCGGACGCGGATCGAACGCTTCACCAGCCATGGACGTCTCCTCCAGTATGGATTTGGCACCGGCCTCTTCAGTCTCCGCGGGCCTTGTCTTGGTTGCCGCTGTGGTACCGCACTGCCTGCAATTTGACGCAGCCCGGCGCGTTTGGCAATCGGCTCGCGGATGGACCATGAGGCGGCACGATTGCTGCATCACAACAGCAAAAGTCCGGGCCGGATGCCACCAACGCGCTAACATTCCGGACTCACGTTTTGCATGCGGAATTGGCGATGATCGTTGTGGTGATGGGTGTGTCGGGTTGCGGCAAGTCGACGGTGGGCCGCATGATTGCCGAGCGGCTGGGATGTGCCTTCCGCGACGGCGACGAATTCCACAGCGAGGCCAATCGCGCCAAGATGCACGCCGGCATCCCGCTCAACGACGACGACCGCAAACCCTGGCTCGAAACCATCCGCGCCTACATGGACGAGACCACGGCCGGCGGCCGCTCGCTGGTGGTGGCGTGCTCGGCGCTCAAGCAGCGGTATCGCGATGTGCTGCGCGGCCCGGCGGACACTGTCGCGTTCGTCTACCTGAAGGGCGACTTCGAGCTGCTGCAGGGCCGCCTGGCCGACCGCAAGGATCACTTCTTCAACCCGGCGCTGCTGCGCAGCCAGTTCGACGCACTGGAAGAACCCGCCGACGCCATCGTGGTGGACATCGCGCAGGCGCCGGAGACCATCGTCCAGCAGGCCGTCGAACAGCTGCAGGCGCGCATGGCGCACCGCCCGGCGGCCTGACCCGCACGCGCCACCGTCGGCGCATCAACTGCGCGAGAGCTGCTGCAGCACGGCCTGCACGTCCCCGTTGCACACCCGGCTCATGCGCTCCTGTTCCTGCGGCGTATCGATCTGCTCGTGCGCCTGCAGCCCCAGTTCGATCAGCGACCGCGCGCGCGGCAGCCAGTGGCGCGAGAGTGCCGCCTCGAGTTCGGCGGCCATGCTGTCCGGATCGCCAAAGTACAGTTGGCCGCCGTATTCGCGCTGGATCTCCTGGCGGATGAGTTCGGCCGCGCGCGGCAGCACGGCCCGGTTCACGGCCACATGCCGCATCTCGTGCGCGCGGATCGCCTCGTAGGCGCACGAACCCGGCGCGAACTCGCGCGCCACCGTCACGCGGAAATCGCTCAGGATCAGCACCACATCGACCGACGGCCGCAGGCAGGTGGTCGGCGGCTGCGTCGGCAGAACAATGTAGCGGGTCGTGACGGCGAACTGCGCGGCCAGTGTGGCGTACGTCTTGCCCAGCACGCGTGAGGCACGGTCATAGGGCGGCGCCTCAGCGGTCAGTTGGCCGATGGAGTGGTCGTTGGTGAAGGCCAGCGGCGTCTCGGTGGTGCGCACAGTGACATGCATCGGCCCCAGCCGCTCATCGCAGGCTTTCAGCCAGTAGGTCTTGGATGCGCTCATCGGCAGGGGCGCGCCGCCTTGCGCAGTGTTGGTGGCCGCGGCCACGATCTCGATCGGCGAAAACCGGACATTCGCCAGCCGCGCACGGTCGTGCCGGCCCCATTGCCATGCGCCGGCCACCGCGGCCAACACCAACCCCAATACCATCACCCGACGCATGATGGGCTCCCCGTTCGATGCCACTCGTGTATGCGGCGCTTTCTGGGCGCCGTCTGTGTCATGCCGGCGCGAATGCTTCCGGCACCGTGCGGTCCGCTGTCATGCGACACACCGCGTCGCCGGACTGCCACAGCGCTGTGCGCGCCTCTGGTAAGAAAGGATAGAAGATCGGCCACACATGTGGGAGCCTGCGTCCCAATTCCACCGAAACGGATACCCCCGCGGCCCGCGCGCGCTCCGCCATCCGGAGGGTGTCGTCGCGCAGCACTTCGCTGGTGCTGACATAGCAGTGCAGGGGCGGCAGCCCGGTGAAATCGGCGTACAGCGGCGAGACCAGCGGATGGTCGACCGGCACGCCGGAGTCGCCCAGATAGAGCGCCGCGCCGGGCGCCATCCAGGCACCGCGGAACATCACGTCGGAGGCGTCGTTCTCGACCAGGCTGGCGCCGGTGGCAGCCAGATCGGTCCACGGCGAATACAGGATCGCACCGGCCGGCAGCGGATCGCCGGCATCGCGCAGGGCCACCAGCAGCGCCAGCGACAGCCCGCCGCCCGCCGAATCCCCCGCCACCACGATGCGCGATGGCGCGACCCGCTGCGCCAGCAAGCCGCGATAGCCGGCCAGCGCGTCCAGCACGGCTGCGGGAAAAGGATGCTCGGGCGCCAGGCGGTAGTCCAGCGCGAACACGCGCGCCCGTGCATGCACGGCCAGGCCGATGGTGATGGAACGATGCGTGCGCGGGCTGCAGAAGAAGTAGCCGCCGCCGTGCAGATAGAACACCACCGGTGGCGCATCGCCGAGCCTGTCGGGATCGGCCGGCTCGATCCATTCGCCGGGCAGTGCGCCATCGGCCCGGACGATGCGCCAGTCCGGCGGCAGGCGCACCGGCATCGGCATCGATCGCGTCTCCGCATTGACGCGCGTCGCGATCGGGTCGAACGGCAGCCGCTCCGTCGGCCTCTTGATGCGGTTGCGCGCCAGCCACGACACCACCCAGTTCTGCCAGCTCATTGCCTGCCTCGTGCCTAAAAACATTCAGCGTAGCGATGTTGCGCCATCCGGACAATGGGCACGCATCGGCCGGCCATGTGCCCGGCGGCAACCCGCAGCCCGGCAAGACCGGCGCGCTGCGGACCGATCGTATCCAGCGAAGGCCGGTCCCGTTGCCGCGCCCATGTGTCCGACCTAATACTACAGCCGTAGCTCAAAATGGCGGAGCACATCCCCGCGCCCGGTAGTGACACTGCTGAGCGCGCCACTGATGCGCGCGCCGCCATCGCGACCATGCCAGCACCTGCTC
>CAKKOY010000019.1 GCA_919592095.1 Ralstonia syzygii subsp. syzygii | reverse complement strand
AGGGCAAATGAACCCCTGCGGCCACCGCAATGCCTCCAGGTAGGACAGGCAAGCCTCTTCCGTCCCGAACCGGTCCAGAAA
Organism: Ralstonia syzygii subsp. syzygii; assembly: GCA_919592095.1. Taxonomy (GTDB): domain Bacteria; phylum Pseudomonadota; class Gammaproteobacteria; order Burkholderiales; family Burkholderiaceae; genus Ralstonia; species Ralstonia syzygii. Next base: position 37,854 of record CAKKOY010000019.1, on the reverse strand, counting down.
TTCGTTCCAGTTGCGGGGGTAGTCCTTGCCGGGTTCTGGAGGTAATATCTGCCCAACCTGTATATCCATCCAGTAACTCTGGCATAGCTGGAGCTAAGTGGATACCCCTTATTTATATCTGAACAGGTTCTGTGATTTTATACAGTAAGAAGCAAAGCGCAAGTGATTTTATTGTGACTTGTTGCTGAACGGACGCATTGGGCGTCCGCGGGCGGCCTGATCTGCGTCAAAACCCATGCGGCTGGTTAGAAGCTTATGTGCAATCCATGCAGGCGCGGAGTGGGGGAATCGCATAAAATCAAGGCCTTGACCGCATTTCTGCACTGCCGCAAGGCTGTACCCGAACGTCACTATGTCCGCTTTCAATCAAGAGACCGTTCTGAGCGTCCACCATTGGAACGAATCGCTGTTCAGCTTCCGCACCACGCGCGACAAAGCCTTGCGCTTTCATAACGGCCACTTTGTCATGCTGGGCCTGGAAGTCGAGGGCAAGCCGCTGATGCGCGCCTACAGCATCGCCAGCCCCAACTACGAAGAGCACTTGGAGTTCTTCAGCATCAAAGTACAGAACGGCCCGCTGACGTCGCGCCTGCAGCACCTGAAGGTCGGCGACACCGTGCTGGTCAGCCGCAAGCCGGTCGGCACGCTGGTGCTGGACGATCTGCTGCCCGGCAAGAATCTCTACCTGTTCGGCACCGGCACCGGCCTGGCGCCGTTCATGAGCATCATCCAGGATCCGGAAACCTACGAGCGCTTCGAGAAGGTCGTGCTGCTGCACGGCGTGCGCCAGGTCAGCGAACTGGCCTATGCGGATTTCATCACCGGCGAGTTGCCGAACAACGAGTTCTTTGGCGACCAGGTCCGCGAGAAACTGATCTACTACCCGACCGTCACCCGCGAGCCATTCCGCAACATGGGCCGCCTGACGGATCTGGTCGACAGCGGCAAGCTGTTCGCCGACACCGGCCTCGCGCCGCTGGACCCGGCGGTGGACCGCGCCATGATCTGCGGCAGCCCCGCCATGCTGGACGACACCTGCAAGCTGCTCGATGCGCGTGGCTTCAAGATTTCGCCGCGCATGGGCGAGGCGGGCGACTATGTGATCGAGCGCGCCTTCGTCGAGAAGTAATACGATTTTGCTTGCCAGCAGGACGCCGGCCCTTGCGCCGGCGTTTTTCATTTGGCGCGAAAGGGTGGCAGGCGGATACAATGCGCCGCGTCACAATTCCCTGCCTGTCGCGCCGATGTCCTTGTTGCCAACCATCGCCATTCTCGCCACCGGCGGCACCATTGCCGGCTCGGCTGACGATTCCGCTTCCGCGGCCCGCTATCGTGCCGGTGCTGTGCCCATCGACCAGTTGCTGGCAGCCAGCAAGCTGGGCCTGGAACGCATTGCCAACGTGCGCGCCGAGCAGGTCGCGCAGATCGACAGCAAGGACCTGACCTTCGACGTGTGGGAACGACTGGTGGCGCGGATTCGTCACTGGATCGAGGTGGAGCGTGTGGACGGCGTGGTCATCACGCACGGCACCGACACGCTCGAGGAAACCGCGATGCTGCTGCACCTGGTGGTGCAGACCGACACGCCCATCGTCATGACCGAGGCGATGCGGCCGTTGACATCGTTGTCGGCGGATGGTCCGCTGAACCTGCTCAACGCCGTGCGCGCGGCCGCCAGCCCTGCCTCGCGCGGGCGCGGCGTGCTGGTGGCCCTGAACCAGCGCGTCCATGCGGCGCGCGACGTGCAGAAGGGGCACACCTACGCTGTCGAGGCGTTTGTGTCGCCGGACACCGGTCCGCTTGGCTTCGTGCTGGACGCCGCCGTGCAATACCAGCGCGCCGCCCAATTGCCGGTCGCCGCCGATAGGCTGCCGATGCCGGCCGCCGGGCAATGGCCGTGGGTGGAGGTGCTATCGAGCTACGCCCAGCCGGATGTGCGCCTGGTTGACGCTCTGGTGGCTGCCGGTGTGCGGGGGCTGGTCATTGCCGCGACGGGGGCGGGGTCCATCCACGCCGATCTGGAAGCCGCGCTGCAGCAGGCGGCCAAGCAGGGCGTGATTGTGCTGCGTTCGACCCGTACCGGGGCGGGTGTGGTGCCGGCGCATCCCGACGGGCAGGGCTGGGCGTCATCCGGGACGCTCAATCCATACAAGGCGCGCGTGCTCCTGCTGCTGCTGATTGCTGCCGGCCGTGCCCAGGCAGAAACTGCCTCCCTGCAGCAAGTCATTGATCGATATTGAAAAAATCGCCGGGGTCTGCGTATAATGGCAGGCTATGCAACCTTGCTGCACCGGAGTGTGGCGCCCGGGCAGCTTAATCCACAAGGAGCGTCAATGCGTCATTACGAAATCGTCTTCATCGTCCATCCGGACCAGAGCGAGCAAGTGCCCGCGATGATCGAGCGCTACAAGAGCACGGTCACGTCGCAAGGCGGCCAAGTGCATCGCGTCGAGGACTGGGGCCGTCGTCAACTGGCCTACATGATCCAGAAGCTGGCCAAGGCTCACTACGTGTGCATGAACATCGAATGCGGCAAGGAAACCCTGGCCGAACTCGAGCACGCATTCAAGTTCAACGACGCCGTGCTGCGTCACCTCATCGTTCAGACCAAGAAGGCTGAAACTGCACCGTCGCCGATGATGAAGGAAGTGCAGCGCGAAGAAGCCAAGAAGGCTGCAGCGCAAAGCGAACAGGCCGCCTGATGTTGCGCGGTGCGGCGCGCAAGCCGGCCGGGCAGAGCCCAGCCGCGTAACCGCGTACCGCAGCCATGGACGGAGCCCCAGGGCAGAACGCCATCAACCGCCTGCAGCTCGTTGCCACCCTGGCCGGGCGCGAGGTGATGCGTTACACGCCCGCCGGTGTGCCCATCGTGAATTGCCTGCTGAGCTACAGCGGGCAGGCGATGGAAGCGCAAGCCGCGCGACAGGTCGAGTTTTCGATCGAAGCGCTGGGCGCCGGCAAGATGGCCTCCGTCCTGGATCGCATCGCGCCCGGCACCCTCGTGGAATGCGTTGGGTTCCTGGCACGCAAGCACCGCAGCAGCAAGGCACTGGTCTTTCACATCTCCGGATGTAACGTATTCGTAAAGGATTGAATCATGGCATTCATGAACAAGAAGCAGCGCGACGCGAAGAACAAGAAGCGCTTCCAGCAGCAAAACCCGTTGTTCAAGCGCAAGAAGTTCTGCCGCTTCACCGTGGCAGGCGTTGAGCAGATCGACTACAAGGATCTGGACACGCTCAAGGACTTCATCGGCGAGAACGGCAAGATCACCCCGGCCCGCCTGACGGGTACGCGCTCGCACTACCAGCGCCAGCTCGATACGGCCATCAAGCGTGCGCGTTTCCTCGCGCTGATGCCGTACACCGATCAGCACAAGCACTAATCGGCGCGGACAAGGAGAACAACGATGCAAGTCATTCTGCTGGAAAAGGTCATCAATCTGGGCAACCTGGGCGACGTGGTGCGTGTGAAGGACGGTTACGCCCGTAACTTCCTGATCCCGAACAAGAAGGCCCGCCGTGCGACCAGCCTGGCGATCCAGGAATTCGAAGCCCGCCGCGCCGAGCTGGAAAAGCTGGCCGCTGAAAAGCTGGCTGCCGCACAAGCCGAAGGCGAGAAGCTGAACGGCCTGACGCTGCAACTGTCGCAAAAGGCTGGTGTGGACGGTCGCCTGTTCGGTTCGGTTACCAACCACGACATCGCTGACGCACTGGCTGCTCAAGGCTTCAAGGTGGAAAAGGCGCAAGTGCGCATGCCGAACGGCCCGCTGAAGACCGTCGGCGACCACCCGGTCGTCGTGTCGCTGCACACCGATGTGTCGGTCGACGTGACCGTGTCGGTGCTGGGCGAGACCGTCTAAGCACGTACGCAGGACCCTTGCCGTTGCCCGGGCGACCGGCTGGCGCGAGTCAAGAAGGCAGGGACGAAAGTCTCTGCCTTTTTTTGTTGCTGTTTGTCTGTTGTTTGCCGCAGGGACCCCGATTGATGAATGCGCCGCGCCGCTATAATCCCGCCATGAACGCGCCCACCGATCCCCAGCTCGAATCCCTCAAGGTTCCGCCGCATTCCATCGAGGCCGAACAGTCGGTGCTCGGCGGCTTGCTGCTGGATAACGCCGCGTGGGACCGCATTGCCGACTTCATCAACGAGCACGATTTCTACCGCTACGACCACCGGCTGATCTTCCACAACATCGGCAAGCTGATCTCGCAGGCCAAGCCGGCCGACGTGATCACGGTGTACGAAATGCTGCAGGCATCGGGCAAGTCGGAAGAGGTGGGGGGGCTGGCCTACCTGAACGCACTGGCGCAGAACACGCCGAGCGCGGCCAACATCCGCCGCTATGCCGAAATCGTTCGCGATCGCGGCGTGCTGCGCCAGCTGGTGACGATTGCCGACGAGATTTCCGCCGGCGCCTTCAACCCGCAGGGCCGCGATGTACGCCAACTGCTGGACGAGGCTGAATCCAAGGTGTTCGCGATTGCCGAAGAGGGCGCGCGCGGACAGAAGGGCTTTCTGGAAATCCAGCCGCTGCTGACGCAGGTGGTCGAGCGCATCGACGAGCTGTACCACCGCGACAGCCAGAGCGACATCACCGGTATACCGACGGGTTTCGTTGACCTCGACCGCATGACCAGCGGTATGCAGGGCGGTGACCTGATCATCGTGGCTGGCCGCCCCTCGATGGGTAAGACCGCGTTCTCGCTGAACATCGGCGAGCACGTGGCCGTGGAGCAGGGCTTGCCGGTGGCGGTGTTCTCGATGGAAATGGCGGGCACGCAGCTCGCCATGCGTATGCTCGGTTCGGTCGGCCGGCTGGACCAGCACCGCCTGCGCACGGGCCGCCTGCTCGACGAGGACTGGCCGCGCCTGACGCATGCCATCCAGAAGATGAACGACGCGCAGCTGTTCATCGACGAGACGCCGGCGCTGAACCCGATGGAACTGCGCGCGCGCTCGCGCCGGCTGGCCCGGCAGTGCGGGCAGCTTGGCCTGATCATCATCGACTACCTGCAGCTGATGTCGGGCTCGGGAGGCGGCGAGAACCGCGCGACCGAGATCTCGGAAATCTCCCGCTCGCTCAAGGGGCTGGCCAAGGAACTCAACTGTCCGGTGATTGCGCTGTCGCAGTTGAACCGGAGCCTGGAACAGCGCCCGAACAAGCGTCCCGTGATGTCGGACTTGCGCGAATCCGGTGCTATCGAACAGGATGCCGACGTGATCCTGTTCATCTATCGCGACCAGGTCTACAACCCCGACTCTCCCGACAAGGGCACCGCCGAAATCATCATCGGCAAGCAGCGTAACGGTCCGATCGGCACCGTCCGGCTGACGTTCCTGGGCGAATACACGAAGTTCGACAACTTCACCGGCGGCAACGCCTTCTTCGACAACGACACCTGACGCAAGCCGCATGTCAGGCCGCCACAACGGCGCTCCACTGGCACGGCGGCGGCTCCGGTAAAATATTGCGTTTTCATGACAGCGCCGGCCGGTTGTGCCGGCGTTGTTTTATCCCATTTCAGCGTTCTCCCTTTTCCAAGGAGCATCATGTTCGGTCGCTTCATGCCCACCGAAGGCAAGTTTTTCGAATATTTCAATCAGCATGCCGAGTGCGCCGTGAAGGCGGCCCATGCGCTGAAAGAACTCGTCAACGACTTGCCCAATGCCGAGATGCATGCGCGCAACGTGCAGAACATCGAGAAGAAGGCCGACCGCATCACCCACGATACGATCGAGCTGCTGCACAAGACGTTCATCACGCCGCTGGATCGCGACGAGATCCACAAGCTGATCACGACCATGGATGACATCCTCGATCTGATGGAGGACGTGTCGCTGACCATCTCGCTTTACGACGTGACCAACGTGACGGACGAAGCCCGCCAGCTCGCTTCGATCAGCGTGTCGTGCTGCGAGGAGGTGCGCAAGGCAGTGGCGCTGCTCGACGATATGAACAACGGCCGGCAGATCCTGACCATCGCGCAGGAGATCGACCGCCTCGAGTCCGAGGCCGATCGCGTCATGCGTGCCGCCATGGCCAAGCTGTTCCGCACCGAGAGCGACATCAAGCTGCTGATCAAGCTCAAGGCGATCTATGAGCAGTTGGAGAGCATCACGGACCGTTGCGAGGATGTCGCCAACATCATCGAAGGCATCGTGCTCGAGAACGCCTGACGAGACGACGCCTCATGCACACACTCCAGATCAGTCTTTGGGTGGTTGTCCTGCTGGTGGCGCTGGCCATCCTGTTCGATTTCATGAACGGCTTCCACGATGCAGCCAACTCCATCGCCACGGTGGTGTCGACCGGCGTGCTCAAGCCGCAGCAGGCGGTGGCGATGGCCGCGGTCTGCAACGTGATCGCCATTTTCATTTTTCACCTCAAGGTTGCGACGACGGTGGGGCGCGACACCATCGACCCGAGCATCGTCGACCACTACGTCATCTTCGGCGCCCTGGTGGGGGCGATCGCCTGGAACATCATCACGTGGTACTACGGGATTCCGTCCAGTTCGTCGCACGCATTGATCGGCGGGCTCGTGGGGGCGGCCGTGGCCAAGTCGGGGACTGGCTCGCTGGTGGCCAGCGGTTTGCTGAAGACGGTGTCGTTCATCCTGATTTCGCCGCTGCTGGGGTTCATCCTGGGTTCGTGCCTGATGGTTGCGGTGTCCTGGCTGTTCTTCCGTACGCCGCCTTCCAAGGTGGACCGCTGGTTCTGGCGGCTGCAGCTGCTGTCGGCGTCGCTGTACAGCCTGGGCCATGGCGGCAACGATGCGCAGAAGACCATCGGCATCATCTGGATGCTGCTGATCGCAGGCGGCTATGCTTCGGCGACGACGCAGGCGCCGCCGGTCTGGGTGATCGTCTGCTGCTACGTGGCGATCGGCCTGGGCACGCTGCTGGGCGGCTGGCGCATCGTCCGGACCATGGGCCAGAAGATCACCAAGCTCAAGCCGGTGGGCGGCTTCTGCGCTGAAACCGGCGGTGCGCTGACGCTGTTCCTCGCCTCGGCGCTGGGCGTGCCGGTTTCGACCACGCATACCATCACCGGCGCCATCGTCGGCGTGGGCGCGGCGCAGAAGGCTTCGGCCGTGCGCTGGGGCGTCGCCGGCAATATCGTCTGGGCATGGGTCCTGACGATCCCGGCGTCGGCCTTCATGGCGGCGATCGCCTGGTGGATCGGGCGGCAACTGCTCTGAACCCGGGACAGCCGTTCAAACAGAAACGCCCACCAATCGGTGGGCGTTTTGCTTGGCGCGGCAGGCCGCCTACCGCGTGCCAAAGCGGGCGATCGGGTCGTCGTCGGCGAGGGGGACGGCGACCGGCGCAGCGTTTGGTGTCGACATCAGGCTCGAGGACTCCGTGCCACGGGCGCGCACCAGTGCGCCAAGCGGGTCGTCGTCGCTCGGACGGGCCGGTGCGGAGGGCGTTGCTGGAACTGCGGCGATGCTCTGTGTCGCAGCAACGGGTGAAGCGGGCAAGTCCGGCAGGTTGCTGACCGCGACCACGCGGCGCGCGCCCATATAGCGGCTGGCCCAGTAGGGCTTGGTCATGTCTTCCAGCCGCACGGTGCCGCCGGTGGCCGGTGCATGCACGAAGCGGTTCTGGCCCACATAGATGCCGACGTGCGAATTCGGGCGGCCGGTGGTGTTGAAGAAGACCAGATCGCCTGAAGCGACGTCGCGGCGCTCGAGCGCGGAGCCGCGCGTGCCCATTTCCGCTGCCGTGCGCGGCAGGTTGACCGAGGCGGCGCGCTGCACGACGTAGCGCACCAGCCCGCTGCAGTCGAAGCCGCTGTCGGGCGTGTTGCCGCCGTAGCGGTACGGTGTGCCGACCAGCGCCATCGCCTCGATGGAGATATCTTCCAGCCCGGCGCTTGGATCGTTGATTGCGGCGCCGCGCGTGCGCAGCCCCGACGTCTCGCGCGAGGCGGTGGAGCGGGTGGGCGTGGAGGAGCAGGCGGACAGCAGGCAGGCCAGCGCGATGATCGCGAGGCCTGCCCACTGCGTGCGGATGCGCGGAGAACCGTGCCGGTTCGGCATGGGCTATCTGTGAAGTCCGGATAGCTCGCATGCTATGCGCCCCGCGTGGGAAAGCCAAACCGCGTGTTGGCGGGGCGCAACGCCAGAGGCGGTGCGGGTCCGTCCAGCCGGACCCAGTCACGGCGCGGCTTACCAGTGCAACAGGACGTTGCGCCTGCTGCCGGTCTGCACGGTGACGCGTTTGGTCGCGCCCTCGTAGGTGGCGATGACGTTGTAGCTGGCCGGTGGTGCCTTGATCAGGCAGCGCGGGCCGTCGGCGCGGAAGCTGGCGATTTCCTTGCCGTGCCGCGTGAGCTGGACATCGACATTGGCGAGGTATTCACCGCGCGGTCCTTGCGTGAAAAGCAGGGACAGGTTGTAGTTGCGCGCCTCGGCGTTCAGGGCCTCCTGTTCATCTTGCGCGACACCGCCGCAGACGTAGCTGATCTGGCCGGCGGTTTTTGGCGTGAGGTTGTCGCCAAGCGCGACGGACGCGCCGGCGGACAGCAGCATCGCCAGGGCGACCGACGGCAGTGTCGAGCGCGTATGGAACTGCGGGTTTCGCTGCATATGCATGATCGGGCCTCCATGAAACAAGGGAGTACCCAATGCGTAGCAAAAAGAAAGCCGCGCAAGTGCGCGGCTTCATGGCAGCAGGGCTGGCAGCCGGCTGGACGGCTGCCTTGTGGTCTCTAGAGCACGTCCGACGCGTGATCCGCCAGGCGCGAGCGTTCGCCGCGCGCCAGCGTGATGTGGCCGCTGTGGCTCCAGCCCTTGAAGCGGTCCACCACGTAGGTCAGGCCCGATGACCCTTCGGTGAGGTACGGCGTATCGATCTGCGCGATGTTCCCCAGGCACACGATCTTGGTGCCGGGGCCCGCGCGCGTGACCAGGGTTTTCATCTGCTTGGGCGTCAGGTTCTGCGCCTCGTCGATGATCAGGAACTTGTTGACGAAGGTGCGGCCGCGCATGAAGTTCATGCTCTTGACCTTGATGCGCGAGCGGATCAGCTCCTGGGTCGCCGCGCGGCCCCATTCGCCGGCGTTGTCATCGGATTTCTGCAGCACCTCGAGGTTGTCGTCGAAGGCGCCCATCCAGGGTTGCATCTTCTCTTCTTCCGTGCCTGGCAGGAACCCGATGTCTTCACCCACCGGCACCGTGGCCCGCGTGATGATGATCTCGTTGTAGAGCTTCTGGTCGAGCACCTGCTCGAGCCCGGCGGCGAGCGCGAGCAGCGTCTTGCCGGTACCGGCCTGGCCGAGCAGCGAGACAAAGTCGATCTCGGGGTGCATCAGCAGGTTGAGCGCGAAGTTCTGCTCGCGGTTGCGCGCGGTGACGCCCCAGACGTTGTTCTTCTGGTGCGTGTAGTCCTTCAGCGTCTGCAGCACGGCGGTTTTGCCGTTGAGTTCCTTGATCTGCGCGTACAGCGGCAGGCTGCCGTCGTTGGGTTCCAGGAAGACGAACTGGTTGACCAGGAACGACGGCACCAGCGGCCCCGACAGCCGGTAGAACGTCGTGCCGGTCTTCGGGTCCTGCCAGCTCTCGATATTCTTGCCGTGCTTCTGCCAGAAATCGGCCGGCAGCGACAGGACGCCGCTGTAAAGCAGGTCGGTGTCTTCCAGCACGCGGTCGTTGAAGTAGTCCTCCGCCGGCAGGCCGAGGGCGCGCGCCTTGATCCGCATGTTGATGTCTTTCGACACCAGCACGACATGGCGATCGGGGCGCTGCTGCTGCAGCGCGGACACCACGCCCAGGATCTGGTTGTCCGCCTTGCCTTGCGGCAGGCCGTCGGGCAGCTTGATGTCGTTCAGGCGGGTCTGGAAGAACAGGTGGCCCTGCGCATCGCGGTTACCCAGCTTGGACAGCGGCAGGCCGTCATCCATCACGCCATCGGTGCCGGCCACCAGCTGGTCGAGCGTGCGGCTGACCGCGCGGGCATTGCGCGCGACTTCGCTCATGCCCTTCTTGTGGTTGTCCAGCTCCTCCAGCGTCATCATGGGCAGATAGACGTCATGTTCCTCGAAGCGGAACAGCGAGGATGGATCGTGCATCAGCACGTTGGTGTCCAGCACGAAGAGCTTGGTCGGCCCGTCGTCGCGACGCGCCCGGCGGCGGGCGGCGGTTTCTGTCGATTTGCCCGTTGCGCTGACCTTGTCGACGGCCTTGGCGATGACGGTGGGGCGCTGGCGTGTGTCTTCCTTCGCCATGGGCGACGCCTCGCCGAGACGGGCCTGGGCGGGACTGCGTTTGGTTTGTGCGCGGCCAGTTTCGGACAGCGCCTCGCGTTCGAGGGCCGGCACCGGTTTTCGAGGCTCCTGACCCGCCTTGGGCCTTGCGGCTTTGCCGAAAGGCTTGAATTCAGCCGGGTCGAGCAACTGGGCTGGCTGGGTGGGCATGGTCGGCAGCGGCATGCTTGGATTACCTCTCTGCAGGGAACGACAACGGAACACCGCGCCCGTTGTCAGCGGGGCGGTGCAGATGGAAAAGGGGAGAGACGCAGTGGCGGCGGCGTCCGGACGACGGCCACAAAAAAGCCGCCGTAGCCTGTGGGAGGCGAGGCGGCCTGGAGGAACGCCACAACAAGCTGCACGATCCGGACGTTCTGCCCGGGCGATGTTCCGGGGAGGACGCGGAAGCGGTACCTGGCCGGCTTGGCCGCCGGTACCGTCGTGGGCAATCGGAATGGCATCCGGATTTCGTACTCATCGGTTCCGACTGTATCGGAAGCCTTTGTGATTTGCAATCGGCCGGATGTGACGGACGGTGTCGCGTTGCGGCAGCGCGAAACCGGCGGGAAAGCAAGCGCCGGCGTGGCCTGGCGGGGCGGGCGCTTTCGTGCGCGATCGGTTATAGCGCGCGGACCGCCGTCAGCACGTCGTCCACATGGTTGGGGACCTTGACGCCGCGCCATTCCTGGCGCAGCACGCCCTGGTGGTCGATCAGGAAGGTGCTGCGCTCGATACCCCTGACGTCCTTGCCGTACATTTTCTTCATCTTGATGGTGTCGAAGAGCGTACAGACCGCTTCGTCGGCATCGGAGAGGAGTTCGAAGGGCAGTTCCAGCTTGGCCTTGAAGTTCTCGTGCGACTTCAGGCTGTCGCGGGAGATGCCGAACACCACGGCATCCGCGGCCTGGAAGGCGTCGTACTGGTCACGGAAGTTCATTGCCTCGGTGGTGCAGCCGGGCGTGTTGTCCTTCGGGTAGAAATACAGCACCACGGCCTTGCCCCGCTGTCCGGCCAGCGAGAACGTGAGGTCGCTGGTGGCCGGCGCGGAGAAATCGGGAAGAGGCTGGTCGAGAAAGACGGGCATGATGGTGTTCCGGAAGACCGCGGGTAAAGACGTGGTACGGCGAAGGTGAAACGGCAAGGACCTGGGCCCCTGGGGCCTCCCGGCAAGCTGCCCCCGTGGCGGTGCGGCGTTCAGGCCGGCTGCACGATCAGGCTGCCGCTGCGGCCCGGGATTTCGCCCCACGTGACGGGTTGCACGGGGAGGGTGTTGCGGTCCAGTGTCGCGTAGTAGTCGCCCATCGACGCCAGCCGATGGCCCTGGGCACGCCAGCCTCGCAGCAGTTCCTCGAAGATCGGGGCGAGTTTCTGCCCTTCAAGCTCCGCGTGCAAGGTAAACACCTGGTCGCGGTCGGATTCCGTCATCTTGAGGAGGTGGCGGGCGACGGTATCCGTCGTCAGCCCGTCCACGCCGATGCATTCGTCCAGCGTCGGCAGCGTGGTCGGCAGTTGCACGTGCTTGAGCGGCTGGCCGTCGACGCTCGGGATGTACGGATGCGTGCCGCGGCCGTCGGAGGCGTATGCCATGTCCCAGGCGTCGATCTGGCGGAAGGCATGGTCGTTCATCTGCCAGCCGGCAGCGCCGTGCGTGACCGGCGGTTGCCCGAAGATCTGGGTGAAGCGGGCGTGGGCGGCACCCATCTGGCTGGCCGTCCAGGCGGCGTCGCGCTGGCGGACGTTGTCTTGCCAGCGGACGTGGTCCCAGGTGTGGATGCCGGTCTCGAAGCCTGCCTCGGCAACCGCGCGCATCTCGGCGGCGGCCTTGCGGCCGATATCGGGGCCGGGCAGGAGCACGCCGTACATCAGCGTGCGCAGGCCGTAGTGCTCGACCACGGAGGTGCGCGAGACCTTCTTCAGGAAGCCGGGGTGGAAGGCCCGGCGCAGGGCCCAGCCGGTGTGGTCGGGCCCCAGGCTGAACAGGAAGGTCGCGCCCGCCTCGTGCGCACGCAGCATACGGACGAGGTTGGGGACGCCTTCCCGCGTGCCGCGCAGGGTATCGACGTCGATCTTGAGGACGATGAGGGCCATGGACCTGCGCGGGGGCTCCGGTTCAGTCGACCAGGCTGCGCGCCTCGGCGGCGTGCTCGCGGTAGGCTTCGAAGATGTTGGCCAGAGTGTCTTCCATAGCGGTAGTCGGCTTCCAGCCGAGCTCTTCCATGGTGTTGGCGATCTTCGGCACGCGGTTCTGCACGTCTTGGTAGCCTTTGCCGTAGTAGGCACCCGAGGTCGTTTCCACCAGCTTGACCTTCTGGGCGTTTTCCTTGTACTCGGCGATGGTGCCGGCCATCTTCAGCATCATGTCGGCCAGCTCGCGCACCGAGTAGTTGTTCGACGGGTTGCCGATGTTGTAGATATTGCCCGAGGCCACGCCGTCCTTGTTGGCGATGATGCGCACCAGCGCGTCGATGCCGTCATCGACATAGGTGAAGGCGCGCTTCTGGTGGCCGCCGTCGACCAGCTGGATGTTCTCGCCGCGCACGATGTGGCCGAGGAACTGCGTCACCACGCGCGACGAACCTTCCTTCGGGGTGTGGATCGAGTCCAGGCCCGGGCCGATCCAGTTGAACGGGCGGAACAGCGTGAAGTTCAGGCCTTCCATGCCGTAGCCCCAGATCACGCGGTCCATCAACTGCTTGGAGCAGGCGTAGATCCAGCGCGGCTTGTTGATCGGGCCGTAGACCAGCGGCGAGGCTTCCGGGTCGAATTCGTCGTCGCCGCACATGCCGTAGACCTCTGAGGTCGACGGGAACACCAGGTGCTTGCCGTACTTGGCGGCGGAGCGGACGATCGGCAGGTTGGCCTCGAAGTCCAGCTCGAACACGCGCAGCGGCGCCTTGACGTAGGTCGATGGCGTGGCGATGGCCACCAGCGGCAGGATCACGTCGCACTTGCGCACATGGTATTCCACCCACTCCTTGTTGATGGTGATGTCGCCTTCAAAGAAGTGCATGCGCGGATGGTTGACCAGATCGCCCAGGCGTTCGGTCTGCATGTCCATGCCATAGACCTCCCATTGGGAGATTTCCGGGTCCGTGCTCTCCAGGATGCGCTTGGACAGGTGGTGGCCGATAAAGCCGTTGACGCCGAGGATCAGTACTTTCTTCATGAAGGCAAACTCAAGAACAGGAGAGGGCGAGCAGGTTGGCGAGCTGCTGCGCGGTCACGACCGAGGTCGAGGACGGCACCTGGGGCTCGACGCGCCAGAGCTCGTGGATGGCGATGGCTCCCCCATCGCCGCACACGCCAAACATCGCATTATCCACGACGTGCAACCCTGGGGGCAAATTCGAGATGGTTTGTCGCGCCAGCCGGGCCCGCGCGACGATGTAGCGTTCCCCGCCGGCATCAGTGAAAGCGCCCGGATAGGGCGGCGCCACGGCACGCACGAGGTTGTAGACCTGCTGGGCCGGCTTGGACCAGTCGATGCGGCCGTCTTCGGGCTTGCGGCCGCCGAAGTAGCTGCCATCCTCCAGCCGGTTGGGGTGCTGCGGGGTCCGGCCGGCGATCATGGCCGGCAGGGCCCGCCACAGCGTCTGTTCGGCGGCGACGGTGGCTTTTTCGAAGACATCGTGCGCGGTGTCGTCCGGCAGGATCGGCACCACGGTCTGGTCGACGATGTAGCCGGCATCCGGCTTCTCGACCATCTCGTGCAGGGTGGCGCCGGTCTCGGTCTCGCCGTGCAGCACCGCCCAGTTGATCGGCACGCGGCCGCGGTATTTCGGCAGCAGCGATCCGTGCATGTTGAACGCGCCCTGCGTGGCCAGGCTCAGCAGGCGCATCGGGATCATGTGCCGGTAGTAGAACGAGAAAATGAAATCCGGCGCGATGGCGGCGATGCGGGCGTACAGGTCTTCGCCGCGCGCGTCTTCCGGAGTGACGAAGGGGATGCCGAGCTCCCGCGCGGTGGCGCGTACGCTGCCGAACCAGATGTTCTCGGCGGCGTTGTCCTCGTGCGTGACCACCAGTTCGACCTGGATGCCGCGCGCGGCCAGCACACGCAGGCAGCGCACACCGACGTTGTGGTACGCAAAGACAACCGCGCGCCGCGTCATGCCACGCCCCGCTGCGCCTTGGTCACGTTCAGGTCGGCGGCGCCCGCCTCGTGCAGGTTGGGCGTGTCTTCCAGCACGCCCTGCACCAGGTAGCGCGGACGCTCGCGCACCTGCTGGTAGATCCGGCCGATGTATTCGCCCAGCAGGCCGATGCCGAACAGCAGCACGCCCATCAGGAAGAACGTGATGGCGAACAGCGTGAACACGCCCTGGACTTCCGCGCCGAGGACGAAGCGGCGCACGACCAGCAGGACGAACAGCACCGCCGAGGCGAGCGACAGCAGCATGCCGATCGCCGAGAACCACTGCAGCGGCACCACCGAGAAGCCCGTCACCAGGTCGAAGTTCAGGCGGATCAGCTTGTAGAGCGAATACTTGGATTCGCCCGCAAAGCGCTCCTCGTGGTCGACTTCGATCTCGGTCGGGTTCTTGGAGAAGGTGTAGGCCAGTGCCGGGATGAAGGTGTTGACTTCGCGGCAGCGGTTGATGGTGTCGACGATGGGGCGGCTGTAGGCGCGCAGCATGCAGCCCTGGTCGGTCATCTTGATGTGCGTGATGCGCTCGCGCAGCGAGTTCATTGCGCGCGACGCGATGCGGCGGAACCAGGTGTCCTGCCGGTTGCGGCGGATGGTGCCGACGTAGTCGTAGCCTTCGTCGAGCTTGGCGACCAGGCGGCCGATCTCTTCGGGCGGGTTCTGCAGGTCGGCGTCCAGCGTGACGACGCGCTCGCCGCGGGCATGCTCGAAGCCGGCCAGGATGGCCATGTGCTGGCCGTAGTTGCCATTGAACAGCACCACGCGGGTGCTGTCGGGCCGGGCGCGGAACTGCTTGGCGAGCATGGCGGTGGAGCGGTCCCGGCTACCGTCGTTGACGAACACGACCTCGTACGAGATGCCGAGCGCATCGAGGGCGGGATACAGGCGCGCGAACAGGGCGGCGAGCCCCTCTTCCTCGTTGTAGACGGGAATGACGACCGAGAGAGCAGGTGTCTTCATTGTTGGTGTTGGATGCAGAGTTGGCGGACCGCATTGACCACGCGGTCCACGTCGGAATCTTCCATGGCCGCGAACATCGGCAGCGTCACGATGGCGCGCCCGATGCGTTCGGCCACCGGGAACATGCCCGGGCCCCAGCCGAGCTCGCGGTACAGCTTGAACAGGTGGATGGGCGGGTAGTGCACGCCCGCGCCGATGCCCATGGCCTTCAGGCCGGCCATGAAGCTGGCGCGGTCGACCTTGAGGCGACCTGTCGGCAGCACGACCTGGAACATGTGCCAGTTGGTGTGCGCGAAATCCTCGACCGGCAGTTCGATGCCGAACGATTCGATGTCGGCCGCGCGCATGGCAGCGAAGTAGCGGCGGGCCAGCGCGGCGCGGCGCCCGGTGATGGCCTCCAACTGGGCGAACTGGCCGAGGCCGATGGCGGCGTTGACGTCGGTCAGGTTGAACTTGCCGCCCACCACGTCGACTTCCATGCCGTCGAAGCCGGTGCGGACCACGCCCTGCAGGCGGTATTTCTCGGCCAGCACGGCTTCTTCCGGCGTGTTCAGCACGAGCGCGCCGCCCTCGATGGTGGTGATGTTCTTGTTGGCCTGGAAGCTGAAGCTGACCAGGTCGCCGATCTGGCCGATGCGCTTGTCGCCCCAGCGTGAGCCGATGGCCTGCGCGGCGTCTTCCACCACGCGCAGCTTGTGGCGGCGGGCGATGTCGTACAGGCGGTCCATGTCCACCGGCAGGCCCGACAGGTAGACCGGGATGATCGCGCGCGTGCGCGGCGTGATGGCGGCCTCGACCTTGTCCAGGTCGATGTTGCGGGTGACCGGATCGATGTCGACGAAGACGGGCCTGGCGCCGACCGTCAGCACCACATTGGAGGTGGCCACCCACGAGATGGGCGTGGTGATGACCTCATCGCCGGGGCCGATGCCCGCGATGCGCAGCGCGACTTCCATCGTGGCGGTGCCGTTGGCGAAGGTGCGCACCAGGCGGCCGCCGAAGTATTCCGACAGCGCGGCTTCGAACGCGGCGACCTTGGGGCCCGAGGTGATCCAGCCCGAGCGCAGCACATCGGCCACGGCGGCGATGGTCGCCTCATCGATGGTGGGGCGCACGAAGGGCAGGAACGGTTGTTCGGCGACGGCGTTGGTTTGGGTCATGTGATGTCGATCAGGAGGAGTGGGCGGGTCAGGAGCGCGCCAGCACGAACACGCCGATCAGGATGATGGCGATGCCGATCAGCCGCTGAGCCGAAAGCACCTCTCCAAAGAGATACCACGCCAGGATCGCGTTGACCACGTAGCCCAGCGACAGCATCGGATACGCAATGGTCACATCCACGCGCGACAGCCCGAGAATCCATACCACCACGGAAATCACGTAGCAGGTCAGCCCGCCGATGATGGGTAACTGGGTCGCAAGCTTGATGCCGATCGGCACGATGTTTTCCACCGAGAAGGCGAAGCGTCCGATGGCGTTGACGCCCGCCTTCAGCAGCAACTGGGCGCAGGCGTTGAGCATCACGCCTGTCAGGATCAGCCCGAAAGTGACGAGATTCATATGTTGTGTTGTTGTTTGACCGACCGCGGCGATGTTTCCCCCGGCGCCGCGGGCGGCATGTTACGACAAATCCGCGTGCGTGCCCTTTTCAGCACGCTCTCGCGGGACATTCATTGGCGCCGCACGATGGCCCGGCGCGCGTCCTGGGCGATGACCGTCATCGGCACCCCCTGCGCGGCGAGGCGCTGGTATGTGCCCGGGCTCATCATGGCCACGGCCTGGCCGCCGTCGCGCCAGCGGGCGACGAAGGCGTCGGTGGTCGGAATCCACTTGGCCGGCTCGTGCTCGACGCCGAAGGCCAGCTCGTCGGGCTCCTGCACCATGACGGCCGGCGTGTCGAGGTAGAACGGCATTGTATGGTCCAGACGCTCCACCGCATAGAACGGCACACCGGGCTTCAGCCAGGGCTTGACGGCCGGCACGAGATCGATACCCGACATCGAGTGCCCGAATGCCTCGTGCCCGAGCAGCGCGATGGTGAACGTGAGGAACCAGCCGCATGCGAACGCCGCCAGGCTCTCGAAGCGCCGGGCCGAGCGCCGCAGCGCCAGCCATGTCAGCACCGCGCCCGCCAGGAAGGCGGCGGCCAGGAACGCCGAGAACCGTGCGAAGACAGCATTCGGATACATCTCCGACGACCTCGTGGCGAGGTAGCCACAGGCGGCCAGACCGACGAGGCTCACGCCCAGGAAGGCCTTGAGCTGCCAGCGCCACATGCGCTCGCCCGTCTGCTCGAGCACAAGCGCCGCCAGGATCGCCAGGGCCGGCACGATCGGGAAGATATAGCCCGGCAGTTTGGAGTTGGACACGCTGAAGAACGCAAAGATCAGCGCGGCCCACAGCCCCAGCAGCAGGGTCGGGCGGAAGCCGTTGGCGGCGGTCCGGTCCCGGGCCATCGTCAGTCGGGCCGCGCCGGGCAACTGCGCCAGCCACGGCAGGAAGCCGGCCACCAGCAGCGGTACGAAGTACCACAGCGGTGCCCCGCGGTGATGCACGGTCGACGTGAAGCGCTGGAAATGCTCGTGCACGAAGAAGAACCAGGCGAACTCGGGGTTGCGCGCCGAGATCAGCACAAACCAGGGCGCGCCGAGGGCGAAGAAGACCATCAGCCCGGTCACCAGGTGCAGGCGCTTCCACAGCGCCCAGTCGCGCGCGACGAGCGTGTAGACCACCAGCACGAAGCCCGGCAGCACCACGCCGATCAGGCCCTTGCTCAGCACCGCCAGGGCCATCGCGGCCCAGCAGGCCCACATCCAGCCGCACTGCTGCGCCGGCGTGGCGCCTGGATGTTGCGCCAGCAGCAGTGCGGCCAGCGCCATCGTCATGCAGCCCGCCACGCCCATGTCGAGCGAATTGAAATGCGCGCCCACGTTCCACAGCGGCGCGCTCGCCAGCACCAGCGCGCTGACCACGGCCACACGTTTGCCCCACCAGCGCGCGGCGGCCAGCATCGTGAAGACGATGCCGATGACGCCCGACAGTGCCGTGAACAGGCGCGCCTGCCAGTCGCCGACGCCGAACAGCGTGTAGGCGAGGGCGGTGCCCCACATCTGCAGCGGCGGCTTTTCGAAGTATTTCAGGTCGTTGTAGCGGATCGTCACCCAGTCGCCGGAGGTGAACATCTCGCGGGCGATCTCGGCGTAGCGGCCTTCGTCGGTGGGGATCAGGTGGCGGTAGCCCAGCGTGCCGAGCCAGACGGCCAGCAGCGCGGCCGCCAGCAGCCACAGGGTGGAAGCGCGCCAGGGCAGGGCCGGCGCGGTGTCGGAGCGGTCGATCGGCATGCGGTCAGTCGCGCTCGATCAGCAGCGCGGCGGCCACTTTGCGGCCTTCGGCCATCAGGATGTTGTAGGTGCGGCAGGCGGCTTGGATGTCCATGGTCTCCACGCCGATGTGCACGGCGGCCAGCGCGGCGGTCAGGCGCGGATGCGGAAAGCGCAGCCGGCTGCCGCTGCCGAACACCACCACTTCGGGCGCCAGGTCCAGCAGGCGGGCGAAATGCTCGGGCGTCAGGTCTTCGAAGCGCGTGACGTCCCACGGCACGACGGCGCCCTCGGGCATCACCAGCAGGGACTGCTCGTGGCGCACCTTGTTGACTTCGATATAGCCGTCACCATAGACGGTGAAGGTGTTGAGGACATTGGACGGATCGGAAGAATGGAGCTTCAAAGCGGGAATCCCATCGGGCGCACCGGCTGCGGCGCTGGGGCGGCAGGGCGCGCGGGGTTTCGGGCACCGGCCGGTGCGCGGCGCTTCGTGGCGCGTTTGCATGGCGGGCCGGCAGACCTCGCTGCGTTGCAAGAATGCGCGCCGAAGTCTGTCATAATGGGCTAAATTATATCTTTTTCTCTCTGTCGCCCGCCGCGCCATAAGCTGCGCCGGAGCCGGCGGAGCGTGCGGTGCCTGCGCGTGCGTTTGTTCCAGCGCTGCCGCAGCATGGCCCAGCCCTGCCGCACCCGGACAAAACATCACGCCCAACACCAAGCCAGCCTCGACGCCGCCCGTGAAAACCATCCAGAAATCCGCCAAGCTCAACAACGTCTGCTATGACATCCGCGGCCCCGTGCTGGAGAAGGCCAAGCAGATGGAGGAAGAGGGCCACCAGATCATCAAGCTGAACATCGGCAACCTGGCCCCGTTCGGCTTCGACGCCCCGGAAGAGATCCAGCAGGACATGATCAGCAACCTGCCCAACTCGGCCGGCTATTCGGATTCCAAGGGCATCTTCGCGGCGCGCAAGGCGGTGATGCACTACACGCAGCAACAAGGCATCAAGAACGTCACGCTGGACGACATCTACCTGGGCAACGGTGCCTCCGAGCTGATCGCGCTGGCCACCAATGCGCTGCTCGACGCCGGCGACGAACTGCTGCTGCCCGCGCCGGATTACCCGCTGTGGACCGCCGTGACCAGCCTGTCGGGCGGCACGCCGGTGCACTACCTGTGCGACGAGTCCAACGGCTGGATGCCGGACCTGGATGACATCCGCGCCAAGATCACGCCCAACACCAAGGGCATCGTCGTCATCAACCCGAACAACCCGACCGGCGCGCTGTATTCGGACGCGCTGCTGCACGGCATCATCGCCATCGCCCGCGAGCACGGCCTGGTGATCTTCGCCGACGAGGTGTACGACAAGGTGCTGTTCGACGACAACCAGCACACCGCCATGGCCTCGCTGTCGGAGGACGTGCTGACCGTCACCTTCAATAGCCTGTCCAAGAGCTACCGCTCGTGCGGTTATCGCGCGGGCTGGATGGTGGTGTCGGGCGACAAGCGTCCGGCCAAGGACTACATCGAAGGCCTGAACATGCTGTCGTCGATGCGCCTGTGCGCCAATGTGCCGGGGCAGTGGGCGATCCAGACGGCGCTGGGCGGCTACCAGAGCATCAAGGACCTGGTGGCGCCGGGCGGCCGCATGCGCCGCCAGCGCGACCTGGCCTACGAACTGATCACCGCCATTCCCGGCGTGACCTGTGTCAAGCCCAAGGCGGCGCTGTACATGTTTCCGCGCCTGGATCCGTCGGTGTACCCGATCGACGATGACCAGACCTTCATCCGCCAACTGCTGGAAGAAGAACGCGTGCTGCTGGTGCAGGGCACGGGCTTCAACTGGCATTCGCCGGACCACTTCCGCATCGTC
The DNA here is from genome assembly GCA_919592095.1 of Ralstonia syzygii subsp. syzygii. GTDB lineage: Bacteria > Pseudomonadota > Gammaproteobacteria > Burkholderiales > Burkholderiaceae > Ralstonia > Ralstonia syzygii. Next base: position 17,292 of record CAKKOY010000019.1, on the reverse strand, counting down.
TTCCTGCCGCACGAGGACGACCTGCGCGAGGCCATCGGCCGAATTGCGCGCTTCCTGGAGCGGTACCGCATGCGTCACGGTACCGGCATCCGGGCCGCATAAACTCGGTCAATTCCGCTGGTTACGCTGTTGCGGGGGGCAGACCGGAGTGTCTGCCCCGTCTGTTTTTTGCCTTTCAGTTTTAGCGATTGAGTCTCATGAAACCCATCAAGATCGGCCTGCTTGGGCTCGGTACCGTCGGTGGCGGTACGCTCAAGGTTCTGCAACGGAACCAGGAAGAAATCCGGCGTCGCGCCGGGCGCGGCATCGAGGTCGCCCTGATTGCGGTGCGCAATGTCGACCGCGCCCGCGCCATCGTGGAGGAAGCCGGCGCCAGCGTGCCGGTGGTGAACGACCCGTTCGCGGTGGTGGATTCGCCCGAGATCGACATCGTGGTGGAGCTGATCGGCGGCTATGACCTGACGCGCGAGCTGGTGCTGCGCGCCATCGCCAACGGCAAGCACGTGGTCACGGCCAACAAGGCGCTGCTGGCGGTGCACGGCAACGAGATCTTCAAGGCCGCCCAGGACAAGGGCGTGATGGTGGCGTTCGAGGCTGCGGTGGCCGGCGGCATCCCCATCATCAAGGCGCTGCGCGAGGGGCTGACGGCCAACCGCATCGAGTGGATCGCCGGCATCATCAACGGCACCACCAACTTCATCCTGTCGGAGATGCGCGACAAGGGGCTGGATTTCTACACGGTGCTCAAGGAAGCCCAGCGCCTGGGCTATGCCGAGGCCGATCCGACCTTCGATATCGAGGGCTTCGATGCGGCCCACAAGCTCACGCTGATGAGCGCCATCGCCTTCGGCGTGCCGGTGCAGTTCGAGCGCGCCTATGTGGAGGGGATCACCAAGCTGGAGGCGGTGGACATCCGCTACGCGGAGGAGCTGGGCTACCGCATCAAGCTGCTCGGCCTGACGCGCCGCGCCGATGCCGGCATCGAGCTGCGCGTGCACCCGACGCTGGTGCCGGCCACGCGCCTGATCGCCAACGTGGAAGGCGCGATGAACGCCGTGGTGGTGCAGGGCGATGCCGTCGGCCCGACGCTGTATTACGGCAAGGGCGCCGGCGCCGAGCCGACCGCGTCGGCCGTGGTGGCCGACCTGGTGGACGTGACGCGCCTGCATACCGCCGATCCGGAGCACCGCGTGCCGCACCTGGCGTTCCAGCCGGACGCGCTGTCCAACACGCCGCTGCTGCCGATCGACGAAGTGCGCTCGGCCTACTATCTGCGCATGCGCGTGGCCGACGAGACCGGTGTGCTGGCCGACATCACCCGCATCCTGGCCGATGCCGGCATCTCGATCGACGCGATGCTGCAGAAAGAATCGCGCGAGGACGAGCCGCAGACCGACATCATCATGCTGTCGCACGTGGTGGTGGAGAAGCAGGTCAATGCCGCCATCGCTGCCATCGAGGCGCTGCCGACCGTGCTGTCCAAGGTCACGCGCCTGCGCATGGAAGAACTGAACTGAGCGCCCGACGTTTCCGAGATCGCCATGAGCATGCAATACCGTTCCACGCGCGGCCACGCCGAGCCGCAGAGCTTTTCCCGCATCCTGCTGGGCGGCCTGGCGCCGGACGGCGGCCTGTACCTGCCCGAGCAGTACCCGCAAGTCAGCATCGACGAGCTGACCCGCTGGCGCGACCTGCCGTATGCGGATCTCGCTTTCGAGATCCTGCGCAAGTTCGCCACCGACCTCCCCGAGGATGACCTGCGCGCGCTGGCCCGCCGCACCTACACGCCCGAGGTCTACAGCAACGCGCGCAACGGCGACGACACCGCCGACATCACGCCGCTGCACCGCCTGGGCGAGGAGGGCGGCACGTCGCTGTCGCTGCTGTGCCTGTCGAACGGCCCGACGCTGGCCTTCAAGGACATGGCGATGCAACTGCTGGGCAACCTGTTCGAATATGCGCTCGACCGCGAGCATGCCGAGCTGAACATCCTGGGCGCCACCTCCGGCGATACCGGCAGCGCGGCCGAATACGCCATGCGCGGCAAGCGCGGCGTGCGCGTCTTCATGCTGAGCCCGCACCGCAAGATGAGCGCGTTCCAGACTGCGCAGATGTTCAGCCTGCAGGACGAGAACATCTTCAACATCGCCATCGAAGGCGTGTTCGATGACGCCCAGGACATCGTCAAAGCCGTGTCGAACGATCTGGAGTACAAGGCCCGCCAGAAGATCGGCACGGTCAACTCGATCAACTGGGCGCGCGTGGTGGCCCAGGTCGTGTATTACTTCAAGGGTTACCTGCTGGCCGCGCCGAAGATCGGCGACAAGGTCTCGTTCTGCGTGCCGTCGGGCAACTTCGGCAACGTCTGCGCGGGCCACATCGCGCGCATGATGGGCCTGCCGATCGACAAGCTGGTGGTGGCCACCAACGAGAACGACGTGCTCGACGAGTTCTTCCGCACCGGCACCTACCGTGTGCGCTCGGCCGCGCAGACGTACCACACGTCCAGCCCGAGCATGGACATTTCCAAGGCGTCGAACTTCGAGCGTTTCGTGTTCGACTTGCTCGATCGCGATCCGGCGCGCCTGGTGCAGCTTTTCCGCGACGTGGAGGAGAAGGGCGGCTTCTCGCTGACGGGCAAGCCGGAGTTCGACCGCATCGCCGCATTCGGCTTCGTCTCGGGCCGCAGCACGCACGAAGACCGCGTCAACACCATCCGCGACGTGTTCGCCCGCTACGGCACGATGATCGACACGCACACCGCCGACGGCGTCAAGGTCGCGCGCGAACACCTGTCGCCCGGCGTGCCGATGGTGGTGCTGGAGACCGCGCTGCCGGCCAAGTTCGGCGACACCATCCGCGAGGCGCTGGACCGCGAGCCGGAGCGCCCGGCCGGTTACGCCGACATCGAATCGCTGCCGCAGCGCTTCGAGGTGATGCCGGCCGATGCGGACCGCGTGAAGGCGTACATCGCGCAGCACACCGGTCGGTAAGCCATGGCAGCGGCGCGGGACGACGTGGCCGAGGCAGCGTTCGCGCGCTGCCTGCACGATGTCCGTGCCTGCCGCCTGTGCGCGGGCGTGCTGCCGCAGGCGCCGCGTCCCATCGTCATGGCTGACCGGCGCGCCCGTGTGCTGATCGTCGGGCAGGCGCCCGGGCGCATCGTGCACGAAACCGGTATTCCCTGGAACGACCGCTCGGGCGATCGCCTGCGCCAGTGGCTGCAGATCGGCTACGACGATTTCTACGCCGACAAGCGCATCGCCGTGGTGCCGATGGGCTTCTGTTTTCCCGGTACGGGGCCCAACGGCGACCTGCCGCCGCGGCCGGAGTGCGCGCCGCAATGGCACCGGCCGCTGCTGACGGCGATGCCGGACCTGAAGCTGGCGCTGCTGGTCGGCGGCTATGCGCAGCGCTACTACCTGGATGTGCCGCGTGGCGGGTCGCTCACCGACGTGGTCCGCCACGGCCCGGTGCAGGACGCCGAGGGGCGTGTGCTGTTTCCGTTGCCGCATCCGAGCCCGCGCAACCTGGCCTGGTTCAAGCACAACCCGTGGTTCGACGCACACATCGTGCCGCAGCTGCGGGCGGTGCTGGCTGCCGCATTGGCGGAATAGGACAGCGCTGATGCATGGCGCCGTGGCAGAACCGATACAATCGAAATCTCTCTCCTGATTTCGTTTTCCCGCATGTCCGCCAACGATGCTCCTGCCGTCAAACCGTCTTTGCTGACGCTCGATGCGGCGCTGTCGCAACTGCTCGCCGCCGCGCGGGGTTTGACCGAGACCGAAACGGTGCCGACGCTGCACGCCAACGGCCGCGTGCTGGCGCAGGCCGTGCGCAGCGGCCTGAATGTGCCGCCGGCCGACAACACGCAGATGGACGGCTACGCCGTGCGCGCGGCCGACATCGCCGCGCCGGGCACGCGCCTGAAGGTGGCGCAGCGCATTCCCGCCGGCCAGGTCGGCCAGCCGCTCCATGCCGGCGAGGCGGCGCGCATCTTCACCGGCGCGCTGATCCCGGCGGGCGCCGACGCGGTGGTGATGCAGGAGCAGTGCCGGGCCGATCCCGACTCGGGCACCGTCGTCATCGACCATGTGCCCGAAGCCGGCGAATGGATTCGCCGCGCCGGCGAGGACATCACCGCCGGCGCCGAGATCCTTCCGCGCGGCACGCGCCTGGGGGCGCAGCAGCTCGGGCTGGCGGCGTCGGTCGGCTGCGTGAACCTGCAGGTGGTGCGCCGCCCGCGCGTGGCCGTGTTCTTTACCGGCGATGAGCTTGCCATGCCGGGCGAGCCGCTCAAGCCGGGCGCCATCTACAACTCCAACCGCTTCACGCTGCGCGCGCTGCTGGAAAACCTCGGCTGCGAGATCACCGATTTCGGCATCGTGCCCGATACGCTGCAGGCCACGCGCGACACCTTGCGCGAGGCAGCCGAGGGGCACGATCTCATCATCACGTCGGGCGGCGTGTCGGTGGGCGAGGAAGACCACATCAAGCCGGCAGTGGAGGCCGAGGGGCGCCTGAACCTGTGGCAGATCGCGATCAAGCCGGGCAAGCCGCTGGCCTTTGGCGAGGTGCACCGGCCCGAAGGCATGGTGGGCGGGCCGACGGCCTTCTTCATCGGCCTGCCGGGCAACCCGGTGTCGAGCTTTGTGACGTTCCTGCTGTTCGTGCGGCCGTTCCTCCTGCGCCTGCAGGGTGTGGCGGACGTGTTGCCGAAGCGCATCCCGATGCGGGCCGACTTCGCGCTGCCCAAGGGCGATCGCCGCAACGAGTTCCTGCGCGCCCGCATCAATGCCGATGGCGGGCTGGACCTGTTCCCGAACCAGAGTTCGGGCGTGCTGACCTCCACCGTCTGGGGCGACGGGCTGATCGACAATCCGCCCAACCAGCCGATCGCGCCGGGCGACACGGTGGTTTTCCTGCCGTTTGCCGGGCTGGTGTAAGGAGCGATGGTTATGCAGATTGAGTTGCGTTTCTTCGCCAGCGTGCGCGAGCAGCTGGGCACCTCGCACGAGGCGGCCGCCGTGCCGGAGACGGTGCGTACCGTCGGTGAGCTGCGCCGCTGGCTGGCCGCGCGCGGACCGGCGTGGGGCGAGACCCTGGCCGAAGGCCGTGCGCTGCGCATGGCGCTGGACCACGGCGTGGTCACCGCCGATGCACCGCTGCGCGAGGGCTGCGAGGTCGCGTTCTTCCCGCCGGTGACGGGCGGCTGAGGGGAGGCGCGCATGCCCGTGGTACGTGTACAGGAAGCGGATTTCGACCTGGGCGCCGAAATCGCCGCGCTGCGCGCCGGCCGGCCGCAGATCGGCGCGGTGGCGAGCTTCATCGGCACGGTGCGCGACATCAGCGATGGCAGCGGCGTGTCAGAGATGGAGCTGGAGCACTATCCGGGCATGACGGAGAAGGCGCTGGCCAATATCGTCAACGCGGCGATGCAGCGCTGGGACCTGGTCGACGCGCTGGTCATCCACCGGGTCGGCAAGCTCGAGCCCGAAGACCAGATCGTACTGGTGGCGGTGGCGTCCAAACACCGTGGCGAGGCCTTTGCCGCCTGCGAATTTATCATGGACTACCTCAAGAGCGAGGCCCCGTTCTGGAAGAAGGAACAGACGGAGCAGGGTGCCCGCTGGGTTGACGCACGCGTGACCGACGAACGGGCGCTGGCGCGCTGGGGCATCGTCACGGACAACGCCTCGGCTGCCACCGCCCAGGCAGAATCAGCCAACGACAAGAAGGACTGAGACGCATGAGCGGGATGGGGTTTGTGGCCGTGGGCGTGGCTGCGCTGGGCATTCGCGGTGCTGTGGAATGCGATCAACCCGGCCCTGCCGTATGGCACGCTGGCGGCCAATCTGCTGGGCGGCTATCTGATTGGCGTGGCAGTCGGCTTTTTCGACACGCACACGAGCCTGCCGCCGGAATGGCGTCTGCTGGCGGTCACGGGGTTCCTCGGCGGCCTGACCACGTTTTCGACGTTCTCCAGCGAGGTGATCGCCAACATCCTGGCCGGCGACTACGCCGTCGGCATGCTGCACGTCGTGGCGCACCTGGGTGGCTCGCTGTTCCTGACCATGCTGGGGCTGTGGACGGTGCGCACGCTCAGTTGAGCGCGGGCCGGTGCCTTCGGGGCGATGCAGGATTGCGCTTGAAGGCAAGACGTTCGATTCACATACTGGTTGTACCTGCGGTGGCGTAGGTCGCAGTATGGCTGGCGGTTGCCGCGGGTCGTTTGTGCTGTTCCCCATCGATAACGAGGAGGAGACGCAATGAACACCACCCGAGACGCGAACCGTTTGCGGCGGCGCGCATCGCTGAGCGGACTGGCGCTGGCCGGCAGCCTTGGACTCGCGGGCTGCGGCGTGCTGGGCCTGGCCGGCTGCTGCGGCGGCGGCAACAACGCCAGCACTTCCGGCAACCTCAATCCGTCATTCGTCGGCACCGTCACGGTAACCCGCCATGACGGCGCCAACGACGATCTGCTGACGGCCGGGCTGGGCACGGCCGGGCTGGCTTCCGCCTCGGCGCCGTCGGTTGCCACGCCGACCGCGCCCACCGCGGCCGAACTGCGCCGCCTGGCCATCTACGCCAACTACCGCGCACTGGTCGATACCGCGGCCAACGGCGCCTATGGCACGCTGTACGGCCCCAACGTCGACGTAAACGGCAACGCCACCTCGGGCAGCGGCATGGTGCCGGGCGTGGAGTACGTCGCGTATTCCGACGGCGGCACCGGCCAGCAGAACGTGGTGCTGCTGGTGCAGATTCCCGACGCGTTCGACCCCGCGAACCCCTGCATCATCACGGCGACCTCGTCGGGGTCGCGCGGCATCTACGGCGCCATCTCCACCGGTGAATGGGGGCTCAAGCACAAGTGTGCCGTCGCCTATACCGACAAGGGCACCGGGGCCGGCCCGCACGATCTCGCCACCGACACGGTGCCGCTGCAGGACGGCACCCGCACCACGCGCATGGCCGCGGGCAGCACGGCGCAGTTTGCCGCGCCGCTCACCAGCAGCCAGTTGGCCGTGTTCAATGCCGCCACGCCCAACCGGCTGGCCTTCAAGCATGCGCATTCGCAGCGCAACCCCGAGAAGGATTGGGGCCTGTTCACGCTGCAGGCCGTGCAGTTCGCCTTCTGGGCCATCAACGACAAGCTGGGCGCTTCCGGCATGCCGGCCGCCAGCCAGCTGCCGGTGCGGCGCGACAACACCATCGTGATCGCGTCGAGCATCTCCAACGGCGGAGGCGCGGCCATCGCGACGGCGGAGCAGCAGGATACGGCGGGCTGGATCGACGGCGTGGCCGTGGGCGAGCCCGGGCTGAACCTGCCGCCATCGGCCAACGTGCAGGTGGTGCGCGCGGGCGTGATGCTGCCGGTGAGCGGCAAGCCGCTGTTCGACTACGTGAGCTATGCCAATCTGTTCCGGCTGTGCGCCGCCTCGTCGTCCGGCGTGTCGGCCGCGCCCACGCAATCGTCCTTTGCCGGTGCGGTCGGCTGGCCGGCCAGCGTCCAGGCCAACCGTTGCGCCGCGCTGCGCGCCAACGGCCTGCTGTCATCGGGCACGGCCGCCGCGCAGGCCGACGAGGCGCTGCAGAAGTTGCACACCTATGGCTGGGAGCCGGAATCCGACCTGGTGCATGCGTCCATGTCGTATTTCGAGATCGATCCGTCGGTGGCCACCACCTTCGGCAATGCGCTGGCGCGCGCCAGCGTGCTCGACAACCTGTGCAACTTCAGCTTTGCCGCGGTGGATAGCGCGTTCCATCCGACGGCGGTGAATGCCACGTCGCTGGCGCAGATGGCGGCGCTCGGCAACGGTATCCCGCCGACGTCCGGCGTGCAGCTCATCAACAACCTGGCGCAGGGCGGTCCCACGCAGAGCAAGCAGTCGGTCGACGGCTCCGGCACGCAGGCGGCCAATCTCGACGGCGCGCTGTGCCTGCGCAACCTGCTGACCGGCGGCGATGCCACCTCGCTGGCCTTGCAGACCGGTATTGCGCAGACGCTGCGCACGGGCAACCTGCAAGGCAAGCCGGCGCTGATCGTGCAGGGCCGCAACGATGCGCTGCTGCCGGTCAACCATGGCGCGCGGCCCTATCTGGGGCTCAACGCCCAAGCCGATGGCAACAGCCGGCTGTCGTACATCGAAGTGATGAATGCACAGCATTTCGACGGCTTCATCGACCTGGTGCCGGGCTACGACACGCTGTTCGTGCCGCTGGTGCTCTATGAACAACGCGCGCTCGACGCGGTGTACGCCAACCTGAAGAACGGCACCCCGCTGCCGCCGTCGCAGGTCGTGCGCACCACGGCGCGGGGCGGCACGCCGGGGGCCGCGCCAGCCATCACCGCGGCCAATGTGCCGAATTTCACGATGACGCCGGCCGTGGGAGACCGCATCAGCGTAAGTGTTTCGGGTGGCGCGGCGACGGTTTCCGTTCCGAACTGATAAGGTAGCCGGGCGGGCTGGAGCGGCGGGCGGCGTGGGTGTGGTCCGCCGCTTGATCCGGCACAAAACGCCATCAAAAGCGGCCCGACCCGGCTTGAAATGCCACTGACGCTCCCTATCTTCCGGAACAGTGAAACATTTTCCGCAAGGGGTTTTTTATGCGTTTGGACAAACTGACCACCCGCTTCCAGGAAGCGCTGGCCGACGCGCAAAGCCTGGCGCTGGGCAACGACAATCCGTATATCGAACCGGTCCACCTGCTGCTGGCGATGCTGCGCCAGCCGGACGGGGCCACCAAGAACCTGCTGTCGCGCGCGGGTGTCAATGCCAAGGCACTCGAGGTTGCGTTGGACAACGCCGTCAAGCGTCTGCCGCAGGTGCAGGGCGGCGAGCAGGTGCAGGGCGGCCGGGATCTGGGCAGCCTGCTGCAGGCCACGGAGAAAGAGGGCATCAAGCGTGGTGACCCGTTCCTCGCGAGCGAGCTGTTCCTGCTGGCGGTGGCGGACGACAAGGGCGAGGCCGGTCGCATCGCGCGCGAGCACGGTCTGGCACGCCGCGCGCTGGAAGCGGCCATCGACGCCGTGCGAGGCGGTCAGACCGTCGGTAGCGCCGAGGCCGAGAGCCAGCGCGAGGCGCTCAAGAAGTACACCATCGACCTGACCGAGCAGGCCCGGATCGGCAAGCTCGACCCGGTCATCGGCCGCGGCGATGAAATTCGCCGCGCCATTCAGATACTGCAACGCCGCACCAAGAACAACCCGGTGCTGATCGGCGAGCCGGGCGTGGGCAAGACCGCCATCGTCGAGGGCCTGGCGCAGCGCATCGTCAACGGCGAGGTGCCCGAGAGCCTGAAGAACAAGCGCGTGCTGGTGCTCGACATGGCGGGCCTGCTGGCCGGCGCCAAGTACCGCGGCGAGTTCGAGGAGCGCCTGAAGGCGGTGCTCAACGACATCGCCAAGGAAGAGGGGCAGACCATCCTCTTCATCGACGAGATCCACACCATGGTGGGCGCGGGCAAGGCCGAGGGCGCGATCGATGCGGGCAACATGCTCAAGCCGGCGCTGGCGCGCGGCGAGCTGCACTGCATCGGCGCGACCACGCTGGATGAGTACCGCAAGTACATCGAAAAGGATGCCGCGCTGGAGCGCCGCTTCCAGAAGGTGCTCGTCGACGAGCCGAGCGTGGAGGCGACCATCGCCATCCTGCGCGGCCTGCAGGAGAAGTACGAACTGCACCACGGCGTGGAGATCACCGACCCGGCGATCGTGGCGGCAGCCGAGCTGAGCCATCGCTACATCACGGACCGCTTCCTGCCGGACAAGGCCATCGACCTGATTGACGAGGCGGGCGCGCGCATCAAGATGGAAATCGACTCGAAGCCCGAGGCGATGGACAAGCTCGACCGCCGGCTGATCCAGCTCAAGATCGAGCGCGAGGCCGTGAAGAAGGAAACCGACGAGGCATCGCAGAAGCGCCTGGAGCTGATCGAGCAGGAAATCGAGCGGCTGCAGAAGGAATACGCCGACCTCGAAGAGATCTGGAAGGCCGAGAAGGGCGCGGCGCAGGGTGCGGCGGCGCTCAAGGAAGAGATCGACAAGACCCGCCTCGAGATCGCCAAGCTGCAGCGCGAAGGCAAGCTCGACAAGGTGGCCGAACTGCAATACGGCAAGCTGCCGGAGCTGGAAGGCAAGCTGAAGGCAGCCACCGCGGCGGAAGCCAGCGGCCAGAAGCAGCCCAACAAGCTGCTGCGCACGCAGGTGGGCGCCGAAGAGATCGCCGAGGTGGTCAGCCGCGCCACGGGCATCCCCGTGTCGAAGATGATGCAGGGCGAGCGCGACAAGCTGCTGCGCATGGAAGACCGCCTGCACGAGCGCATGGTCGGCCAGGACGAGGCGGTGCGGCTGGTGTCCGATGCCATCCGCCGCTCGCGCGCGGGCATCTCGGACGAGAACAAGCCCTACGGCTCGTTCCTGTTCCTGGGGCCCACGGGCGTGGGCAAGACCGAGCTGTGCAAGGCGCTGGCCGGCTTCCTGTTCGACTCGGAGGAGCACATGATCCGCATCGACATGAGCGAGTTCATGGAGAAGCATTCCGTGAGCCGCCTGATCGGTGCGCCGCCGGGCTATGTCGGCTATGAGGAAGGCGGTTACCTGACCGAAGCCGTGCGCCGCAAGCCGTACAGCGTGGTGCTGCTGGACGAAGTGGAGAAGGCCCACCCGGACGTGTTCAACGTGCTGCTGCAGGTGCTGGACGACGGCCGCCTGACCGACGGCCAGGGCCGCACGGTGGACTTCAAGAACACGGTGATCGTGATGACGTCCAACTTGGGCTCGCAGATGATCCAGCAGATGGCGACCGAGCCGCTCGATGTGATCAAGGGCGCGGTGTGGCAGGAAGTGAAGACGCATTTCCGCCCCGAGTTCCTGAACCGCATCGACGAGGTGGTGGTGTTCCACGCGCTCGACCAGACCCATATTGAGTCGATTGCGCGCATCCAGCTGCAGCGGCTGGCGGCCCGTCTGGCGCATATGGACCTGACGCTGGAGATCACCGACGCGGCGGTCGCCAAGCTGGCCTCGGCGGGGTACGACCCGGTGTTCGGCGCGCGGCCGCTCAAGCGCGCGATCCAGCAGCAGATCGAGAACCCGGTCGCGCGGATGATCCTGGACGGCCGGTTTGCACCGAAGGAGGTGGTGCCGGTGGATTACCACGATGGCCACTTCACCTTCGAGCGTGTCGTGCACTGAGCCGCACCGCGCATCCTTGAACAGCCCGGCAGCCGCCGGGCTTTTTCTTTGCGCGGGTACCGCAGCGATGGGGCCGTTCTGCCGGGACAGGACATGGCGGCCGGCGCATATGCAAAAACCGATGAAGATTCACTGAAACCATTCGTTCCCCGTAGAAGGGGCGCTCGGTAGTCTTGCTGCTATCCGAACAACGTGGCATGGCCACGTACAACAAAGCAACGGGAGCCAGCAAGATGATTCGCAAGTTCGTGTTCAACGCTATCGCGGCGGCCATTGTGGCGGGGGGAACCGTGGGCGCGCACGCCGCCACGACACTGCTGAACGTGTCGTACGACCCGACGCGTGAGCTGTACAAGGAGATCAACACCGAGTTCGCCAAGAAATGGAAGGCCGAGACCGGTGAAGACGTGACCCTGCGCGCCTCGCACGGCGGCTCGGGCAAGCAGGCCCGCTCGGTCATCGACGGCCTGGAGGCGGACGTGGTGACGCTGGCGCTCGGCTACGACATCGACGCCATCGCCGAGAAGGGGCTCACGGGCAAGGACTGGCAGAAGCGTCTGCCGCACAATGCCTCGCCGTACACCTCGACCATCGTGTTCCTGGTGCGCAAGGGCAACCCGAAGGGCATCAAGGACTGGAACGACCTGGTCAAGCCGGGCATTGCCGTCATCACGCCCAATCCCAAGACCTCGGGCGGCGCCCGCTGGAACTACCTGGCCGCGTGGGCCTATGCGCTCAAGCAGCCGGGCGGCTCGGAAGGCGCGGCCCGCGACTTTGTGCAGAAGCTGTACAAGAACGTGCCGGTGCTCGACTCCGGCGCGCGCGGTGCCACCACCACCTTCACCGAGCGCGGCATCGGCGACGTGCTGATCGCGTGGGAAGACGAGGCGCTGCTGGCCGCACGCGTGGAGGGCAAGGACAAGTTCGACGTGGTGGTGCCGTCGGTCTCCATCCTGGCCGAGCCGCCGGTGGCGGTGGTCGACAAGGTGGCCGACAAGAAGGGCACGCGCAAGGTGGGCGAGGCCTACCTCAAGTTCCTGTACTCGCCGCAGGGCCAGGAGATCGGCGCGAAGAACTTCTACCGCCCGACCGATCCGGCCGTGGCCAGGAAGCATGAAAACGCCTTCCCGAAGGTGAAGCTGGTGACCATCGACGACACCTTCGGCGGCTGGCAGAAAGCGCAGAAGACGCACTTTGCCGATGGCGGCCAGTTCGACCAGCTCTATCAACCCGGCAGCAAGTAAGGCCCACGCAACGTCACCAGGCGGTCCGCATCATGCACATCCTGACGATCTCCGGCAGCCCCTCGGCGCAATCGCGATCCGCGCGCCTGCTGGGCTATGTGCGCGCCCAGCTGGAGCGCGCCGGCGAGACGGCGGACCACCTGGACCTGCGCGCCTTGCCCGCCGATGCGCTGCTCGGCGCGCAGACCGCCCACCCCGTCATTGCCGATGCGCTGGCGCGGGTGGAGGCGGCCGGGGTGGTGATTCTCGCCACGCCGGTCTACAAGGCGGCGTACAGCGGGCTGCTCAAGACCTTTCTCGATCTGCTGCCGCAGAGCGGGCTGCGCGACAAGGTCGTGCTGCCGATCGCCACCGGCGGCAGTCTCGCCCACACGCTGGCGATCGACTATGCGCTGCGGCCGGTGCTGTCGTCGCTGGCGGCGCGCGCGATCCTGCCGGGCATCTTTGCCATCGATGCGCAGATCGAGGCGTCCGGGGATGGGCTCGGGGTCGATCCGGCCCTGCAGCAGCGCCTGGACGATGGCGTCGAGCGTGTGCACCAGGCGCTGGCGCTGGCGCGGCATCCGGCCGTGGCGCAGGTGATCGTCGCCAGCCGCTGCGCCGTGCGTGCCGCGTTCCAGGCGCGGGCGAACGCAAACGCCCAGGCTGCTGCCGACACGCAGCGAATGCGATGTCTCGCGTGAGGCGGCCCGTGGTGCGCTGAGCGCGCATCCGCTGCATCCGCGGTGTTCCGCTGTCTGCCATGCCGCGCATCGACTGCGCGCGGACGATGCCGTCCGCTGCTGACCGATTTTCCCGATTGTGAGAAACGCATCATGACGATCGATACCCAACGCCGGCATTGGCTGGCGGCCACCGCGGCGGGCGCTTCGCTGGTGGCGCTCGGCCCCCTGGCACGCCTCGCTGATGCGGCCACCCCGCCCAGGATCGCGCCGCCTGCGCAGCTGCGCATCGGCTTCCAGAAGAGCGCCGTCAATCTGGTGATCGTCAAGGAAAGCCGCGCACTGGAGCCGCGCTTTCCCGACACCAGGGTGACGTGGCTGGAATTCCCGGCCGGGCCGCAGCAGCTGGAGGCGCTGTCGGCGGGCAGCCTGGACCTGGCCATCACCGGCGATACGCCGCCCGTGTTCGCACAGGCCGCCGGCAAGGACCTGCGCTACGTGGGCGTCGAGCCGCCCAAGCCGGACAGCTCGGAGATCCTGGTGCCGCAAGGCTCGGCGCTCAAGACGCTGGCCGATCTGAAGGGCCGGCGCGTGGCGCTGCAGAAGGGTTCGAGCGCGCATTTCCTGATCGTGAGCGGCCTGCGCAAAGGCGGGCTGACCTTTGCCGACATCCAGCCCGTCTACCTGACGCCCGCCGATGCGCGTGCCGCCTTCGAGCGCGGCAGCATCGACGCCTGGGGCATCTGGGATCCGTACTACGCCGCCACCGAGCTGGCCACCGGGCGCGGGCTGTCGTCCAACAACGCGTTCTATTTCACGCCGCGCGCCTTTGCCGAGCAGCACGGCGACACCATCGCCGCACTGTTCGCGGAGCTCTCGCGCGCCGACCGCCTGGTGCAGGCGAACCGCAAGGAAGCCGCCCAGCGTATCGCCGATTTCTCCGGGCTGTCGCTGGCGACGGTGCACCTGTTCCTGTCGCGCCGGCCGCCGTCGCCGGTGCGGCCGGTCACGCCCGAGGCGATTGCCGAGCAGCAGCGCGTGGCCGATGCCTTCCATGGCCTGGGGCTGATCCCGCGCCCGGTCAGGCCGGCGGACCTCGTCTGGCAGCCGACACCCGCGCAACTGGCCATCGCCCGCGCCTGATCCGATTCGATCCGAGGAGTTTCGTCATGCAAGTCTTCTGGTTCCTTCCCACGCACGGCGACAGCCGCTATCTCGGTACGGCCGAGGGCGCGCGCCAGGTCGACCATGCCTATCTGCAGCAGGTGGCCGTGGCCGCCGACACGCTCGGCTACGAGGGTGTGCTGATCCCGACCGGCCGCTCGTGCGAAGACCCGTGGATCGTCGCTGCCAGCCTGATCCCGGCCACCCGGCGCCTGCGCTTCCTGGTGGCGGTGCGTCCCGGCCTGATAGCGCCGACGCTGGCCGCGCGCATGGCGGCCACCTTCGATCGGCTTTCGCAGGGGCGGCTGCTGGTCAACCTCGTCACCGGAGGCGATCCGGGCGAGTTGGCCGGCGACGGGCTGTTCCTGGACCACGCGCAGCGCTACGAGGCCTCGGAAGAATTCATCCGCATCTGGCGCGAGACGCTGGCCGCCAGCCACGAGGGTGCGGCGCTGGACTACACCGGCAGGCACCTGAGCGTGAAAGGCGCCAAGGTGCTGTATCCGCCGGTGCAGCGGCCGCATCCGCCGGTGTACTTCGGTGGCTCGTCGGAGGCGGCGCATGCACTGGCGGCCGAGCAGGTCGACACCTACCTGACCTGGGGCGAACCGCCCGCCGCCGTGGCCGAGAAGATCGCCGACGTGCGCAAGCGTGCCGCCCGCCACGGCCGCACGGTGCGCTTCGGCATCCGCCTGCACGTGATCGTGCGCGAGACCGAAGACGAAGCCTGGCAGGCCGCCGACCACCTCATCAGCCGGCTCGACGACGACACCGTCGCCCGTGCGCAGGAGGCCTTCCGCAAGATGGACTCCGCCGGTCAGCAGCGCATGGCCGCGCTGCATGCCAACGCCGTCAAGCGCAGCCGCGCCGACCTGGAGATCAGTCCCAACCTGTGGGCCGGCGTGGGCCTGGTGCGCGGCGGGGCGGGGACGGCGCTGGTGGGCGATCCGCAGACCGTGGCCTAGCGCATGCGGGAATATGCCGAGCTGGGCATCGACACCTTTGTCCTGTCGGGCTATCCGCACCTGGAGGAGGCCTACCGCTTTGCCGAAATGGTGTTCCCGCTGCTGCCGCGCTCGGTGCGCCCTTTGCACGACCGGCTGCCGGGCAACGTGCTGAACGGGCCGTTCGGCGAGGTGATCGCCACCGGCATCGTGCCCAAGGTGGCCGCAAGCTGAAGGAGCCGGGCGATGGCATCGAAACCCAATCCCTTCCTGCAGATGGTCCGCCGGCGCCTGGCGCCGTGGCTCGTGCCGCTGGCGCTGCTGGTGGTGTGGCAGGCCTCGGCCCAATGGGGCTGGCTGTCGAACCGGATCCTGCCGGCGCCGCTGGACGTTGCCGCGGCGGCCATCGGGCTGGCGCGCTCGGGCGAGCTGTGGAAGCACGTGGCGGTCAGTACCTGGCGCGCGCTGCTGGGCTTTGCGATCGGCGGCTCGCTGGGGCTGGCGCTGGGGCTGCTGACCGGTACCTTCCGCACGGCTGAAACGCTGCTCGACACCACGCTGCAGATGATCCGCAACATCCCGGTGCTGGCGCTGATTCCGCTGGTGATCCTGTGGTTCGGCATCGATGAGTCGGCCAAGCTGTTCCTGGTGTCGCTCGGTGTGTTCTTCCCGATCTACCTGAACACGTATCACGGCATCCGCTTGGTGGATCCGGCGCTGGTGGAGATGGCGCGCAGTTACGGCCTGTCGCGCGCGCAGCTGTACCGCGAGGTGATCCTGCCCGGGGCGCTGCCGCCGATCCTGGTGGGGGTGCGCTTCTCGCTGGGGCTGATGTGGGTGACGCTGATCGTGGCCGAGACCGTCTCTGCGCAGGCCGGCATCGGCTACATGACGATGAACGCGCGCGAGTTCCTGCAGACCGACGTGGTGCTGCTCGGCATCCTGCTCTATGCGCTGTTGGGCAAACTGGCCGACCTGCTGTCGCGGGCGCTGGAGCGGTTCTGGCTGCGCTGGCACCCCGGTTATCAAGCGGCGGCCTGAGGAGAACACCATGCAAAGCAACGCCACCGAACACGCCGCGCTGGAACGCGTGGAACACCACGGCACCGCGCTGCACATCGGACACGTGGTCAAGCGCTACGGCGGGCGCGAGGTGCTGCACGGCATCGACCTGGAGATCGCGCCGGGCGAGTTCGTCGTCATCGTCGGGCGCAGCGGTTGCGGCAAGAGCACGCTGCTGCGGCTGATCGCGGGGCTGGAGGGCATCGACGGCGGCAGCCTTCGCCGCGACGGCACGGCCGGAGACGGCCTGCACGACACGCCCGCGTGATGTTCCAGGACGCCCGCCTGCTGCCGTGGAAGACGGTGCTCGACAACGTCGCGCTCGGCCTGCCCAGGATGCAGCGCGCGCAGGCCGCCGAAGTGCTGGCGCAGGTCGGCCTGGCCGAGCGCGCGGGCGAGTGGCCGGCGCGTCTGTCCGGCGGCCAGCGTCAGCGCGTGGCACTCGCCCGCGCATTGGTGCATCGTCCGCGCCTGCTGCTGCTCGACGAGCCGCTGGGCGCGCTCGATGCGCTCACCCGCATCGACATGCAGAACCTGATCGAAGGCTTATGGCAGCGCCTGGGCTTCACCGCCGTGCTGGTCACCCACTATGTGGCCGAAGCCGTGGCCCTGGCCGACCGCGTGGTGCTGATCGAGGACGGCCGCATCGCACTCGACGAGCGCATCGACCTGCCGCGCCCGCGGCACCGCGGTTCGCCGGCGTTTGCGCGGCTGGAGGCGGCGATCCTCGATCGCGTGATGCAGCGCAGGCTCGATGCCGGTGAAGTGACCGATGCGCGCGCGCACATGGCGCGGCCGTCCCCCTGGGACGTGGCGGCCACGGCGGTGCGCTGGGCCGTGTAAGCGATCGAAAGCATTTCTGCAGAAAACATTCATTGGCGCGTTGCACCGTTGTCATCTAATACTACAGCCGTACCTATCGCCTATGATGTTGTCCATGTGAGATGAGACGATCATGGTCCGATGCAAGGAACGGTGAGGGGCTGGGAGAGAGAGCTGGAAGGGTTGCACGA
>CAKKOY010000018.1 GCA_919592095.1 Ralstonia syzygii subsp. syzygii | reverse complement strand
CGTGCTCAACCGCATGGCTGCGCTTGCCCGCCCGCAGTCCGTCCGCGTCGACTGAATTACGCCTCACAGGGATGGCTTCGACTTCAAAGTCGATTTATGCAACAACGCCCCAGCGATGTCTCGGCCCGGGTCTATTGGGGGCGCTACACCTCGCGCGGCAATTACGTATACAACTATCCGCCCGTCACGCTCAACCGGGACCTGTTCGACTCGGCCTGGTACGGCACGGAGCTGAAGTTCGTCACACGCCGGATCGAGCGCCATACGCTGGTGATCGGCACGGAACTGCAGCGCGACTACCGCGACGCCATGCGCAATTTCGATGTCTCGCCCTATGCGAGCTATCTGGAGGACCACCGCAACAACAGCCGTGTCGGCCTCTATGCGCAGGACCAGTTCGCGCTGCATCCCGGCTGGCTGCTGGACACGGCCGTGCGCTATGACCGCTCGACGTTCGTGCCCGGCATCTTCAGCCCGCGGGTGGGGCTGATCTGGCATGCCGACCCCGGGACGACGCTCAAGGCGCTGTATGGCATGGCCTACCGCGCACCCAATGTCTACGAGCTGTACTACCAGACCTCGGCACCCGGCGGACAGGAGACGAATCCCGGGCTGTCGGCCGAGCGCATCCGCACCTGCGAGGTGGTGCTGGAGCAGCAGGTGGGGGCCGCGGGCAAGGCCACGCTGTCGGTGTACCAGAACAGCATCTCGAATCTCATCAGCCAGATGCTGGACCCGAATACCGGACTGCTGGTGTTCCAGAACGTGGCGCGCACGCGCGGCGCGGAGTTCGGCTATGAACAGTCCTGGCCGGGCGGCACCCGGCTGCGCGCCAGCTACAGCCTGCAGCGCAGCACGGATCTCGATAGCGGCCGGCCACTGCTGAACTCGCCGCGCCACCTGGCCAAGTTCAACCTCACCACGCCGCTGTGGCGCGATGACGTGCGGCTGGGCCTGGAGGCCCAGTACGTCGGCAGCCGCCTGGCGCAGGCGGAGCGGGCCGGCGGCTTCTGGCTGGCCAACGTGACGCTGCTGGCGGCCCGGCTGGCGCCTGACCTGGAGATGTCGGCCTGCGTCTACAACCTGTTCGACCGCCGCTACGCAGACCCGGCCGGACCGGAGCTGGCGCAGGCGGTCATCCGGCAGGACGGCCGCACCTTCCGGCTCAAGCTCACCCATACCTTCCGATGAGGGTCGTGCGTTCCGTCATCCAGCCGTCCCGGCGCGTCAGCCTGCGGCGGCTCTGCGCCGGCCTGGGCGCCACGCACGCCCAGATGCAGGCGAGCGAAGCCGAGGTCAAGGTCGCGTTCATCTACAACTTCGCGCTGTTCACCACCTGGCCCGCGAGCACCCTGCTCGCCCACGCCCCCATGGTGCTGTGCGTGGCGCCCGAACATCCGCTGCAGGCCGCGCTGGGCAGACTGGCGGGCAAATCCGTGCACGGGCATCGGCTGGAGGTCCGCCGCATCAGCGATGGCGCCGTCGCGGGCTGCCACGTGGTGGTGCTGGACGATCGTGCGCGCAGCCCGGCCGTACGCCTGGACCCGGCCGCCCCGGTGCTGAGCGTCGCCGACGGGGGCCGGGTGGGCGGCCCTGCCGGCGCGTCCGGCCCGATGATCGCGCTGTCGCTGCAGGACAGCCGGGCGGTGTTCGATATCGATGCGGCCGCGGCCCGCCAGGCCGGGCTGCAACTCAGTTCCCAACTCTTGCGACTGGCCAGGAGCGTGCAATGATGATGGCTCTCAAGCCATGGCGGCCCCATCTCAGTCGTTCCGTCCTGCGGACCAACATGGCGGCCGCGGGCGCGGCGCTGACCATTGCCGGCGTGCTGCTGATCGCGTTCCAGTTCGTGGCGCTGCGCGCGGCGCTGGTGCGCGATGTCCACGTGCAGGCGCGCATCATCGGCGCCAACAGCGTGGCGGCGCTGCTGTTCGACGACCGGCGCGCGGCCGAAGAGACCCTCGGTGCGCTGGCCGGTTCGCCGTCGCTGCGTGCGGCCGGCGTGTTCACCGCGCAGCGCCTGCCGCTCGGGCTGTACCAGCGGGGGGATGCGGCGCCGGTGCGGGCGCCCGACGCGGCCCTGTTGCGCGACCAGGAGGAGTCCACCGCGACGCGGCTGGAGGTGGTGGAGCCCATCTTCTCCGAGCGGCGCGTGATCGGCTATGCGGTCATCCGCTCGAGCCTCAATGGTCTTTATCTGCAACTGCTGGGCTACGCCGCGTTGACGGTGATGGTCGGCCTCGGCGCCATGGGGCTGGCCTACCTGGTGATCGCCCGCATGCGGCGGGCCGTGCTGCAGGCCGAGGCGCGCCTCGACTACCTGGCCCACGTCGACTCCGTGACCGAGCTGCCCAACCGGCACGCCTTCAACGAGCAGTTGCAGGATGCGCTCAGGCGTACCGGCCAGACCGGCGCGATCGGGCTGCTGCTGCTCGACCTGGACAACTTCAAGGTCGTCAACGACACACTCGGCCACAGCAATGGCGACCGGCTGCTGCGCCAGGTGGCGCGCCGGCTCAACGACGTGATCGCGAAATTCAACGCGCGTGCCGTGCTGTGCCGCATCGGCGGGGACGAGTTTGCCGTGATCGCCGAGCTGTCGCGGCGCGCGTCGATCGCCACCGACGAGGCCGCCGAGCATGCCAACGCGCTCGCCAACGCGCTCGCCAATCGCATCCTGGCCGCGCTGGCGGCGCCGTTCGCGCTGGACCTGCACCAGATCTACGTCACGGCCAGCGTGGGCGTGAGCCTGTATCCGCACGATGCCGGCGACGTGCAGTCGCTCACCCGCAATGCCGATGCGGCGATGTACTCCGCCAAGAACCGGGGCAAGAACGCCGCGGCATGCTTCACCGCCGAGATGGACCAGCAGGCCCGCCGCCGCCTGCGCGTGGAGTCGGACCTGCGCCGCGCGCTCGACCGCGAGGAGCTGCAACTGGTCTATCCGCCGCAGATCGGCCTGGACGCGCTCGCGGCGTACGACGGCCATGTCTGTTCCGCCCACCTGCACGGCGTGGAGGCGCTGGTGCGCTGGCGGCACCCGGAGATCGGCCTGATCGTGCCGCTGGGCCTGTGGGTGCTGCGCACAGCCTGCCAGCAGGCGGCGCAATGGTTGCGCGAAGGGCGGGCGACGCTGCGCGTGGCGGTCAATCTGTCGCCGCGGCAGACGCGCGATCCGTCCCTGGTGGAGAACGTGCTCGGCATCCTGCGGGAGACCGGCCTGCCGCCGCATCTGCTCGAGCTGGAGATCACCGAGAGCGTGCTGATGGAGGACATCGACGCCAACATCCGGCTGCTCGAAGCCCTGCACGCGGCGGGGGTCAACCTGTCGATCGACGATTTCGGCACCGGGTACTCGTCGCTGGCCTATCTGCAGCGCTTCCCGATCCACAAGCTGAAGATCGACCGCAGCTTCGTGCAGCGCATGCCCGGCGACGGCGAAGCGATCGCCGGCGCCGTCATCGCCATGGCGCACAGCCTGCGCATGCAGGTGGTGGCTGAAGGGGTGGAGCATGCCGGGCAGCTCGCATGGCTGCGCGCGGCCGGCTGCGACCTCGGCCAGGGCTATCTGTTCTCGCGCCCGCTGCACGCCGAGCAGTTCATGTCGTGGCTGCGGCGCCAGGGCAACACTGCGCTGGCCGCTGCCGCGGAGATTGCACCAACCGCGGAGCGCTCGGATGCATTGTGAGGGCCGAATAAATCACTTGCTCTGCGACCCGATCCGGATCGGCTGAAATGACGTGCTATAGTTCACAACGCTAAACACTGATTTCGGTTATATTATGCACGCGGTTGCTCCCCAAAAGGCCAATGAGCAACCATCTCCGCAGGTCGCCCGGTTGCTCCGGCAGGTCTGCGGCGATCTTGTCCAGCGCGTTGTATCGAGGTTCCTGCCATGGGGCGTCACCCGCCCCCCGATGTGCGCGCTTGCGGCGGTTGGCTTCCATTTCCTCTCGCGTCCGGCTCCCGCGACGCGTTGTGTACCCGAGACAGTGCAGTTGTCGCCGTACGTGATGGAAAGTCGGCGGATGTTCGTCGGGCAGGATTTTCTGTTTGTGCATCATTTTGGGGAATCGATCATTCGATTCTTCCGCTGGCGTTCGGTCGCGTGAAACGTGCAAGCGTGCATGCGCCCGGAAGGCTTCGCGGAAAGGTTATGTCTGTCAGGAAAGGTGGGTTGTCGTGATCAAAGCAATACGGGTAGTCGTATCGGGGGTGGTGGTTTGTCTGGCGGCATTTTCCGCGCAGGCTGCCGAGACGAAGAAGGTGGATGTGCTGCTGGTGGGCGGCGGCATCATGAGTTCGACGCTCGGCGTCTGGCTGCATGAGCTGGAGCCCGACTGGTCGATGATGATGGTCGAGCGCCTCGACGGCGTCGCCCAGGAAAGCTCGAACGGCTGGAACAACGCCGGCACCGGGCACTCCGCGCTGGCCGAACTGAACTACACCCCGGAAAAATCGAACGGCAAGATCGACATCTCCAAGGCCGTCGAGATCAACGAAGGTTTCCAGGTCTCGCGCCAGTTCTGGTCGTACCAGGTCAAGACCGGCGTGCTCAAGAACCCGCGCTCGTTCATCAATTCGACCCCGCACATGAGCTTCGTGTGGGGCGAGGACAACGTTCGCTACCTGAAGAAGCGCTACGAGGCGCTGCAGGCCAGCCCGCTGTTCCGCGGCATGCAGTACTCGGACGACTATGACCAGATCAGCAAGTGGGTTCCGCTGATGATGGAAGGCCGCGACCGCTCGCAGAAGGTCGCCGCCACCTGGATGCCGGTGGGGACCGACGTGAACTTCGGCGAGATCACGCGCCAGTTTGTCGGCTACCTGCAGAGCCAGCCCCAGTTCACGCTGTCGCTGTCGAGCGAAGTGCGCGACATCAAGCGCAATGACGACGGCACGTGGCGGGTGTCGTACGTCAACCTGAAGTCGGGCGACCGGCAGGATGTCGACACGAAGTTCCTCTTCATCGGCGCGGGCGGCGGTGCATTGCGCCTGCTGCAGGCTTCGGGCATTCCGGAGGCGCGCGATTTCGCGGCCTTCCCGGTCGGCGGCTCGTTCCTGGTCACCGAGAATCCGGAAATCGTGAACCGTCACCTGGCGAAGGCGTACGGCAAGGCCTCGGTCGGCTCGCCGCCGATGTCGGTGCCGCACCTGGATACCCGCGTCCTCGACGGCAAGCGGATCATCCTGTTCGGCCCGTTCGCGACGTTCTCGACGAAGTTCCTGAAGAACGGCTCGTACACGGACCTGTTCAGCAGCACGACCACGCACAACGTCATGCCGATGCTGCACGTGGGGGTCGATGAGTTCCCGCTGGTCCAGTACCTCGCAGGTCAGCTGATGCTGTCCGACGACGACCGCTTCAACGCGCTGAAGGAATACTTCCCGCTCGCGAAGAAGGAAGACTGGCGCCTGTGGCAGGCCGGCCAGCGCGTGCAGATCATCCAGCGCGACGAGGCCAAGGGCGGCGTCCTCAAGCTCGGTACGCAGATCGTGAAGTCGAAGGACGGCACCATCGCCGGCCTGCTCGGCGCGTCGCCGGGTGCGTCGACCGCGGCCCCGATCATGCTGGGCGTGCTCGAGACGGTGTTCAAGGACAAGCTCGCCACGCCCGCCTGGCAGCAGAAGGTTCACCAGATGATCCCGACCTACGGCACCAAGCTCAACGACAACCCGGCCAAGGTCTACGAGGAATGGGTTGCCACCAGTGACGTGCTGCAACTGGCGCCGCCGCCGAAGATCGACCTGCACGTGACGTCTGCGACGCCGGCCGGTAAGCCGGCAGGGGCGAAGCCGGCCAAGGCTGCGGCTGACATCGCGCTGTAAGCACGGGAAGATGTGGGAGCGACCCGGCAGCGGGGCGCTTCCGTAGGCAAGGCCGAATCGGGGCCGACACGGGATGCCGTGTCGGCCCCGATTGTCGTTGACGGGGGGATCGTCTTTTTCCTTCGGCAGCCAGCAGTCATGGCTTGCAAAGTCTTGCCCATGTCAGCGTTCACGCTTCGCTTCCCGTGACGGCCAGCGGCATGATGGGCAAGGCCCAAGCGCCCCACCGCGCCGCGAGGAGTCGCGCTATCGGGTGTCAGCGCGCTTGGACTTCGGCTTGCGATGTGCCGTACGCTGCCATGAATACGTCGATCGCGCGTGCGACGCCTTCGGCGACCCGATTCGGGCTGATGTCGACCGGTACACCCAGCAGGCACATTTCCACGAATTCCGCCTCGTAGAGCGCGTGAAGATGGGCCGCTGCGATTTCGGTGTTGCGCCGCTTGAGCGTGCCGGCCTCCATGGCCTCGCCGAGAAATTCCGCCAGCATGGCCCAGCCGAGCTTGGGGCCATGTTCGTAACGAAGGTCCAGTCCAGGTGGGCCTGCATGGCAGCCCGCGGCGCGCTGCGTCCCTCGTGGGCGGTGGGGAAGACGGTTCCGGTCAAGATCGTCCCGGCCGGCCAGCCGGGGGCGTCAACATCAAGGCGATGAAGCCAGCCGTGCCGTCCGGCACCGGCGCGGCCGTCAGCGGCCCGCTGCCAGCGCGCCGCGCAGCACGTCCTTCAGCGCATTGAATACGGGGTTGTCGTTGTCCTTGCGGTAGGCGAACCACGGTTCGACCGGCCTGGCCGGCGTGGTGCGCACCGGCCGGTAGACCACGCCCTCGAAGTGCAGCATGGAAGCTGCCGCCGGGATCAACGCCACGCCGATCCCGGCCCGCACCAGCGCCAGCATCGAGTGGATCTGGCTGACGTATTCGACGATGTCGGGCAGCACGCCGGCGCGCTCGAACAGGCCGCTCACGAGCTGGTGGAAATAGCGCGCCTCGTAAGGGGAATACATCAGCAGGGGCCGGTCCTCGCAGTCGCGCAGGGTGGGGCGCTGCGGCCAGTCGGCGGCGGCCGTTTCGGGCACCGCCAGCACCAGCGCTTCCTGCGAGCACGGCTCGGCCACCAGCTCGCCGTGCTCGACCGGCGGGCGCAGCAGGCCCACATCGATCTGGCGGGCGTCCAGCGCCTCCAACTGCGCGCCGCTGACCATCTCCTTCAGCGTCAGCCGCACTCCCGGCGAGGCCGCCCGCACCGCGCTCACCAGCGACGGCAGCAGGCCGTATCCGACCGATGCCGTGAACCCGATTGCCAGCGATCCCGCCGCGCCGGTCGCGACCCGCCGCGCCGTGGCTGCCGCTTCCTCGGCCAGGCGCAGGAGGCGCGCGGCATCGGGCAGGAAGCTGCGCCCGGCGGCGGTCAGCTTGACAGAGCGGCTGTTGCGCTCCAGCAGTTCGGTGCCGACCTGGTGCTCCAGCAGCCTCACCTGGCGCGAGAGTGGCGGCTGCGTCATGTGCAGCCGCTCGGCCGCGCGCCCGAAATGCAATTCTTCGGCCACGGCGACAAAGCAGCGGAGCTGGCTGAGTTCGAACATCGATTCAAAACGTATATCGATCAAGTCATCCGCTATGTTGGGGATGAATTGTTCAGGGCGCAAGAACCGGCTTGCTTCTTCGGCCGGCGACAACCTTGCCGCAGGCAGGCATGCCCCTAAAGGCGCGGAGAGAATGGCCGCCGGCCATGCCTCAGGTGCGCGGCGGGCGCGGGGTTGCCGAAGCGGCATTGCCTGCCGTATCCCGCCCGGCACGCGCGATCTCGGGGCGCCCGGTGCTGACGTCGATGCGCGGGCGCACCGACATGCCGACACGCAGCTGGCGGGCCGCTTCCTGACCCGGTTCGAGGCGGATGCGTACGGGCAGGCGCTGCACGATCTTGGTGACGTTGCCAGTGGCGTTATGGGGCGGGGTCGTGGAGAAACTGATCCCGCTGGCCGGCCCGAGGCTTTCCCCCCGACCCTGGAGCCGGATGTTCGGCAGCGCATCCACAGTGATGGCCACCGGCTGGCCGACCCGCACGCGGGCCAACTGCGTCTCGCGGAAGTTGGCTTCCACATGGACCGTATCCAGCGGGACCAGCGTCAGCAACGGCTGGTTGCGTTGGCGTGCAGCGGCGGGCCGCCAAAAAGCATGGCCTTGACGCTGCCGTGGGGGGGCTTGGAAGTCGAGGAACAGGTAGGACACCGCCGAAAAGCCGGCGTGAGGGTGCGGCGCAAAGGTGGGCGCGCTCATCCATGCGTGATCGATCCCGAGGCAGGGGTCGATCAGCGCGGCCACGCCACGCAGGCCGTAGGCCCGGAAGTGGCTGCCGTGGTTGGCACGCTGGAGCGTTGCGATGGCAGGCATGATGGTGTGCCTCAGGCGCTGGCGGTTTCGCTCAGGGCGGGATAGTCGGTGTAGCCCAGCGCGTTGCCGCCGAAGAAGGTGTTGCGCTGTGCGTCGTTCATCGGTGCATTGGCCTTCAGTCGCGCGACAAAGTCCGGGTTGGCCAGGACCATCTGGCCATAGGCTTCCAGATCGGCCAGCCCCGAAGCCACGTCGGCGCCGACCTGGTCGCGCGGGCGGCCCGGCCGGTTCAGGATCAGCGCCTGCTTCCAGCGTTGGCGGATGTCGTCCAGCAGGGGCTCGTTGCTCTGATGCATGACGTGCAGGTAGGCGAGCCCCAGCTTGTCGAGTTCGCCGGCCTCTATCCCGGCATCACCTTCGATTTCGACCTCACGCCGCGGCAGGTCGATCTGGTGAGCGAACCCTTCGATGTGGCGATCCGCATGGGGGAGCCCGAGCGCTCGCAGTTGATCGCGCGCCCGCTCGCCTTACTCCAGGCGCACCTGTACGCCTCGCCCGGCTATCTCGAACGCTCGGGCGAACCGGCCACGCCAGACGACCTCAAGCGGCATGCGTGCCTGGGCATGCTGAAGGTGGGCTCATGGACGCTGCACCAGGGGCCGCAAACGGCCACCGTTTCGGTCGGCGGCCGGTTCACGCTCAACAGCGTCGGCATGATCCGCCGCCTGGCGACGCTTGATATGGGCATCATCCTGGTGCCGGAGGCGATCGTCGCCGACGATCTGGCCAGCGGCCGGCTTCGCCGTGTCATGCCCGGATGGCACGGCAAGCCGATGCCCGTCTATGCCATCACCGAAACCCGCCTCCTGCCCGCAAAGACGCAGAGCTTCATCGAATTCCAGCGTGAGCGCTTGGCGCGAAGCAGATGACAGGAGGCCGTCAGCGCAGTCGCCGGGACCATGCCGGGGCGGGGTGATCTTCCGGCAGCTTCCCGAGGGTGCCGGATGCCCCGCACGCCGCATGCCGCGCCACGGGATCGCGTGGCCGCCGGCCCGGCTCAGGGCTCAGACCTCCAGGTCCGGCCCCGGCTTGAGGCTGGTCAGCCGCAGCCCGTGGACCCAGGAGAGCGCCGGCAGCTTCAGCGAGGCCTGCAGCGCTAGCGCGCGTGCGTGCAGTGCTTCCCAGTTGGCCTGCAGCGGCGGCCCGCTGAAGGCGAGGACGATGGTGTTGCCGCCGGTCACCTCCGGCAGGATGACCACCCGGTAGTCGAACACTTTGCAGATGCGCTCGATGTTGAGCAGGAAGCTCTCGTCCGAGCCGAACAGGTTGATGGTCACCATGCCCGGATAGCGCAGCACGTCGCGGCATGCCTGGTAGAACTCCAGCGTATCGAGCACCGGCCCCTGCTTGACGTGGTCGTAGCAGTCCACCTGCAGCACATCGACCGTGCCCTGGTGGCGCGGGTCCATCACCCAGTCATAGGCATCCTGCTGCAGCACGCGCAGGCGGGGGCCGTCCGGCGGCAGCGCGAACTGGCTGCGTGCCATCGCGATGACGTCGGGGTTCACCTCGACCGCCGTCACGCGCGCGGCCGGCAGGTGGCGATGGCAGAACCGCGTGGTCGATCCCGGCCCCATGCCGAGCTGCACCACGTGGAAATCGCTCTCCTCGGACGCGGACGGCTCCAGGAACAGCAGCCACGCCATCTGCTGATGGACGTACTCGATATCCAGGGCGTCCGAATCGGACAGCCGCAGGGCGCCTTGCGTCACCCCTTCGCAGCCGACGAAGTGCATGAAGCGGTACCCCTCTTTTTCGATGGTGGTGACCGGTGCCAGCGCGGGCGCAGTGCGTGCTGCAGCCTCTGTCTGTGTGGCGGCTGAGGCGGCTGAGGTGAGGTGCATGCCGGCCTCGGTCGGTGCGGTGCTCAGAAGTGTCATGGTGGTCGCTCCTGCGGAGTGGGGACGGATACGGGATGCGCCCCACCGTGCCGGGCCGGTTGGGCTTCAGGACGACCGCAGCTTGCCACGCGTCGGCCGGCCCCCGTTTTCCCGGCTTCGGCTCCGTGTCCATGGGTTCGAGTTGGCTTGGGGGCGCGCGCACGGTTGCGTGCGGAAACCTCGCCGGAATTGATTCAAAAAATGTATTGATTGAGTTAGCTGTTGTCTTGGACGTGAATCGTTCCGGGTGCCAGAATCCGCTCACCACCTTCTCACGCTGCTCTCGCAGGAACGCCCATGTCACGCTATACGCCCACCGAATTCGCCCACCAGATCGGCACCGGCCTGCTGTCCTTCCCGGTCAGGCATTTCAAGTCCGACCTGTCGTTCGATGAGGCGGCGTACCGTGCCAACCTGAGCTGGCTGTTCAGCCACGAAGCCGCCGGCCTGTTCGCTGCGGGCGGCACCGGCGAGTTCTTCTCGCTCACCCCGGCCGAGACCGATCGCGTGGTCCGCGCCGCCGTGGTCGAGACCGGCGGCCGCCTGCCGGTGATCGCCCCGGCGGGCTACGGCACCGCCATGGCCAAGGCGTATTGCAAGGCCGCCGAGGCTGCCGGCGCCGACGGCATCCTGCTGCTGCCGCCGTACCTGACCGAAGCCTCCGCCGATGGCGTGGCCGCGCATGTCGAGCAGGTCTGCAAGTCCACCCGCCTGGGCGTGATCGTCTACAACCGCGCCAACCAGGTGCTCGACGAGAACCACCTGGAGCGCCTGGCCGAACGCTGCCCGAACCTGGTCGGCTTCAAGGACGGCGTGGGCGACCTCGAACTGATGACGCGCATCTATTCCCGCCTGGGCGACCGCTTCACCTATATCGGCGGCCTGCCCACGGCCGAGACTTTTGCGATGCCGTACCTGACGATGGGCGTGACGACGTACTCGTCGGCCATCTTCAACTTCGTGCCGAAGTTCGCGCTGGACTTCTACGCCGCCGTGCGCGTCTTCGACCATGCCAAGGTGTACGCGATGCTCAATGACTTCGTGCTGCCGTACATTGCCCTGCGTAACCGCAAGCGCGGCTACGCGGTGTCGATCGTCAAGGCCGGCATGACGGTGATCGGCCGCAGCGCCGGCCCGGTGCGCGCCCCGCTGACCGACCTGACCGAGGCGGAGCTGGCGGAACTGTCCGCGCTGGTGGCCCGCATTGCCGACGTGCAAAAGCTGGCGGCCTGACCATGACCCACATTGCATCGGAGGTAGCAGCATGTATCTGAGCGGCGAACTGCTGCTGGGTGCCGCCCGCGTGGCGGGTGGCGCCGGCACCGTCCGCGCCATGAACCCGGCCACGGGCGAATGGCTCGAACCCCGATTCACCCTGGCCAGCCAGGCCGACGTTGCCCGCGCCTGCGAACTCGCCGGCGCGGCATTCGACGCGTACCGCGAGACCGAGCCCGAAGCGCGTGCCGCGTTCCTGGAGGCCATCGCTAGCCAGATCGAGGCGCTGGGCGAGGCGCTGATCGAGCGCGCCATGGCGGAATCCGCGCTGCCGCGCCCGCGCCTGGAAGGCGAGCGCGGCCGTACCTGCAACCAGCTGCGCCTGTTCGCCAAGGTCGTGCGCGCGGGCGATGCTGCCGGGGCGCGCATCGATCCGGCGCTGCCGGAGCGCAAGCCGCTGCCGCGCGCCGACCTGCGCATGCGGCGCATCGCGCTGGGGCCGGTGGCCGTGTTCGGCGCCAGCAATTTCCCGCTGGCCTTCTCGGTGGCGGGCGGCGATACGGCGTCGGCGCTGGCGGCGGGCTGTCCGGTGGTGGTGAAGGCGCATCCGGCGCATCCGGGCACGTCCGAGCTGGTCGGCCGCGCCATCCAGGCGGCCGTGGCGCAGCGCGGGCTGCCGGAAGGCGTGTTCTCGCTGGTGCTGGCCGACAACGAGGTCGCCGGGGCGCTGGTGGCCGATCCGCGCATCCAGGCGGTCGGCTTCACCGGTTCGCGCGCGGGCGGGCAGGCGCTGCTGCGCATCGCGCAGGCGCGTCCGCAGCCGATTCCCGTGTACGGCGAACTGAGCGCCATCAACCCGGTCTTCCTGCTGCCGGACGCGCTGGCCAAGCGCGCGGCGGCGCTGGGCCAGCAGTACGTCGGCTCGCTCACGATGGGCGCGGGGCAGTTCTGCACCAACCCGGGCCTGCTGCTGGCCATCGACGGGCCAGCGCTCGATGCCTTCGAGGCCGCCGCCGCGGCCGCCCTGCAGGACAGCGCCGCGCAGACCATGCTTACGTCGGGCATCCACACCGCGTACAGCCGCGGCGTCGAACGCCTGGCCGACGAGGCCAACGTGCGCTGCGTGGCGCGCGGGCAGGGCAGCACCGCGCCCAACCGCGGCCAGGCTGGCTTCTTCAGCACCGATGCCAGGAGCTTCCAGGCCCAGCCCGCGCTGCATGACGAGATTTTCGGCGCCACCGGTCTGGTCGTGCGCTGCCGCGACGCCGAGGAACTGAAGGCGCTGGCCGAGTCGCTCGAAGGCCAACTGACCGCGACGCTGCATCTGGACGCGGGCGACACGGCACTGGCCCGCGCGCTGCTGCCGATCCTGGAGCGCAAGGCCGGCCGAATCCTGGCCAACGGCTGGCCTACCGGCGTGGAGGTCTGCCATGCCATGGTGCACGGCGGCCCCTGGCCGGCGACGACGGACGCCCGCACGACCTCGGTCGGCACGGCGGCCATCGAGCGCTTCCTGCGCCCGGTGTGCTACCAGGACCTGCCCGCGGAACTGCTGCCGGCTGCCTTGCAGGACGACAATCCACAGCAGCTGCGGCGGCTGGTCGACGGAGCCTGGACAGCTCCGGGCGACCGCTGATCGACCCTACCCGATAAGCCGGGCCGCACAGGACCCGGCAATTCACTGCCTGTCGACGGACGCCAGACGCCGTTGCACGAGGAGGAGACGATGGAATTCAAGGCCCCCGCCGTGGGCGCGCAGAGTGTGCCTCGCACCGAACGCATCAGCCGTGTGCGTTTCATGATCCTCGCGATGCTGTTCGTCGTGACGACCATCAATTACGCCGACCGCGCCACCATCTCCATGGCCGGCTCGGCCATGCAGAAAGACCTCGGCATCGACGCCGTGTCGCTCGGCTATATCTTCTCGGCCTTCGGCTGGGCGTACGTGATCGCGCAGATCCCGGGCGGCTGGCTGCTCGATCGCTTCGGCTCCAAGCGTGTGTACACCTTCAGCATCCTGCTGTGGTCGCTGTTCACGCTGATGCAGGGCACGATCGGCTTTTTCACCGGCCTGACGGCCATCGTGATGGTGTTTGCCCTGCGCTTCATGGTGGGCGTGGCGGAGGCGCCGTCCTTTCCGGCCAACAGCCGCATCGTCGCGGCATGGTTCCCGGCCAATGAGCGGGGCACCGCATCGGCCATCTTCAACTCCGCGCAGTACGCCGCCACCGTCATCTTTGCGCCGCTGATGGCGTGGCTGGTGCACACCTTCGGCTGGCATTACGTGTTCATCGTGATGGGCGTGATCGGCGTTGTCATGGCGATCGTGTGGAAGCTGTGCGTGCACGACCCGAAAGACCACCCGCGCATCACCCGTGCCGAGATCGAATACATCGAGGCGGGCGGCGGCCTGGTCAACATGGACCGCGCCGGCGTCGCCAAGACCGAGGGCCCGGATGTCGGCTACATCAAGCAGCTGCTCAAGAACCGCATGCTGATGGGCGTGTACATCGCCCAGTACTGCATCAATGCGCTCACGTATTTCTTCATCACGTGGTTCCCGGTGTACCTGGTGCAGGCGCGCGGCATGTCGATCCTCAAGGCCGGGTTTGTCGCCTCGATTCCGGCCGTGTGTGGCTTTCTCGGTGGCATCCTGGGCGGCCTCGTCTCGGATGCGCTGCTGCGCCGAGGCGCCTCGCTGTCGGTGGCGCGCAAGGTGCCGATCGTGCTGGGCATGCTGCTGTCGATGAGCATGGTGATCTGCAACTACGTGGACGCCCAGGGTATCGTGGTGGCGGTGATGGCGCTGTCGTTCTTCGGCAAGGGCCTGGGGGCGCTGGGCTGGGCGGTCAATTCGGACACCGCGCCCAAGCAGATCGCCGGCCTGTCGGGCGCGCTGATGAACACCTTCGGCAACCTGTCGAGCATCACCACGCCCATCGCCATCGGCTATATCGTCAACACGACCGGGTCGTTCAACGGCGCGCTGGTCTATGTGGGCATCCATGCCCTGGTGGCCTGCCTCTGCTACCTGGTGATGGTGGGCGAGATCAAGCGTGTGGAACTGAAGCCGCTGTAAAATGCAGGAGTCGTGGACGTGACGTTGCAGAACATCGAGACCGGCGCCCGTGCGCAGACGCCGCGCGTGACGCAGATGCAGGTGATCCCGGTGGCGGGGCACGACAGCATGCTGCTCAACCTGTGCGGCACGCATGCGCCGTTCTTCACCCGCAACCTGGTGATCCTGACGGACAGCGTGGGCCGCACCGGCGTAGGCGAAGTGCCGGGCGGGGAGGGCATCCGCCGCGCGCTGGCCGGCAATGGCCATGCCACGCACCAGGCGACCGTGCATGAGGTGACCTCCGCCTCGGAAGCCGCCGTGCTGCGCCAGCCGCACGAGATCAACCTGCGCATGGACAACGTCATCACCGCGGTGGAAGCCGCGCTGCTGGACCTGCTGGGCCAGCACCTGGAGGTGCCGGTGGCCGAGCTGCTCGGCGCCGGCCAGCAGCGCGATGCCGTGCCCATGCTGGCCTACCTGTTCTACGTGGGCGACCGCCGCAAGACCGATCGGCCGTACCTCGATGGCGCAGGCGCCACCGACGACTGGCTGCGCCTGCGCCACGAGGCCGCCATGACCCCCGCGCAGATCGCCCGCCTGGCCGAGGCCGCCGCCGAGCGCTACGGCTTCGCCGATTTCAAGCTCAAGGGCGGCGTGATGCGCGGCGCCGAAGAGATGGAAGCGATCGCCGCCATCAAGGCCCGCTTCCCGCAAGCCCGCGTGACGCTCGATCCGAACGGCGCCTGGTCGCTGGACGAGGCGATCGCGCTGTGCAGGGGGCAAGGCCACCTGCTGGCCTACGCCGAAGACCCGTGCGGCCCCGAAGCCGGCTACTCGGGCCGCGAGATCATGGCCGAGTTCAAGCGCGCCACCGGCGTGCCGACCGCCACCAACATGATCGCCACCGACTGGCGCCAGCTGGGGCACGCGGTGCCGCTGCAGGCGGTCGACATCCCGTTGGCCGACCCGCATTTCTGGACCCTGCAGGGCTCGGTGCGGGTTGCCCAGCTCTGCAATGACTGGGGCCTGACCTGGGGTTCGCATTCCAATAACCATTTCGACGTCTCGCTGGCGATGTTCACGCACGTGGCCGCCGCCGCGCCCGGCAACATCACCGCCATCGACACGCACTGGATCTGGCAGGAAGGGCAGGAGCGCCTGACACGCGAGCCGCTGCGCATCGAGGGCGGCCTGGTGCGCGTGCCCGAGCGGCCGGGCCTGGGCATCGAACTCGACATGGAGCGCGTGATGCAGGCCCACGCGCTCTACCAGACCCTGGGCACCGGCGCGCGCGACGACGCCATGGCCATGCAATACCTCGTGCCGGGCTGGACCTACGATCCGAAGCGCCCGAGCCTGGCACACTGAATGCATGAACCGATTCAACCGATCACGGAGTCTGTGATGTCCGAATCCATGCTGGCACCCGATGCCGGCACCGAAACCGAGAAAGCGCTGACCATCCGCGTGCACGACAGCGGCAACGTCGCCATCGTCGTCAACGCGCGCGGCCTGCCCGCGGGCACCACGCTGGCCGACGGCACCGTGCTGGTCGAGGGCGTGCCGCAGGGCCACAAGGTGGCGCTGGCCGATCTGGCCGAAGGTGATGCGGTGGTCCGCTACGGCGAGGTGATCGGCTACGCGGCGGGGCCGCTGCCGCGCGGCAGCTGGGTCAACGAGCATGCGGTGCGCCTGCCGTCCGCCCCGGCGCTGGACGATCTGCCGCTGGCCACGCGCCCCGCCCCCGGGTTGCCGCCGCTCCAGGGTTACACCTTCGAGGGCTACCGCAATGCCGACGGCACGGTCGGCACCAAGAACGTGCTGGGCATCATGACCAGCGTGCAGTGCGTGGCCGGCGTGACCGACTACGTGGTGGCCCGCATCAAGCGCGAGTTGCTGCCGCGCTGTCCCAACGTCGACGATGTGGTCGCGCTCAACCACACCTACGGCTGCGGCGTGGCCATCAACGCGCCGGCCGCCATCGTGCCGATCCGCACGCTGCAGAACCTGGCGCTCAACCCGAACTTCGGCGGCGAGGTGATGGTGATCGGCCTGGGCTGCGAAAAGCTCGTGCCCGAACGCCTGGTGCCCGAGAAGCTCGCCCCGGGCGGCCGCATTCCCATCGAGGTGGCGGGCACCGCGGATTCGCCCGTGCTGCGCCTGCAGGACGAAGCCTTCGACGGCTTCACCGGCATGGTCGAGGCCATCCTTGAGATGGCCGAGCGCCGTCTGGCGCAGCTGAACCGGCGCCAGCGCGAGACCTGTCCCGCCTCCGACCTCGTGGTCGGCGTGCAGTGCGGCGGCAGCGACGCCTTCTCCGGCGTGACCGCCAACCCGGCGGTGTGCTTCGCCGCCGACCTGATCGTGCGCGCCGGCGGCACGGTGATGTTCTCGGAAGTGACCGAAGTGCGCGACGCGATCCACCTGCTGACGCCGCGCGCCATCGATGAAGACGTCGGCCGCGCGCTGCTGCGCGAGATGGCCTGGTACGACACCTACCTGAGCGGTGGCCAGACCGACCGCAGCGCCAATCCGTCGCCCGGCAACAAGAAGGGCGGGCTGTCCAACGTGGTGGAGAAAGCGCTGGGCTCGATCGTCAAGTCGGGCAGCAGCCCGATCGTCGATGTGCTGGGCCCGGGCGAGAAGGTGCGCCGCAAGGGCCTGATCTTTGCGGCCACGCCCGCCAGCGATTTCGTCTGCGGCACGCTGCAGCTCGCTTCCGGCATGAACCTGCAGGTGTTCACCACCGGGCGCGGCACGCCGTACGGCCTGTCGATGGCGCCGGTCATCAAGGTGTCGACGCGCAAGGCGCTGTTCGAGCGCTGGCACGACCTGATCGACCTCGACGCCGGCCGCATCGCCACCGGCGAGGTCACCATCGCCGACATCGGCTGGGAGCTGTTCCACCTGATCCTGGAGGTGGCCAGCGGCCGCAAGCAGGTGTGTGCCGACAAGCTCGGCCTGCACAACGCGCTGGCCCTGTTCAACCCCGCCCCGGTGACCTGACCCATGACCACCATCGATACTCAGACGTCCGCCGATCCGCTGTCCGGCATCGCCACGCGCTGCGGCCGGCTGCTGCTGACCGGCGCCGGCGGCAACCTCGGCAAGGTGCTACGCGAGCGGCTGACATGCTATGCCGATGTGCTGCGCCTGTCCGACATCACCGACCTGGGCGCCGCGCGCGCGGGCGAGGAAGTCGTGCCGTGCAACCTGGCCGATGCGCACGCGGTCGATGCGCTGGTCAAGGGCGTGGACGCGATCGTCCACCTGGGCGGCATCTCGGTCGAGCGGCCGTTCGAAGAGATCCTGCCGGCCAACATCCAGGGCACCTATCACCTGTACGAAGCCGCGCGCCGGCATGGCGTGAAGCGCATCGTCTTCGCCAGCTCGAACCACGCCATCGGCTTCTACCGGCAGGGCGAGGTCATCGACGCGCGCGTGCCGACGCGGCCCGATGGCTACTACGGCCTGAGCAAGGTCTTCGGCGAGCAGCTCGGCAGCTTCTATTTCGACCGCTACGGCATCGAGACCGTCGCCATCCGCATCGGCTCGTCGTTTCCCGAGGCGAAGGACCGCCGCATGCTGGTCACCTGGCTCGGCTACGACGATCTGGAGCAACTGATCCGCCGCGCGCTGTTCGTGCCGGAGGTCGGCTTCACCATCGTCTACGGCAGGTCGGGCAACCGCGATACCTGGTGGGACAACCGCCACGCCGCGCATCTCGGCTACGTGCCCACGCAGAGCAGCGAAGCCTTTCGCGGCCGGGTCGAAGCGCAACCGCCGCTGGCGGCCGACGATCCGGCGGCGCAGTTCCAGGGCGGCGCCTTCGTCAAGGCCGGCCCGTTCGGAGACTGATCCATGCCCGCCGGCGTCGAACGGATCGGCACCATGCGCTGCGGCGTGGGCGAGAGCCCGGTCTGGCACCCGCGCGAGCAGGCGCTGTACTGGACCGACATTCCCGGCCGCACGCTGTGGCGCTGGCACCCGGCCACCGGCCACGCCGATGCCTGGCCGCTGCCCGAGATGGCCGGCTGCATCGCCATGCTGGACGACGGCTGGGCGCTGGCGATGGAAACGGGCATCTTCCGCATCCCGCAGCCGAAGGCCGGCATGCCGGTGCCCGCGCCCAAGCGGCTGGCACCCGTGCAGCACGCCAGGCCCGACATGCGCTTCAACGACGGCCGCTGCGACCGGCAAGGGCGCTTCTGGGCCGGCACCATGGTGCTGGACACCGCGCTGGGTGTGCCGGCCGGCAAGCTCTATCGCCTGGACAGCCGGGCCGGCCGCGTCGAGACCGTGGTCGATGACCTGATCGTGCCCAACGGCCTGGCTTTCAGCCCCGATGGCCGCACGCTGTACCTGTCAGACTCCCACGTCTCGCGCCAGGCCGTGTGGGCGTTCGACTACGACATCGACACGGGCATCCCGCACAACCGCCGCCTGTTCATCGACATGCACGTCCATCCCGGTCGCCCCGACGGCGCCGCGGTGGATGCCGACGGCTGCTACTGGATCTGCGGCAACGATGCGGGCCTCGTCCACCGCTTCACGCCGCAGGGCAAGCTCGACCGCAGCCTGCCCGTGCCGGTGGCCAAGCCCGCGATGTGCGCATTCGGCGGGCCCGGGCTGGACACCTTGTTCGTGACCTCGATCCGCGTGGATGGCGATGCGCTGTCGGGCGGCATCTTCGCCCTGCGTCCTGGCACACGGGGCCTTGATGAACCACTATTGCGCATGGATTGACCCTGAACTTCCACAGGAGGCAAGACGTGCCAAGACATGAACACACCGGCTCGCGCGATGCCGGCCAGCCGCCGCGGCATCGCCCGCATTCGCCCGCGCGGCGCGCATTCGTCGTATGGTCGGGCGCATCGGCCGGCGCCGCGCTGCTCGGCGCGCTGCCGGGCTGCGGCGGCGATGGCGGCAGCGACGCCACGGTCGCCTCGGCCAGCACCGCAGATGTGGCCGCGACCGTGACCACGCAGGACGCGATCTGGGGCGAATCCGGCGCGGCCGCGCGGATCATCGCCTCGCTGCAGGGCGTGGCCCGGTCGATGTTTCCCAGCCGCGACTTCGTGGTGACGGACTACGGCGCCCAGCCGTGCGCCATCGTCGATGCGGTCAACCCCTACACCGACGCCAGCAAATCGCCGCTCAGCTCGGGCGCCGACAAGACGCCCGCGAGCGGCGCCTTCGACTCGCGCGCGGCATTCACCGCCGCCATTGCCGCCTGCAATGCGGCCGGGGGCGGGCGGGTGGTGGTGCCGGCCGGCAACTGGTACTGCGCCGGCCCGATCGTGCTGCTCAGCAATGTCCACTTCCATCTGAGCGCCGACTGCGCGATCTACTTCAGCCCCAACCCGGACGACTACGCCAAGGACGGCCCCGTCGATTGCGGCACCAACGGCAAGCTCTACTACAGCCGCTGGCAGTCAAACGATTGCCTGAACTACGGCGCCCCCGTCTATGCGCGCAACCAGAGCAAAATCGCACTGACCGGGGCGGGCGACAGCTCCGTCCTCAATGGGCAGGCCATGACGCCGTTCGCGGGCAGCGGCAACACCAGCACCTGCTGGTGGACCTTCAAGGGCACCAAGGGCGAGTACGGCGCCGTCAACGCATCCACACCATCGCAGGCGTACAGCAACCCGAACAACGTCGACCTGCGCACGGCGGTGCCGGGCATCTCCGACGCCATCTACGCCAAGCTGACCGACCCGGCCACGCCCTGGCAGCAGGATCAGAACTACCTGCCCGCGCTGTCCGAGGCCGGCGTGGCGGTGGCGCAGCGCATCTTTGGCAAGGGGCACTACCTGCGGCCGTGCATGATCGAATTCATCGGCTGTACCAACGTGCTGATGGAGGCCTACCGCACCCACGCCACGCCGTTCTGGCAGCACCATCCGACCGACTGCGCCAACGTGGTCATCCGCGGCGTGACGGTGGACAGCATTGGCCCGAACAACGATGGCTTCGATCCGGACGCATGCAGCAACGTGCTGTGCGAGGACATGACCTTCAACACGGGCGATGACTGCATTGCCATCAAGTCCGGCAAGAACCTCGACACCACCTATGGCCCGGCGCAGAACCACGTGATCCAGAACTGCGTCATGAACAGCGGCCACGGCGGCATCACGCTCGGCAGCGAGATGGGCGGCGGCGTGCAGCAGATCTATGCGCGCAACCTGACGATGCGCAATGCGTTCTATGCGACCAACCCGCTGAACATCGCCATCCGCATCAAGACCAACATGAACCGCGGCGGCTACGTCAGGGATTTCTATGTTGATGACGTGACGCTGCCCAACGGTGTCAGCCTCACCGGCGGCGGCTACGGCAGCGGTCTGCTGGCGGGCAGCCCCATCAACAGCAGCGTGCCGCTGGGCGTGGTGACGGGCGCCAGCGCCAATCCGTCCGCGTCGCAAGGCGGCCTCATCACCTTCGATTGCGACTACCAGCCGGCCAAGGATGCCATCCGCACGCGGCCCGCGCAGGTGCAGAACATCCACATCTCGAACGTGCGCGCGTCCAACGTGACGGTGGGCAGCGCGACGGGGTCGTGCTTCCAGGCCATCGTCGCGCAAGGGCCGGTGGCCTTCGACTACAACGGCCCGACGCCCGCGCCGGCGATCCCGCCTATCGCGGGCGTCACGATCACCGACTGCGAATTCGGCAGCCCGGTGGCCGCTGGCCCGGCCAGCGCGAAGGTCCCCGGCCCGATCTACGCCTACAACGTCAGCGGCATCACGCTCACCAACGTCAGGATCGGCACCCAGACCTACAACACCACCGTGAGCGACACGCGCTGACCGGCTGGCACCACGGGATACCCAGACACAACAAGAGTGGGATCTTCAAGGAGGAGACATCATGAACACGATCAAATGCCTGCGCTGGTGGATGATCGGGCTGGTGCTGACCGGCCTGATCATGAACTACCTGGCGCGCAACGCGCTGGCGGCCGCGGCGCCCGAAGTCAACAAGGTGCTCAACATCACGACGCAGCAGTACGGCTACATCGTCGCCGCCTTCCAGGCCGCGTACATGGTGATGCAGCCGGTGGCCGGCTACGTGCTGGATGTGCTGGGGACCAAGCTGGGCTTCACGCTGTTCGCCGGGGCCTGGTCGGTGGTCTGCATCCTGCACAGCACGGCGGGCAACTGGGTGTCGCTGGCGGTGTTCCGCGCCATGCTGGGGGTGACCGAGGCCGCCGGTTTCCCGTCCGCGTTGCGGGCGACGTCGGAATGGTTTCCCGCCAAGGAGCGCTCGATCGCCACCGGCTGGTTCAACATCGGCTCGTCGGTGGGCGCGCTGGTGGCGCCGCCGCTGGTGGTCTGGTGCATCCTGCACGGCAACTGGCGTTTCGCCTTTGCGGTGATCGGCGCGCTCGGGCTGGTGTGGAGCGTGCTGTGGTTCACGCTCTACCGGGTGCCGGCCAAGCATCCGCGCCTGTCCGCCGAGGAGCATGCCTATATCCGCGCGGGGCAGGCGATGCCGGACACCGGCGCCGATGCCGATGCCGTCAAGCCGTCGTGGCGTGAGATCGTTTCCGGCCGGCGCTTCTGGGGGATTGCCATTCCGCGCTTTCTCACCGAGCCGGCGTGGCAGACCTTCAACTTCTGGATCCCGCTCTACATGGCGACGGAGCGCCACATGAACCTCAAGGAGATCGCCATGTTCGCGTGGCTGTCGTTCCTGGCGGCGGACGTCGGCTGCGTGCTGGGCGGCTATCTGGCGCCGTGGTACCAGAAGCGGTTCTCCGCGTCGCTGATCACCTCGCGCAAGATGGTGATGGTGACGGGTGCGGTCTGCATGATCGGTCCGGCCTGCATCGGCCTGGCGACGAGCCCCTACACGGCGATCGCGCTGTTCTGCATCGGCGGCTTTGCGCACCAGACGCTGTCGGGCGCGCTCTACACGCTGACCTCGGATATGTTCGGCAAGCATGAGGTCGGCACCGCCGTGGGGCTGGCGGGCATGTCGGGCTTCCTGGGCGGCACGCTGTTCTCGCTGGCGGTCGGCACGTTGGCATCGACCATCGGCTACAACCCGCTGTTCGCGGCGCTGGCCCTGTTCGACATCGTTGCCGCGATCGTCATGTGGAATGTCTTGCGCGAGCCGCGCCGCCCGATCGCGATGCCGGCAGGCGAGCTGGGCGCCGCGCCGCGCGTGGCCGGCAGCTGACGCAGCAGCGTTGGTTGAGCGAAGCTTCGTTTGACGCGCCGCCCGCGGGCGGCGTAACATTCCTGCACGGCTGACGGACAGACCCGACGCCGCCAATCTCTTGAGGGAGCCTCATGAGCACCACTGCAAAGCGTTTCGACGCGCTGGTTTTCATCGGTCGTTTCCAGCCACTGCATCGTGCACACATCGAGGTGCTGCGCCGGGCCCTGAGCCTTGCCGACACCGTCTGCGTGCTGATCGGCTCGACCGACCGGCCGCGCACCATCAAAGACCCGTTTTCCTTCGACGAACGCCGGCAGATGATCCTGTCCGTGCTGAACGAGGCCGAGCGCGCCCGCGTGCGGATCGCCGCCGTCCAGGATTCCACCTACAACGACGGCGATTGGCTGCGCTGGGTGCAGGACGCCGTCGCCGCCGAGCTGGGTGACACGGCGGGCCGCAAGATCGGCCTGATCGGGCATGAGAAGGACAGCTCGTCGTACTACCTGCGCATGTTTCCGCAGTGGGAACTGGTGGAGGTCGATGCATCGGAGGATGTGTCGTCCACCGAGATCCGCGAGCAATACTTCGCCGAGCGCATCAACAGTTTCGTGTCCTGGGCCGTGCCGGCGCCGGTGTTCGCGTGGCTGGAAGCCTTCCGCAACCAGCCGGCGTTTGCCCAACTGAAGGCCGAGGCCGAGTTCA
This sequence comes from Ralstonia syzygii subsp. syzygii, assembly GCA_919592095.1. GTDB lineage: Bacteria > Pseudomonadota > Gammaproteobacteria > Burkholderiales > Burkholderiaceae > Ralstonia > Ralstonia syzygii. The sequence goes on along the minus strand of CAKKOY010000018.1, from coordinate 18,651 downwards.
TCGCCACCTACCGGAAGGCATGGGCGGCGGCGCCGTATCCGGTCACCTTCGTCACGGTGGATGCCGTGATGGTGCATTCCGGCCACCTGCTGCTGGTGCGCCGCCGCAGTGAGCCGGGACGCGGCCTGTGGGCGCTGCCCGGCGGTTTCGTCGGCCAGGACGAGCGGCTGGAAGCGGCGTGCTTGCGCGAGCTGCGCGAGGAGACCGGCCTCAAGCTGCCGGAGCCCGTGCTGCGCGGCTCGGTCAAGGATCGCCAGGTGTTCGACCATCCGCAGCGTTCGCTGCGCGGCCGCACCATCACGCATGCGTTCCTGTTCCACTTCCCGGTCGGCGAGCTGCCGCGCGTCAAGGGCGGCGACGATGCCGACAAGGCGCGCTGGGTGCCACTCAACGACTTCGCCCGCATGCGCGATGTCATGTTCGAGGACCACTTCGACATCGCCTACCACTTTCTCGGGAAGCTCTGAGCTTTCCAACCTCCGCGGGGACAGACCCCGCGGCCATCCAACGGCATAGAGGAGCTCTAGCCATGCAAAACGATCTGCCCAGCCTGTCGGCCGTCCTGTCCAATCCGATCCTCAATACGGATTCGTACAAGGCGTCCCACTACCTGCAGTATCCGGCCGGCACGTCGGCCATGTTCTCCTACGTCGAGTCGCGCGGCGGCCGCTATGACCGCACCGTGTTCTTCGGGCTGCAGATGCTGGCGAAGGAATACCTGTGCCGGCCGATCATGCCGGCCATGATCGACGCGGCGCGCGCGTTCTTTGCCGCGCACGGCGAGCCGTTCAACGAAGCCGGCTGGCGCTACATCGTCGCGCGCTATGACGGTTACCTGCCGGTGCGCATCCGCGCGGTGCCGGAGGGCAGCGTGGTGCCCAACCACAACGTGCTGATGACGGTCGAGTGCGACGACCCCGAGGTGTTCTGGCTGGCGTCGTATCTCGAAACCATGCTGCTGCGAGTGTGGTATCCGATTACGGTGGCGACGCAGAGCTGGCACCTGCGCCAGCTGGTGCGCGGCTACCTGGAGCAGACCAGCGACGACCCCGGCCAGTTGCCGTTCAAGGTGCACGACTTCGGCGCGCGCGGCGTGTCGAGCGCGGAGTCGTCGGCCATCGGCGGCGCGGCGCACCTGGTCAGTTTCATGGGGTCGGACACCGTGCTGGGCGTGGTGGCGGCCAACACGTACTACAACGCGCCGATGGCGGCCTTCTCGGTGCCGGCCGCCGAGCACAGCACCATCACCGCGTGGGGCCGGGCAGGCGAGGCGGATGCCTACCGCAACATGCTGCGCCGGTTCGGCAAGCCGGGCGCGATCGTCTCGGTGGTGTCCGACTCGTACGACCTGTTTGCCGCGCTGTGCCTGTGGGGTGGCGAGCTGCGGCAGGCGGTGATCGATTCCGGTGCCACGCTGGTGGTGCGCCCCGACTCGGGCGACCCGCGTAGCATCGTGCTGCAGACGGTGCGTGCGCTCGATGCGTCGTTCGGGGCCACGGTCAACGGCAAGGGCTACCGGGTGCTCAATCATGTGCGCGTGATCCAGGGCGACGGCATCAACGCCGAGTCGATCGAGGCGATCCTGGCGGCGCTGGAGGCCGCGGGCTATGCGGCGGACAACATCGTCTTCGGCATGGGCGGTGCCTTGTTGCAGCAACTGAACCGCGATACCCAGCGCTTCGCCATGAAGTGCTCGGCGGTGCGGGTGGACGGCGTCTGGCGCGATGTCTGCAAGGACCCGGTCACCGATGCCGGCAAGCGCTCCAAGAAGGGCTGCCTGACCCTGCTGCGCAATCGCGTGTCCGGCGAGTACGCCACGGCCACGCTGCCGCTCGCCTGGGACGACCGCCGGGTCGAAGGGGAATGGGAGGACGCCCTGGTGACGGTGTTCGAGAACGGTCGCCTGCTGCAGGATGTGTCGCTGGAGGCCGTGCGGGCACGGGCCCAGGCGCATGAGGGGGTGCCGGAACTCGTTGACTGAAGCGGAGGCTGGGCGCCATGCCGGCACGGCGCCGCGATCGCGCGGCCGATGCCGGCCGCGTATTCAGCGCGGCGGCACGAACGCCATCCCGCCGTGGCCGGCCATCTCGAAATAGAGACTGCCAGGCGGCAGCAGATCCATGATCCGGAAAGCGCCGCTGGGATTGAAGACGATGGCGTGGGAGATCAGGCCGATTTCCACCGAGCCGTCGGCATGGCGGATGGCGGCATCGTCCGACAGCGCCGGGAGGGTCCAGCCAGCGATATCCGCCCGTGCCATGGCCCTGAGGATGTCGGCCCAGGCCTGTTCGGGCGACGATGGCGCCGGGCTGATTTCGCCAAGGGCTTTGCGCAGCCGATGCAGCCGCCGTTGCGTTTCGGGTTTCCGGCGCCGCTTCAGTCCGTCCATGGCGGGCGGTTTGCGCGGTGTGCGCGGCGCGCTCAGTTCGGCCAGTCGCTGGCTGGCGGTCCGCGCCGTCGGCGCGGGCGGCGCGGCGGCCGGCTCGACGTGGCCGTTTGCGGGTGCGTTGTCGGCAAATGACGGGAGGCCGTTCCCGCCGGTCACTTTCGGCATCATGGTCTGCGTTGTTGGGAGAGGGTGGGGCTACCGACGGTACCCCGGGTCCCGGTCCGGGTTGCCCAGGTCAGGCGATCGGCCGGGCAGCCTTCCATCGGCATGCTTCCGCGATCCGTTCAAGACAAGGGGAGGCCGCAGATCCTGGCGGCCCCGGGAGGTTTTCTTTGTGTATGCAATAAGGAGGGTATGTCATGTTCAACGGCTTTCAAGCGGTTCCAGGTGCGGTCGTGCCGTATTCGTACGATGCGCTGCTGGTCGCGCTGTCTTATCTGATCTCGGTGTCCGGCGCTTATGTCGGTTTGCGATGGTCGCGGCGCCTGCGCAACAACCACGGCCGTATTGATATCGACCGGCTGATCTGCGCAAGCGTGGTGCTGGGCGGCGTGGCGGTGTGGTCCATGCACTTCATCGGTATGGCGGCGTACCGCACGCCGGTGCGGCTGGAGTTCGATCTGTTCATGACCGTGGTGTCGCTGCTGGTGGTGATGCTGTTTGCCGGCGCCGGGCTGGCGATGGCGTCACGCACCACCGGGAACCGGCCGGGCAACATCGCCAGGGGCGGCATGCTGGCCGGCCTTGGCGTGGCGGTGATGCACTACACGGGCATGGCGGCGGTGCACACCAACAGCGCGTTCGACTGGGACCCGACGATCATCGCGCTCTCTGTCCTGATTGCGGTGGTGGTATCGATCGTGGCGCTGTGGCTGGCGACCTCGGTCAAGACCCGCGCGCAACAGCTGGGCGCCGCTGTGCTGATGGGCGTGGCCGTCTGCGGCATGCACTACACCGGCATGATGGCGGGCACCATGATCTGCACCGGGCGGACCTATTCGCCATCGCTGTTCGCCATCGAAGGCGACAATATCGGCTATGTGGTGTTCGGTCTGGCGGCGAGCATCCTGATGGTGATCCTGGTCATCGAGATCACGCACCGCGCGCAAGCTTCACGGCCGATGGCTTCCGGCGGCGGCACACGCTGAAAAAAAAAGACCCGCCGAGGCGGCGGGCTGCATGATCCAACAGTTGCACAGGGATGTGACGCGGTAACGTCACAGTGACATCATAAGACCTTGTAGTCGCAACACTTTCAACAATGCTCAGCGGCATCGGGCCGGTGCGCGGAGCGGCGGGGCCGGGGAGGGGCCCCCGGTCCGCCTGACCTTGGCTTGGCAGCTGGGCTGGCTCCCGCGCCAAGGCTGGCGCGACTGTAGCAAGAGCACCCCAGCGGTCCATGGCCCGAGCCGGCTTCTGAGGATTGATGAATGTTGGCCCGTGCCCTGGCGGTGCCAGCCGGTACTCAGCTGATCAGTTCCTTGGCCCCCTTGGGGCCTTGTTCTATCAGCTTACAGGCGGTCTGGCATACGGTCATTTCGTTCTGGAGCCTGGTAGCGGTGAGCATCATCTGGGACTGCTGTCGCATCAGCTGCTCCATCCCCGACTGGCTGAAATCGGGATTGTTACCGCCCCCGCCGTCGTGCCCTGGCTCGCCGCCACGTGCGCGCTTGGTTTGGGGCTGAGTTTCTTGCGGCGGCAACTGGGCGCGGCGGTGCAAGCCTTGCTCGCCTGTCGCGGTCGGGCGGGCAAGGTCTGGCAGTCCGCCGAACTGTGCGTTGCGCGTACGACCCTGCCGGGGTGTGCTATCGCCTGGCGCAGGCGTTTGCCGCGCCTGGCGCCCTTCGGTTGAGGGAAGCCGAGGACGGACATTGAGACCTGCGATTTTCAGAGGCATGATCGCGAGAGATACAGGGATGGTGACTGCATCCTAGGCGACGCCGTGCCCGCGCCAGAGCGGAACCGCGAAGGGCTGGCGCTCCGGGCGAAGTATCAGCGGTGAGGATGGCGCATCACCAGGCCGACGGTCCGCTCGCCAGCCGGAACACCGCCACGGAAGTCTTCAGCTGCGCGGCGCGCTCTTCCAGCGACTGGGCCGCGGCGGCCGCTTGCTCGACCAGTGCCGCGTTCTGCTGCGTGACCTCATCCATCTGCTGGACGGCCTGGCCGACATGCTCGATGTTGCGGCGCTGCTCTTCCGATGCGTCGGCGATGGTCACGACGATCTGCGCCACGCGGCCGATTTCGGTCTCGATGCGGTCAATGGTGGTGCTGACGGCCTGCGTGGCTTCCTTGCCCTCGCGCATGCCGCTGACCGAGCGCTCGATCAGCTGCTTGATCTCCTTGGCCGCTGCCGAGGCGCGCTGCGCCAGGCTGCGGACCTCTCCGGCCACCACCGCGAAGCCGCGCCCCTGTTCGCCGGCGCGCGCGGCTTCCACTGCGGCATTGAGGGCGAGGATGTTGGTCTGAAAGGCGATGCTCTCGATCACGCCGGTGATGTCAGCGATCTTGCCGGAGTCGTCGTGCATGCGGTGCATGGTGTCGTTGAGGCGGCCGATGGCGGCCTGCCCGTCGGTGGCCACGCCGGCCGCCGCCGTGGCCAGCGTGCTGGCCTCCCGGGCGTTGTCCGCGTTGCGGCGGACGGTTTCGGTGAGCTCGGTCATGCTGGAGGCGGTTTCCTCCAGCGATGCGGCCTGCTGCTCGGTCCGCGACGACAGGTCGCTGCTGCCGGCGGCCACCTGCCCGGAGGCGGTCGCGATGGTGTCCGTGCTCTCGTGCACTTCCCGCACGATCGTGGCGAGGTTCGCGCGCATCGACTCGAGCGCGCGCACCAGCTGGCCGGTCTCGTCGGCGGCATGTGAAGCGATCCGGGTCGACAGGTCGCCCTGGGCCACGTTGTCCGCCAGGTGCAGCGCCTGGCCGAGCGGCCGGACAATGGAGCGCGTGATCCACACGCCCGCGAGGACTGCCAGCACGGTTGTGGCCACCGCGATGGCGAGCAGGAGCATGACGGCACGCTCGGACGCGGCAAGCGCGCTGCTGTTGGTCTCGACCATGCGCTGCGCCTGATAGTCGACCAGGCTGTCGAGCGCGTCGAAGTAAGCCGATTGCAAGGCGGGCATCTCGGTCAGCAGGAGGGTCCGCACCGCGTCCTTGTCGCCGGACTCGATGTGCGCGATGACGCTGGTGCGGATGGCGCTGTAGCGTTCCTGCGTGTCCTGGACTCGTTTGAAGAGGTCCTGGCCGGTCTTGGTGGCGATCCGCTTCTGCAGATCGTCACGCAGCTTCACGCTGGCATTGCGCAGCTCCACCAGCTTCTGCAGCGGCACCCTGGCGGCCGCGGCATCGGGCGCGATCCAGGCGTCGCGCAGCAGCACGGCCATGGTGGCGGCATTGATCTTCATGCTGTTGATCAGGACCGTCTTCGGATAGAGGTCGTTGGCGATCTGCTCGATGTCGCTGCCGGCGGCGTTGAGCCGCGCGATGGACAGTGCGGCCGTCAGCAACCCCAGCAGAACCACAAAGCCGAATGCCACGCCAAGCCTGAGCCCGATTTTCAAGCGGGTCATGAGGGAACTCCCGAAAAACGCGATGCATTCTGGGTACGGGCGAAGCCGGCGCTTCTTGAGCTGGCGTGAAGAAATTTGAAGATTGGCCGCCCCTACCGGACGAAGCGTTCGCGCAGGCTGGCGCTGCGGTTGAGGCTGATGAGCATGCTGTCGAGCCAGCGTTCGTCCTCGCGGGTGTCCGCGCCGGTGAGCTTCGCCGTGGGGGTGGCGGACGCCGAAGGCGATGCGCGCCTTGCCGTGATTGCTCGCATCGGCTGGGCCGTGGCGCTGCTCGGTACCAGCACGGCATTGCCGTCGGCCGGTGCGGGCCGCATGGATGCGCGCGCCGAGCGGGCCAGCGGCAGCTTGCGGTTGAGGATGCCTTCGACGGCGCGGGCGTAGACGCCGTTGTGCTCCGGCGACTCCGAATGGTAGGCGCCGACGGCCCACCAGTTGTTGCCGTGCTGCCGGATCTTGCGCGACAGGTGCCACGCGGCGACATAGGCGCTGACGCACGGATCGAGCAGCATCTGGCGCTCGATGCCGTAGCGGGACAGTTCCGGCAGGTGGATCGAGTTGATCTGGAACATGCCGAGGTCTTCGCTGCCGTTGCGGTTCCGGTTGCGCGCCTGCGGGTTCAGGCGTGACTCCTGGTAACCGATGGCGCGCAGGACCTGCGGATTGACATCATGGTAGGCGGCGGCATCGTCGATGCAATCGGCTTTGCTGTTGGGCGGCAGGCAGGCCAGCAAGGCAACGGCGAGCATCGACCAGCGCCGCGCTGCGGCCCGGGCCGGGTTACGCGCTGGCATGTTCGTGCGCTCCGACACACGGGCGGGCGTCCACCTGGCGCTGCCGGATGCGCTGGTGCTGGCAGACGCGCGGGCCGGCGCGGCGGACAGCCGGCCGCGTGGCGTGGACGGAAGGAGGGTGCTCGCGTGCCGCGGCGACGCGTGGTGACTGTGGCTGCATGATGGACTCCGGGGAATTGCCATGCCCGGATCGTAGGTGTGCGGTGGTCCGGCGGACCGGCCGGCAGCGAAGTTGCCGACCTCAAAGCGAAACGGCATCGGGCGCATCCCAGTACATCCGTTTCGGTTCGGGCACGACAGCTTCGCGATGACGTACGGGCCGATCGGTGGCAGCCAATACGATGAGCAAACAGGCGGAAAGGGGGGAAAGGCCACCGGAAGGGCTGCAGCAATCCGCCGTGCTTCGTAACTTTATTCGGACAACATCATGCAATCGCTCACCGGTAGTGCCACCTCGCTCTCTGATCCGACCGGGCAGGACTCGGTCCAGGCAGATCCGGCGGCTGCGCCGTCTTCGCTGGTCGCTCGCCTGTCGCGCGCATTGAGGCGCGCACTGCGGCGCGTGCGTCCCGTGGCGGCAGGGCACGCGCACCCGGCGCCCGTGGCGGCACTGGCACACACGACGATCATGCCGCGCCACGATCGCCGGCCGGCGGCCGAACCGTCGCGCGCCCAGCATCAGATGCGTGCCGATGCCGCGCGCGCCGCGCAGCGCCTGCAGCAGCCGGCGACCGGGCTCCACGCGCATCACGCGCGGGGCACCGTACCGTTTGCCGACGGTAACCGCTGGATGGCGGTCTGCGATGCCGTGGCCGGCTGGCAGCAGGAAATGGTGCGCCGGGTCAGCCGCTACAGCGGCCCGCTGCTGCCCGACGTCAACCGCCCGACAGAGCAGGGGCTCGCGCTGGCGGCCACGCGCATGCTGCTCGCCATGCAGCAGAAGAGCCGGCACCTGGTGCTGGACAGCATCCCCGTGATGCGCCTGCCGAGCGCGCTGTGCAACGCCGAACAGGTCGAAGTGCTGACCGTTCATGACTGCGATGTCTTCGAATGGCCGGCCTCGGGCGGATTGCCGCCCAACCTGAGTTCGCTGCATTTTTCGCGTAACCGGCGCCTGACCGCGATTCCGGGCAGGATGGGCCTGCTTCAGCAACTGCGCGAGCTCGTCATCCTCGACTCGCCGTTGCGCGCCTTGCCCACCGCGGTGTCGCAACTGCCGCAGCTCGAGCGCCTCGTGCTGCAGGGCACGGACCTGCGCATCGTGCCGGTGGAACTGGGCGCCTTGCAGCGGCTGCAGGCCCTCACGCTGGCCAGCAGCCGGCTGCTGACGCAACTGCCGACCAGCCTGGGCCAGTTGCAACGGCTGCGCCAACTGAACCTGCGCGGCAATCCGGTGCTGCCCGCGTTGCCGGAGACCGTGGGCCAGCTGTCGGTACTGGAGTCGCTGGAACTGCGCGACAACACCGGCATGGCCGCGCTGCCGCGCTCGCTCGGCACGCTGCGCCGGCTGCGCCACCTGGACTGTTCTGGCATGTCGGCCCTGGTGGCGCTGCCCGCCGACCTCGGCGCCTGCACGTCGCTGCGCACGTTGCGCCTGCGCGATTGCGTCGCGCTGCGCACGCTGCCGGCCACGCTGGGCGGCCTGAAGCGGCTCTCCCATCTCGATCTGCGCGGTTGCCTCGGCCTGAGCGACCTGCCCGAGACTCTGCGCAGCCTGCCCGCGACCTGCCGCATCGATGTGCCGCCGCATCTGCTGGACCGCCTGGCCGTGCGCCGGCGCACCGTCCCGCCGGCACATGCCGTGCCGCTGCCGAACCCGGGCGAGGGCGCGGACTGGGGGCGCCTGCTCCAAAACTGGCGCACGCGGCTGGGTCTCTACGATACCGAATACGGCAGCGATGCCTTCCGCATCTGGGTGGAGCGGTGCGCCAATGCCGCCATGCCGGATGAGGTCCGCTCGCGTCGCGACGCCCGCCGGCTCGGCTTCCTGGTCGACGGGCTGTGCAATTCCGCCACGCTGCGCTGCCTGGTCTTCCAGCGCGCCCACGAGCGTTACGCCCTGGGGCACCTGGACGAAGAGGGGCTGCCGGTGCAGGAGCTGATGGCCCTGCTGACGGAGGAGTGCGTACGCAGCGGCCCGTCGTTCGCCGATCGGGCGGCCACGCTGATGCGTCACGAAGCCTGGTCCTCGCTGCTGGAGGGCGCGACGGGCAACGATTTCATCGGCGAGGCCGTGGAGCAGCTGGCGGAGACCCTGCCGCAGATCTATGCGGACCGCCACGGCATGCATCCCGAGGACGAGGCCATCGCGCCCGCCCAGCGCCAGACCGCGGTGGCGCAGGCATGGCTGCACGCCACGCCGACGATCCACTGAGCACGCCCCCAAGGGCCGGCGCCGGGCAGGTGGGCGCCGGCCTGATTCCACCGCTCGGCGGCAGGCGCGGCCAGGGCGGTTGTCGCGCTGCACCGTGCCGGTCAGCGTTCCGGAAGCAGGCCTGGGCCGCGCACGGTGTTTCTGCCGCTTCTATTGCTTCGCCGACGCCGACGCATAGCGCACCCGCGCCGCTGCGATGGCAGGGCGGTTCTGGATGGCCCAGTCCCCGAGTGCGCGCAGCGGCTCGATCAGCGACAGGCCCAGTTCGGTGAGTTCGTATTCGATCTTCGGCGGAATCGTCGCGTAGGCCGTCCGCTTGACCAGCCCGTCGCATTCGAGGCCGCGCAGGGTCAGCGTCAGCATCCGGTGAGAAATGCCGCTGATGGCACGCATGATCGCGTTGAAGCGCATCGGCCCGTTCGACAGCGTGCCGATGACCATGACCGTCCACTTGTCGCCGATGCGGCTCAGGATGTTCAGCACCAGGCAGCATTGCTCGGGCGGCGGCGTGCCGTGTTCCGGTTCCAGAGGCGGCTCGACTGCCTGCGCTACTGCTTCCACTGCCCATCTCCCATGCCTGCACGATCAAATTTGATCGTGGCAGAGCTGAAGGCCCGGGGCAACCATCAGGTTGTCGGGATCTCCCGCACGCCGGAGCGCGTCCCGTCTCCCGCGCAGGGGCGGCACGGCGACTACGATCATGCCGAAACCCTTGTCCAGGCGTATCGCGGGCTCGATCGCCTGCTGATCATCCCGAGCGCCGATCTGGGCCCGGGCGTGCGCGGCCGCCAGTTCGCGGCGGCCATCGATGCCGCCGTCCAGGCGGGCGTGCAGCACATTGTCCTGCTGTCGGTGGCGGGCACGCGCGAGACGGCCGAGCCTTCGCTCGGTGCGGCCTACTGGGTGGGCGAGCAGCACCTGATCAGGACCGCGCCACGCTGGACGATCCTGCGGATGAACTACTACGCCGAGTCGTTTGCGCAGCAGGTGCCGCTGTCGCTGGGCTCGGGGATCTTGTCGGGACTTGGCGAAAACCGTGTCGCCTTTGTCTCCCGGGATGACGTGGCCGCCGCCGGGGCAGGCATTCTGCTTGGCCAGGGGCACGGCGGCGCCGTCTACAACGCGACCGGGCCCGTTGCGCTGACCGGTGCGGAGCGGGCCGCGCTCGTTGCCGAGATCACGGGCAAGCCGTTGCGCTTTGCGGTGTCCGATGAGGCGGGCCTGCGCCAGGGGCTTGCGCAGGCGGGTATCCCGGAAGGCTTTGTCGATATCGTGGTCGATCTCGAAAAGAGCTTTGTCGCGGGGGCCTTCGATGTCGTCACGGGCGATGTGGCGCGCCTGGCCGGGCGCGAACCGCGTGCGTTCCGGGCGCTGCTGGCCGACAGCCTGCGGCCGGCCGCAACGGGCGTGTAGACGGGAGCGTCGCCACGCCGGTGCATGGCTGGCCCGCACGGTCGCGGGCCAGCCTGCCTGGCGGGGTCAGGCCGCCGGACCGTTGCCGGCCGGGAAGGCGTCCCCCAGCCGTTCCTTGCGGCGCGCCAGCTCCCGTTCGGCCTCCTGCCGGATCGGCAGGGCCATCCCGGCCAGGGTCTGCAACTGGGCCGCGGTTGCCTGCTTGATGGTCGCCTTGGTCGGCTGCATGCGCGCGCGCAGGCGGCCTAACTTGCTGGTCGGCTCCGGCTTGCCGTTCAGGGCCGCGTCGATCTGCTTGTTTTCGCGCGCCAGGGCGCGCGGGTCGCGCAGCATCGACTGGAAGCCGATGCTGCGCTGGTCGCTGTGGAAGAAGGTAGCGGAGTTGATCGCGCGCATGTTGCCGACGATCTTGCTGAAGGCCCCCAGCAGGGGGCGTCCCTGCTCGCCGCACAGGTAATCCGCGCGTTCCTCGATCGTTTTCAGCGACTGCAGATGCCCGCGCATGGCCGGCAGATCCAGGTGGCCGACATCGAAGAGCTTGGCCAGCGGCTCGGCGAGCTTGAAGGGGTCTTGGCCGTTGGCGGTCGACCCGGGCGCATGGCTGGCGACCTGGGTGGAGAGATCGGCCACGCGTGCGAAGGGCTCGGCGGCGTAGTAGCGCAGGAATTCGTTCTTGATCCTGGGCGGGCGGTTTTCCGCGGCGGCCGCGGCCAGTTCTTCCATGGCGTCGGCGTGCTCTTTGACGACATCCGCCATCATGGTCGGGCTGGCGCTGTAGCGGTTGCGCTGCGTCGTGTTCGCATCCAGCGCCTGCCGCAGTTCTCCGGCAATGGTGCCGGCGTTGTCCGGTTCCGCCTCGATCCTGGCGAGGAACGGATCCACGGCTTTGGAGAGGGCCGGATGCTGCATGATCAGGTAGTTCTTGTCCGATCCGACGATTTCCCCCGCGAGGCTCTGGCCGCTGTCGGTGTGCGAAACCGACGGTGTGAAGGTGCCGGCCGGCGTCGGGATCGTCATCGACGCGTTCAGCCCGCTGCTCTTGTTGCGCAGCACGCGGACGTATTGCAGCTGCATCGCGGCGTTCTCCACGTCGGGTGCCTGCCGCAGCTTGACGACGATGCTGGTGCCGTCGGAGATGTCTAACATCAGGCCCTGGGTCTGGCGGATCAGCTCGTGCGGGTCGAATTCCTTGTCTTCGAGCCGCATGTTGGGCATGAACTTCTCGATGGCGGCCTTGACCGCCTGGTTGATCAGCGCACCGGTGATGGGCGCGCTGCCCTGGGCGTTGAAGGTGAACTGCCAGAACTTGCCGATGCGGCTGGGGTTGAGCTGGTGGTCTGCATACAGCAGGCGGACTTCGGCGCTCAGCGCGACCTGGCCGGCGCTGTTGGAGACCGAGATGGTGCCGGTCAGGTCGCCCAGCGGCGTCTGGGTCGACTTCGGGCGGAGCCGGCTCATGATGGTGTCGAGCAGGCGGCTCTGCGCACCGCCGGACGCCTGGGCCTTCAGGGCGGTGTCCCAGCGCTGCCACAGACCGGCCTCCTTCAGCGGGCTCTTTGACCGGACGTCGTAATTCTTGAGCGGCAGATAGGTCTTGTCCATCATTTCGCGGACGGTCTTGTACATCGAGTCGGCCGTCCGGATGGCGAATGCGTTGGCCTCGTCCATGGGGTTGGCGCTGTCGTTGCCCGCGTGCATGTCGATCTGCTGGTCCAGCGCGTGGCACTGCGCCATCTGTTGCTTGATCACGGACATGTGCGTGCCGGCGCAGCCGAGTGCCAGGCTGAGGGACGCATGGCTTTTCGCGATGAACGTTTCCGGGTGCGCCAGTGCGTCTTGCCGTGGGTATCGCCCTTGCCAGATGGCGTGGTTGATCCGGTCGAACGTGGCTTGCCGGGCGTGGTTCAGCGTTTCGCGCTCCTTGGGGGGCATGAACTTGTCGTTCTTGGCGAGAACGGCCGGGGCATCTGCGACGAAATGCAGATAGGTCTGCATGAGATGCTCCAGCTGGTCGGTGACATGCTCGAGCTGCTCGCGGCTGGCGTGCGCGATGGCATGGTGGAACTGGGCCGGGATGGCCGCCGCGTCGCCGTAGAGATGCTGTTCCGTTTTCGTGAACGGAAATGCCGGTGTTCCCTGGTCAATCTGCCCCAGGGTGCGGCGCATCCTGTCATACAGATACAGTTGAGCCGGGGGCGTGCCATTGCCGCAGGCCTCGTCGAGCAACTGATGCTGCTTGAAGACCGGCTTGTAGTCTTTCTGGTGGCCCGGGTCGAGCTGCGCATGGGGCGCTTCGCCGAACTCCATGAAGTATTGCGCCACATTGCCGCGCAGGTTGAGCGAGAGCGCGCCGCCGGCCTCCAGGCCGGTGCCGCCGTGCGTCTGATTGCCGATGCTGGCATCCACGCTGGCCGTCTCCTGGCGGTAGTACAGGGCGCCGTCGGCATAGCCCACCGAGTCCGGCACGTCGTGCCGGGGAGGCAACGGCAACGGCCGCTCTTCAGGCGAGCCGATGCGTTCGGTGAGCACGTCGACCGTTGCAGGGTACGCCGCGCTCACCAGCGAGCTGAAGCGGTCGCCGCCCAGCTTCTCGTCGATCGCCGCGGCCAGCAGCGTCATCTTGAACGTGTTGTGGCCCTTGGCGATTTTCTCGTCATTCAGGTACAACGGCTTGCCCGCCGCTTCCGTGTAGTTGCGGCCGACCACCGTGGAGAGGGTGTTGGCGAGCGACTCCAGCGCCTGCCTGACCTTGCGCGCATTCGGCCCGGCCGATGGCATCTTCGAGCGGTTGGCATCGTGGTTGGCGATCAGCTTGACCATTTCGCCTAGGTCGTTGTGTTCGAACCAGGTGTTGCTGGCCAACAGGTCGAGCCGGCCGGTCAGCTTGGCGGCCCACTTGCCGAGTTCGCCGCCCAGTGAGGCTTTGAGGTACGCCTGGCCGGAGGGCCAGTGGTCGATATCGCCATCGTCGTCGACAAAATAGATCCGGCCCTTGCCGCCGCCGGCGCCAACGGATACGTCGGGACCGGCGTAGCCGGTCTTCGGGAACAGGGAATAGGTCAGGCCCCCACTCGTGCCCGTCATGATGTTCGAGCCCCCTTTGCCCTGGCCGATGCCGGGCGCCTTGCGCTCCAGGTTGGCGGCTTCCGTTGTCGCATAGTGGTTCATGATGTCATGCGCGCTGGCACTCAGGTGGGTGCGCTTGAACTCATTGAGCAGCGCGGCGATGCCTTTGTACGTGTCCGCCAGATCGCTGCCACCGACGTCGCCGGCGAGCTTGCGCGCGGTCTTCGTCGCCTTGGCGAACGCATCCCGCACGGCGAGGCCGACTTCGTGCGGCGGCTTGCGTGGGCCGTCGGCCGCGATCGTGCGGAGGGTGCGGAGGGTGCGGAGGGTGCGGATCTGGTGGATCAGCCTGGCGCGCAGTTCGATGGCATGGGGTCGCGTTTCGGGCACGGCCGGTAGCGAGTCGGCCAGGGCATCCGCCAACTGGCGCAGGTTTGCCTTGTTCAGTGCGCCGGTGTCAGGGTCGATCACGGGCCCGGAGGGCGGCGCGTGCCGGCCCTCGATGTTCACGTCGGGGTGGACCAAGTTGCTCCGCATGCAGCTCCAGCGGCTGGACGGGGGGCGGTCGGCGCCCTGTGCCTGTGAGCGGCCGGCATGGCTGGTGGTCGCGGCGGGATTCGGGTTCGGATTCCACTGTCCATGCTTGAAGCGGTTTTTGGCTTCCTGATGGAAGGCCCGGGTCTTGCGGCCGCTCATGTCGTTATCCAACAGCGATTGTTGCAGCTCGGCGCTGCTCGCGCGCTTGGCCTGCGCTCTTTCGAGTTTCGCCGTCGACCTGTCGAGCAGGCCGCGCAAGGGGCCCGGCAAGTGCGAGGTCTTCCGGACCTTGGGCAAGGCCGGCTGCTGTGCCGCCGTTTCCGGCGAGGTTTCCGCGTGGGGCGTCGCGGTGCGTGATATGGGGCTGGGGGCGCAGGTGAATAGTCTGGAAAGGGAGGGCATTCGGGGGCTCAGGGGTTGGCTTCCGGACGACTGATCTGGATAGCGCAGACTTGTTCCGAAATCCTAGCCATCGATGACATTTGCATGTCAGTTGCGCCGAAGCTGTGCGTTCGTAAACGAAGCGGCGCGCGCCTGCCCTGGAACTAACTGAACTTGAGGTTACGCAGTTCCCGCTGGCCGCTCGCCTCGCTGGTGCTCTGCATCTGCACGGTGAGCGACACGCCCTTGGATTCGCGCTTCGAGACGGTCTCGATGATCGCCAGCTTTTCCTGCAGCCACGAGGCTTCGGCAAACAGTACGGCGTCGGCCTTGGCTTCGCACGCCTGCGCATCGGCTTCGGCCTGGACCCGCGCTTGCGCCCGGGCGGCGAGCCGAACGGCCTCTGTGCTCGGAGGCGGCACGGCCGTCTGCTGTTGCCGGCGTGCGGCTTCGCGCTGCAGGGCCCGGATCATCCGGCCTGGCTCGGGCTGGCCGCTCGCGAGCCTGGCCCGGATCGCGTCGATGTCCATGCGTTTGGCCTCGGCGCGCTGGCTGCCCGCGGTGAGCTTGTCGGCCAGGCTCCGTAGCGGCTTGGGCAGGTGCGACGTCTTGCGGACCGGGGGCATCGGTGCCGCCGTGATGCCGGTGTCCGGCATGGCCGGCGTGTCCGGTTCGCCGGGGGGCGCTTCGACGTCGGTTGCGCGATGCAGGTTCGCCAGATCCAGGTGGCTCTCGACCTGGCGCGCGGCGGCGGGGCGCAGGCGTTCCCGGAGGAGGTAGCGGATGTGCGGTCCGGTGTGCTGTTCGACCGTCGCGCAGTATTCCTCGAATTCCTTGCGCGCCTTTTCCACCGTGCCGCCGGGCTTGCGCGACAGCATGTCGATCCACGCGTTCTGCGAACTGCGGATCAGCGCGAGGTATTCCTTGGCGTTCTTGTATTCCTTGTCGAAATAGCAGACGCGGTCGGCCAGCCTGCCGTCCAGGTGGACCGTCTTGAGCTTGGCGGTATGGCTGTGTTCCGCGAACTGCTTGGAGTAGGTCAGCGGGGTGCCGCCGTTGAACCCCTGAGTGATGCTGTGGCGCTCGCCTGAGGGGGTGGAGGCGGTGGCCGAGTCCTGCGCGGGCGAAGTATAGAACTGTTTGCCGACGGCGTAGTTCACGCCGGCCCGGAAGGTCATGTGGCCGCCATAGCCCTGGCTGTATTGTTCCGCGCGCATGATGCCGGTGGTTTCGCGCATGGCCGTGGTGTCGCGCGAGGTGATCTCGCCGGTCAGGCGGGCACCCACGCCGACGCGGACCGGCGTGGCCGGCACCGTGACGCGGGCGTTGACGCCTGCGTTCACGCGCACCTTGTGGCGCAGCCGGTGTTTGCGCTGGTCCACCCAGCCCACGGAGATGAAGTCGCCGCCGCTGCTGTGCTGGGCCAGTGCATTCCAGACGTCGTCGGCACCCTGCGGCCGCTCCCGGTGTTCGGTGGCCTGCTGGAACAGCCAGTTCGACAGCGCGGTCATGGCCTCGCGGGTGGTAGTGTCGTCGTATTTGACGGCGTCCCAGTCGGCATAGGGGCTGGCGGCCTGCGTGACCTGGCGCACCGCCCGGTACACGACGCCGACCCGCTCGCCCTTTTCCACATCGATCGGCACGACCGAGGCCCCCACCAGGGCGCGGATGCGGTTTTTCAGGATATTGAAGTCGTAGCCGACCGATGCGCCGAACCCGGCGGCGGCATGCACGGTCTTGTCGGTACCGATGAACAGGTCGCGCCCGTGCGAGCCCCGCGCGACCTCGACCACCGCCTGGCGTTTGCGGCTTGCATGGAAATCCGCCTGAACCGCCACGGGGATCGCCAGCGCCTGGCCCGCCCGCTGCAAGCCGTTGGATATCGTGCCGGTGGTGAGCCCCAGCGTGGTGCCGCTGGCCAGCCGCAGCTTGCCGCCGCCCTCGATGGCGGTGATCAGCGATTCGATCACGGTGCGGGCGGCATCGATGGCCTCTTCACGCAGCCTGAGGTCGTCCTGCTGCTCGATGCGCTCGGCGGTGTCCAGCACGTTCCGCAGCGGCTCGGACGCGGCACCCGCATCGACCGCTTCGCTCCATGTGCGCAGCACCGCGCCGCTTGGATACACGTCGATGAACTGCGCAGGCGGCACGACGGGCAGGTTGTCCGCGCCGAGATTCAGGTTGGCTTGTCCGCTGAGTTCGACCAGATGCTTCAGCTCGTTGAGCAGGTGGGGGGCCGGTGTATTGCCGGCTTTCGCGGACTGCGCCACACCGATGGTGAGTTCCTCCCGCACGCGCAGTACGGTGCGCCGGAGCTGTTCCCCGATCGTCCGGAGGGTGTCATGCGTCAGCGTGTAGGCGCTCAGCGGTGCATTGGCCGGCAGCGATGCCCAATGCTGCAGGATGGCGCTCTGCCACATCTGTTCCGCGCGCCGCCAGGGCAGTGCCGACTGGGCTGGCGGCCGGGCCAGCGCCTCGCGGTAGTGCGCGCCCAGCGTCTCGACCGCGGTGCGCAGCGATGCCGCGTAGGCGGTGTATTCCTTGGCCAGGCTTGCGCGGTGCGTGGCCTGCATGCCGAGCCGTGCTGCGGACAGGGGCGACTTCTTTTTGCCGACCGCCTGCCACAGCGTGCTGCGCCAGCCATGATTCTCGACCCGGCGGATGGTGCGGTTGACGAACTTGGCCGTGCGCGCCTTGACCTTGGCGAGGTCGGAGCCCGGGCCCTCTTCACGGAAGCCCTGGCGCCAGGCGAAGAGGGCGCCCGTCTGCTCGGGCGCGAGCGCATCGCCGCGCAGTTGCGCCGCTGCCGCGTGCAGCGTCTTGATCGCCAGGCTGTCTTCCGGCGCGCCGCTGCCGGGCGGACAGTGCTGGAGCAGCGCCTGCGGCGAAGCCGCCGGCCCGGCCGCGCCGCGCTGCAGGGCATCCGCGGCCTGCAGGAAAGCGTGCGCCGCATGCCGGTGCGCCGGGGTCTGCGGCAGGCGCATCAGGTCGCACAGGGCCTCGAAGCCCGCGTGGTAGCGCGACAGCAACTGCGCCGTGCGCCATGCCGCGCCGGCATCCTCCGACGCGTTCCACTCGGTCCGCGTGCTGAACGCATCGAAGAAATCCTGGGACGGGGCGGACGAGCGTGCCGACGGGGATTGCGGTGGCGAGCCGTCCGGCGCATCCGGTTCTTCCTGCCAGCTCATCGCGTCGAAGAAATTGTCGGACGCGCTGGACGAGCGCGCCGGTGATGCCGGCGCATGCGCTGGCGTGTCGAACGCCGCGGTGTCGAGCCGCGTTTCGTTTTCCAGGCTGGCGAGCACACGCAGCGCCGCCGACGCGTCATGGCCGCAGGTGCGGGCAAGCGCTTCGGCCACCAGCATGGGCCGGGCGTACCGGTGGGGCTCGCCGGCCGCTTCCGCCAGCGGTGGCGCCAGTGTTTCCAGCCGGGCCGACAGGCGCTCCACCGCGCCGGCGTCGCGGGTGGCGGCAAACCGCTGGGCGAGCAATTGACGATACTGTTTCGCCCGCTCCGGAACCGTCACGGGCTGGCGCGCGCCCGGTTCGGTGCTCGCCGCCGCGTGCGACTTGTCGGTGCCGCGCAGCTGTTGCATGCCTTGCTGGGTTCGCTGCACCAGGGCCGCGGTGGATGCTTGCGAGCGGGCCGCGCGCGCGCGCTCGCTGGCCGTGGTGGGCTGGAGCGTGGACGCCGTGGACGAAGCGGGCGAGGTGTAGACCGCCACCGTGTTGACCGGCTTGCCCGCGTACTTGCGCGCACCCAGCATCGTGGAGACCTCTGTCTCGCTCGACTTGGGCAGCAGGCGTGCCTTGAGCTTGCTCAATGGGCCGCGCTGGCGAGGTGCCCGGCCGGCAGGGGCAGGGGGGGCTTCGCTGCCTGCACGCTCGGGACGGGAGGGGGTGCTCTGCGGGGTGGGCGTGCCGGGCCAGATGCGAAGGGAATGGGGCATGATCTGCAGCGAGAGCTAGTGCCCGGATATTGCTGCCCCAATGTGACACGCATAATACTACAGCCGTAGCTCAAAATGGAGGAGCACATCCCCGCGCCCGGTAGTGACACTGCTGAGCGCGCCACTGATGCGCGCGCCGCCATCGCGACCATGCCAGCACCTGCTCGATTGACTGACGCGC
>CAKKOY010000017.1 GCA_919592095.1 Ralstonia syzygii subsp. syzygii | reverse complement strand
GCGTGCTCAACCGCATGGCTGCGCTTGCCCGCCCGCAGTCCGTCCGCGTCGACTGAATTACGCCTCACAGGGATGGCTTCGACTTCAAAGTCGATTTATGCAACAACGCCGGCCAAGGATGCCGGCCTGCGGCAAGCCATGAATGCGCAGGGCATCGCCAATGCGCTCAACGCGCTGAGCAAGTGGCCTGGGGCGGACGCCTGCCGGACTGCCGCAGAGCGCCTGGCCGGACGGCTGGCCACGTATACCGGCCTGCGGCAAGCCATGAACGCGCAGCAGGTTGCCAACGCCCTCAATGGGCTCAGCAAGTGGCCAGGGGCAGACGCTTGCCGGACTGCCGCTGAACGTCTGGCCGAACATCTGGCCACGGATACCGGTCCGCGGCAAGCCATGAGCGCGCAGCAGGTCGCCAGCACCCTCAATGGGCTCAGCAAGTGGCCGGAGGCGGACGCTTGCCGGACTGCCGCCGAACATCTGGCCGAACGGCTGGCCACGGATACCGGCCTGCGGCATGCGATGAATGAGCAAGGCCTGGCCAACGCCCTCAATGGGCTCAGCAAGTGGCCGCACAACAAGCCCTGCCAGGAAGCGGCCCTCAGTCTTATCGACGTGCTGGGCAGCGGCGGCCGGCCGTTCGGGACCTTTGGCATGGGTGCATTGGCACAGCTGGCCAACGGCACCGCGCGCTTTGCAGTCGTCATGGCCGAGGCGACGTCGCCCGACGACGATGGACCAGTTGACACAACACATTCCCTGATGCACGCACGCCTGCGCGAACTGGCAGTGCATCTGAACGTGCGTCCCGGCGGGCTGGATTCAGCCAGCACGCTCAACGTCGCGCTGATCTTCAAGGCGCTGGCAAGCACCGGACTCAAGGACGGCCTCAAGCTGCTTGCTGGCCAAGGCGTGCAGCGCCTGCAGGCGCTGCACGCGCAGACCCGCTTCAAGCCGGATAACCTGGAAGCCCTCGGCAGCCTGGCGGCCGGTCTGCTGCCGCTGGTCCGCTCCCCCGAGCTCAAGCGGTTCCGTACGGATACGCTCTTGCTGCTTGAACGGATGCAAGTCGACGTGGCGCGCAAGGTACAGCACTACATCGACGCCCACTCCACCCCGCCGGCGTCCGCCGCGCAAACTCGTGCCCCGGAGGACGAGGCGTTCGGCACCCGGCGTCCGGGTCTGACGTTTTTCCTGCTGCTCAAGACCTACACCGTGGTGGCCGGTCTTTGGAAGCAACGCTATGTGACGGACGATCGCGTCCGGGTGGCGCGGCGGCGCGAGGACCTCAAGGCGTGGGTGAGCCAATCGCTGGAGCAACTGCGCGACTGCATCGAGAGCGATCTGGACGAAATGAGCTGGAACCTCATCGCCCAGATCGAGGCGGGCGACCAGGTGCTCGACGCGCTGGATCTGATGCTGCAACGGGATCTGGACAGGATCGTCGCCGCCCACCCGACGACGACGATGGACGTGGCGGCTGTGCGGCGTGAGCTGCGCGGCCGGTCGGAAGTGCGGGACATGCTGGGCAGCGAGGCAGGCGCGGCGGCGCTGCAGATCATCGACATGCGCGGTCGCGATGTCAGGACCGATACGCCTGCCGACGCCACCGCGGCACAGCACTACTCGTTTTTCACGCGCCTGATGGGTGGGCGGCTGCCGCTTGTCGAGGTGGAGTTGCCTGGACGGCTTAGCGCGTTCATGCTGGCCCGTACCCTGCGGCGCGGAGATGATCTGCTGCGCATGGACCTGTTCGGGGGCAGTCACCTGACACCGCACACCACGCGTGTCTTCGAGCAGCTGGCGGGGGCACGAGGCCCCGCCAAGCGCTACGGGCGCATTCCCGCAATACGGCTGGCCGACACCGCGCCACACGCCCCGCTGATGACGGACGTGATCCGCAAGCTCAACCCGCAGCGCGAGGACTGGTACCGCATGCAGCGCGCGCTGCTGGAGGTCGTGCCGCGCGATCACGTGGTCGAAGGACCGATCCGCCTTGGGTTGCAGGCTGACGGGCCGCAGGGCGCCGCGCCGATGTTTGCGCTGCGCACGCGCGACGGCGAGCCGATCCAGCTGGTGTCTCATGACGGCTGCGGTTTCATCCGAGAGGCGCTCGCGCGCCGGATTCCGGCAATGGCGCAGGCGATGGATGCATGGAGCCAGTCGCACCGCCAGGGTGCCGCGCAGCAGCCGACGCAGCGCATGACGATCCTGCCCGCTCAGGCAACGCACCACTATCCGCGTGACGAAGCGGTCATCGAGGAAGCCAGGGAGCACCTGCGCCGGTCACTGCATGCGGACACGGCGCCGTGGGAGACGGACACATTCAGCGGCGCGCGCAAGCTCAGCAAACCGAAGCTCTACGACCTGCTCATCGGGGCAGGTATCACTGGCGCGCAGGGCATTGCGGTCCCCTCGACCGACAACAAGGTCTACCTGCCCGGTGAAAAAAGCACCGTGTTCGACCGCACAGGTGGGCCTGTTCTGCTCGGCAAGCCGCCCTACGACAAGCCGAACCTGATGCCGGTGGTGGCTGAACGCGTGCGCACATCCAAGCGAGGCGATGCCACCGCGCGGTTTCTGGAGACGGCGTTCGCGTTCCAGTACAGCTACACCGGCTTGGACGAAAGCCGGCCCCACGTGGCCGGCAGCGCCGACGACGCGCCGATGCTGCACGGCAAGGGTGTGGCCATCGTGGTGCCCGACGCGCTCTGGCCGCAAGGTCATGACGCGCAGTGGGTCTGGTCGACGGAAGACAGACATGAAGGTCCATTCGAGCTGGACGCAGCGCCGCGAGCGCGACCAGCTGCCGGCGCGCATGGATACGGTAGGCAGCCTGCGTGTCAAGGATATCTTCATGCCAGGTTCGTTGATCGCCGTGCCGATCGATGAACTCAAGAAACGCGACGCTGACTACGATGGCGACAGGGTGTTCGTGTACGCCGGGCTGCCGAAGATGACCGAGGCGATTACCGGCTTTTTCGAGGAGCGGGAGCGGCGCGTCGGCAAAGCGCCCACGTTCAAGCCGCCCAAGACAGCGAACGCCGCCGTCGACGACGCGGGCCAGTATCATGCCGGCCGCGCCGCGGAGATCCTCTCGGCCGTGCGCGGGCAAGAGCTGGTGCGGCGCATGAGCACCTTGCAGTTCCACTTCTGGGGCCAGCCGCAGGCGCTGCGCGAACGCATCGCCGAATACGCGGTCTTTGGCACCTACGAGGGCACGCCGCGCGAGCTCCGGCGCGGCCTGCGCCGGCTGCTGTATAACCCGGCCGAGGCCACGTCGGCGGCCCTGCAAGTGTTGCGTGAACGGGCGGACTTGAGCGTAGCCTATGCCCGGCATCCGGTGGCGCGTGAGGCGGCCGAAGTCCTGCAGAGCCAGTTGGAAGCCTTCATACAGCACACGCAGGGGACGCGCGACACCACCGCGCTATCGCAACCCTTGCCCCCTGCGCTAGCCCAACGCTTCACAACACTCGCCGAGGCCTACGCTCCGGCCGGCACGCCACGCGAACGGTTGGCCGCGCTGGTGGAGCACTACCCGACTGCGCTGCTGCCGCACCCCGGCACCGCACTGCCGAGCGAACGCCCTGCTGGAACAGACCCGGACCGCGAGGGACAGCTTGGCTATGTGCCGACAGCGCTTTTGGAGACGTTGCGCAATCTGCTCACACTGGGCGTGAAGGTGGGCACCGATGCCCCCAAGGCCGTGACGCAGACAGACGTGTACCTCAAGGTCGCCGATCGGCTGGACTGGGCGTTGCGCAGCGAGCCCGATCGCATCCGGCTCATGACCTACACCAAGAGCGGTCTGGTGCCGAAGCTGCGTGATGGCCTTGATGCCCAAGCCGAACGGCAGCGGCTGCGCGACAACCCCACGCTTGCGGCCGGGCTGATGGAGATGGCGCTCGAAGCGCTGCAGGAGCGGGGCCTGATCGACAGCACCCCGGCCCCGGGTGATGTGTCTGCCGACACCGAGTCCCGCCTGTGGCAGCTTGAGCACGGCTTGCGCATGACCGCCGAACAAGCTGAGAAGCATGTGACCGACGTTGTGTGCAACGCCATCCCCGGGATTGGGGTATTGCGTGGCGACGTGCAGCATCGCCTGAAATCGGAGCACTCGCTGTTCGACAAGCTGCGCAGGCTGATGCACCTGGATCGCCAGACGCCGGAAGCGGCCGCCGCAGCGATAGACGACGCGCTGCGCTATAGCGTCGTGCTGGACACGCAGGCATTCGCCCAGGAATATACCGAGATCCTTGGCAAGCTCGACGCCCAGGGGCTGACGAGAATGCGGGTCCGCAACAGCTTCGAGAAAGCCCATGCCGCCTTCAAGGGCGTGAACGTCGGCTTCATTGGCCGCGATGGCGACGGCAATGTGGTGCGCCTGGAGATTCAGTTCCATACCCCGCAGACCTTCGATCTCAAGGAGCGATTCCACGACGACTACAAGCGGGCGCAAACCCTGCGCCTGGACGGGGCGAACCGCGAGCAGCACTACGCCGCGCTGGATCCGGCTCGGGAGGCCTTTGAACAGGTTGTTGCACCCCCAGGCTGCGAGAACATCATGGAATGGGAGAGCGATCTGCCTCGCATGGACCGCACGGTCACGGCCGCGGCCGCGGCGCGTTCGTCCGGAACGCCGCCTGCGCTCACCGCCCTGGACGCGCACGTCGAGCGGCTCGCCAAGCAAGCCCAAACCGTCCGCAAGGAGGTCGGCCCCTTGCTGGACAAGATTGGCCTGGCCATTGAAGCGCACCACAGCGTGCCCAAGCAGGCCGCATCCATCCGCAAGAAAATCGAGCGCTATCAAGTGCTTGGCGACCTGTCGATCGAGCAGGCAGCGGCGCGCATACGCGACGCGATGCGCTGGGTCGTGCGGCTCCCGGCCATGGGGTTCGCGACCGAGTTCGAGCGGGCGCTGCAGGCACTGAAGGCAAAGGGGCTGCAGGTGGTGCGAATCAACAATGGCTTCGCCGTTGCCGACACGACCTACGCTGGCCTGAACGTAACGTTGCGCACAGCGCCCGGGCTGGACTTCGAAATGCAGTTCCATACCAAGGACAGCCTGAGCGCCAGAAACACCGGGCACAAGCGCTACCGGGAATGGCAAGACCGAGAGGTGGCCATCAAGCGTGAACGAGATCGGCTCAAGCGCCAGTCGCTCGAGCAATCCAACAAGCAGTTACTGCGCGAAATCCGCAAACATGCCGGCGGCGTTCCTTTGCCCGAGGGCGTCCAGGACATTGCGTCCTTCAACAAATACGACCACGCCTAAGGTGTACGGCCCCGAATTTTCATAGCGCAATGCTCTCTTCGGAATGGAAAGACGCACTATAGGCCGAGTTTTTCCGAGTCATGGCGATGGGCACCCGTCACGACACCGGCCAACGGCATGCTCTTGGTATCTACCGCTATGTGCCGCTGCCGCTGCCAAAGCCCAGTTTCTGGGGCAAGGCATCCCACGGGATGCCTGTCTCCAGCACGAGCGGAATGCCGTTGAGCGCTGCCCGACCGTTCACACGTGGCCACCCTCCCTTGGCCGATGGCTGCGAAACCGGCTGCACGGGCTTCAGGGTTTCCCGCAACCCGTCGCTGATTGGCTGTCTTGCCATGCACGGCTCAACGTTACACCTCCTGTTCTCGATGACAGGCTGGGTTAGCGACACCAAGGATGCGTCCTACAGAATCGGCGCAAACAGCTTGGCCACATGCATGATGACGCGGCGAACGGGGTGCGCCCGCTCGTACTCGTCGCGGCCGATGCGCGCCGCTTCGGCAAAGTCCGCCTCCAGCATCTGCGCGACGTCATTGGCGAAGCGCGTGTCCGCGGTGACGACCATCAGCTCGAAGTTCAGGCGGAACGAGCGGTTGTCGAGGTTGGCGGTGCCCACGGCGGCGGCCTCGCCGTCGATCAGCACGACTTTCTGGTGCAGGAAGCCGGGCTGGTAGCGGTAGATCTTCACCCCGGCGCGGATGGCCTGGTGGGCATACAGCGTGGAGGCATGGAACACCACGCGGTGGTCCGGCCGCGCCGGGATCAGGATGCGCACGTCCACGCCGCGCAGCACCGCGAGCCGCAGCGCGGCGAACACGGCTTCGTCGGGGATGAAGTACGGGGTGGTGATCCACAGCCGCTTGCGCGCCGACTGGATCGCCTCGACAAAGAACAGCGAGCAGGTCTCCTGCGGGTCGGCCGGGCCGCTGGCGACCACCTGGCAGACCATGTCCTCGTCCGGCCGCACTTTCGGCACGATCAACTGCGGCACTTCGTGCGCGGCCCAGTACCAGTCTTCCGCGAAGGTCAGCTGCAGGTCCATCACCGCCGCGCCGACGATTTCGATGTGGGTGTCGCGCCACGGCGCTAGCGGTGGATGTTCGCCCAGGTATTCGGTGCCGACGTTGTGGCCGCCCACGTAGGCGCGCTCGCCGTCCGCCACCACCAGCTTGCGGTGATTGCGGAAATTGAGCTGGAAGCGGTTGACGAAGCCGGCATGGGTGGAGAACGGCCGCGCCATCACGCCGCCGGCTTCGAGCTGTCGCACGTAATGGCGGGGCAGCGCGTGGCAGCCGATGCGGTCGAACAGGAAATAGACGCGCACCCCCGCGCGGGCGCGCTCCAGCAGCGCCTCGGCCAGCCGGCGGCCGAGCGCGTCGTCGTGCACGATGAAGAACTGCACGATCAGTACCCGCCGGGCCTCCCGGATGGCGGCGAAGATGGCCTCGAAGGTCTCGGCGCCGTTGACCAGCAGGCGCACCCGGTTGCGCGACAGGCACGGCATGCCGGTCAGCCGCGGCAGGGCCTGCATGCACGCGTGCTGCGGCGCGACCACGGCCGACTCATGGTCGCGCAGGCGGCGCCAGTCATCGGAGAGCGTGATCTCGCGCAGGCGGGCATTGTGAAAGCGCCGGGCATCGACATAGCCGGCAAAGGAGCTGCGCCCGAAGATCAGGTAGGGGATCAGCGTGAACTCGGGCAGCGTGATGAGCGAGATGGCCCATGCGATGGCGCCCGGCGAGGTGCGCACCGTCAGCACGGCATGCCCGGCGGCGAACACGCCCACGCAGTGCACGAGGAAGAGGAACGCGGCAAATGCAGTGGTACTGGTCGGCATCGAGGGATCGAGGGAGAAGCACGGCCGGGCACACAACAACGCGTGCATTCTGACATAGCGCGTGGCGGCGTCGGACAAACACGGATGGCGGTTCCCCCGCGCACGCTCGCGGCTGGAGATCCCCGTCGGTACTGCTTCGCGCCATCCCCGACCCGACATCGCCCCCGAGACCCAGCCGACGCCTTCCCGCGCATCCTCCCGATCCGCCCGCCGGATGACATGACTGACCTGGCTGGCCGTGGCGCTGTGGCTGGCCAGCCGCGCGAGCTTGCCCGGTGATGTCGAGCAGCCGGTGTCCACTGCCTTGTCCGGGGCCGAGTCGGCCCGCTACGCTGGGGCGCTGCTCCAGCGCGGCGTGGGCCGCGACGGGCCAATAAAAACGCCGCATGGCGCGGCGTTTCGAGGCGGGACCGGGCGGCCCGGTCGAGCATCCCGATTACATCTTCTGCTTGGTGCCGTCGGCGGCGTTTTCCAGCTTGTGGCCGCCGGCCTGGATGTCCTTGCCGATGCCCGACATGGTGTTGCAGCCTGCCAGGACGGCACAGCCCAGGGCCAGCAAAGCGATCAGTTTCTTCATCTCTTTCCCTTAACGGATGGCGCGGCATGCGAGGGCGCTGCCGCCAGGATCATATGTTCCCGCCTGTGGCGGCGTATCGGCTATTTTAATGGCCGCCCACCGGCAGAGGGTGTATTGGCGGCATCTTTTTCACAGTCTTGCGTATCACTTAGCGCACATACCGGACATCGGTGGGGGGGCCCTCTATTTCCGATCCCCCTCGCCGATATGTTCTTCTGGAGCACCATGGGTGACGGACACGCGCGCGCCGGCGTAGCGCCTGCGCGGTCCGCACGCATCAGACAAACGAGGGGGAAATGCTTATGTGGAAGTGGATGGACTCCAGTATCCGGACACGCCTGACGGTGCTCGTCGCCGCCTTTGCCGTGATGATCGCGGTGGTGGGCGGCGCCGGCATCGTCACCGGCCGGGCCACCAACGCCGACCTGCGTGCCGTCTACCTGGAAGATGCCAAGGGCCTCGACCTGCTGGCCAGGGACACGGTCAACCTGCTGTGGGCGCGCATTCACCTGACCAACTTCGACTCGGTGTCCTCGCCGGAAGAGCTGGCCAAGCTGCGGAAGGACGCGCATGCGATGGTCAATGCGGCCAACGAGGCGTGGGCGGCGTTCACGAAACTGCCGCTTCCCGAGGCTGACCGGGCCCAGCTGCAGGCCGCCGAGGCCGCGCGCACCAAGTTCGTCAAGACCGCGCTGGAACCGGCCATCACCGCGCTGGAGCGCAGCGACCTGACCACCTACCGCGATCTCAATACCACCCAGGTGCCGCAACTGTTCGTTGTCTATGACGCCGCGCTGCAGCCGCTGGTCAAGGCGCGCTTCGCTTACGGCCAGGCCCGTTTCGACCGCTCGCAGTCGCGCTACGCCATGAGCGTCTGGCTCTCGGGCGGCCTGCTGCTGGCCGCGCTGGTGCTGTCGGTGGCGGCGCGCGGCGTGCTGGGCCGCACGCTGGTGCGGCCGCTGGAGCGGGCCATCCACGTGTTCGAGCGCATGGCCGCGGGCGATCTCGCCACCCGCATGGACGCGCCTACCCGCGCCGGCCGCCGCGACGAGACCGCGCGCCTGATGCACGCCGTGGCGTCGATGCAGTCGAGCCTGCAGAAGATGGTCGGACAGGTCCGCACCGGCTCCGACTTGATCGCCAGCGCCACCAAGCAGATCGCCGCCGGCAACGCCGACCTGTCGCAGCGCACGGAAGAACAGGCCAGCACGCTGGCGGTCAACGCCTCCGACGTGGCGGTCAAGGGTGGTGAGGTGGTCGGCCGGGTGGTCGAGACCATGGCCGGCATCAATGAGAGCAGCAAGAAGATCGCCGACATCATCGGTGTGATCGAAGGGATTGCATTCCAGACCAACATCCTGGCGCTGAACGCAGCGGTGGAAGCCGCCCGCGCCGGCGAGCAGGGGCGCGGCTTCGCGGTGGTCGCGGGCGAGGTGCGCAGCCTGGCGCAGCGCTCGGCAACGGCGGCCAATGAGATCAAGGAACTGATCGGCGATTCGGTCGGCCGGGTGCAGAATGGCTCGAAGCTGGTGGCCGAGGCCGGCACGGTGATCGACGAAGTGGTGGTGGCGGTCAAGCGCGTGACGGACATCATGGGCGAGATCAGCGCGGCGTCGGACGAGCAGAGCTCGGGTATCGAGCAGGTCAACCAGGCCGTCACGCAGATGGACCAGGTGACCCAGCAGAATGCCGCGCTGGTGGAGCAGGCCGCCGCCGCCGCCGAATCGCTGGAGGAGCAGGCGGAAGCGCTGCGGCAGGCCGTCTCGGCGTTCCGCGTCGAGCACGCTTGAGACTACGGGGCCGGCCGGCGATGGCCAGCCGCCGGCCGCACGGCGCTCTTTCGCCTGCCGGTGTTTTTACGGCATCAGGTCGCGCGCGCGCTCGGCAATGACGCCCTGCGTATCGTCGATCCAGCGCGCCGGGAAGGGCTGTGACAGCAGGTAGCCCTGGATGACATCGCAGCGGCAGGCTCGCAGGGCCTGCAACTGGGCCGCCGTTTCCACCCGCGTGGCCGTGACGGGCACGCCGGCGTCGTGGGCCGCTGCCACCAGGCGCCGCAGCGCGGTGTCGTCCCCGGTACCGGATACCGCGCCGACCACACCGCGGTCGAGCTTGACCTGGTCCGGGCGGAACTGTGCCAGGCAGTCCAGGCTGTGCGCGGTCGCCCCGAAATCCTCCACCGCCACGCGCGCGCCGCAGGCATGCAGCGCGTCCACAGCCTGCCGGGCAGCCGCGCCGGCTTGCAGCAGCGTGTGCTCGGACACCTCGAAGACCAGGCGCGCGGTGGGCACCGCGTGGCGCGCGGCAAGGTCGCGCACCACATCGCTCAGCCGTGGGTCGAGCAGTTGGGCATCCGACAGGTTCACGGCGGCATGCAGGTCCGGCTGGCGGGCCGTGCCGGCACGTTCGGCTTCTTCGCGCTGCAGGCCGGCGAGCATCTGCGCGGCATTGTCGAGCACCCAGTGTCCGACCTCGCGGATGCCGCCGGTCTGCTCCAGGATCGGCAGGAAGTCGGTCGGCGCGACGCCACCCAGCTCAGGCGAGATCCAGCGCAGCAGGAATTCGTAGCCGACGATCTGACCGTTGATCAGGCTGAGCTGCGGCTGCAGGTTCAGGCTGAACTGCCGGCGCGCCAGCGCATGCCGCAACTGCGCCGCCAGCCGCGGATGCTCGCTGACGGGATCGTTTCCGCCCGCGCCCGGCGTGGAGGCGGCTGCGGGGGCGTACATGGCCGGGCTCTGCTCGCCGCCGTGCTGCACGTGGAAGAGGGCGCGGTCGGCCTGTTCGATCAGGCGGGCGGCGTCGGCCGGCGGGCCATCGAACATGGTCATGCCGATGCTGCACGAGCACACCAGTTCGTAGCCCGCGGTGATGAACGGCCGCGTGAGCGAGGCCGAGATGCGGCGGGCCAGGTCATGGACGGCCTGCGCCGACGCAAACGCGGCGGACGCGACCGCGAAGGTTTCCGGCCCGATCCGCCCGACCACGGGCGCGGCGCCGTCCACGGCCTGCGGGCACAGCGCTTGCATGCGCGATGCGCATTCAACCATGACGTTGCGCGCGGCGAGGGGCCCGAGCGAGGCCGCGGCCTCGGCGAAGTGGTCGAAGCCGATCAGCAGCAGCGCGCCGACGCCACCAGAGGGGACGGGGTGCAGCATCCGGGCCAACAGTTGGACGAATCGCTCACGGTCAGGCAATCCGGAAACGGGATCCAGACCTGGCGGCGCGACAGACCTTGCGCGACTCATAGATGGGAATCGTCCTGCTAATGCCTTGATACGGATAACGCGGTGGGGACCGCTCCACGTCGGCGACGCGTTCGCGGGATTCGGGGGCGGGCCTGCAGCCATCATAAGCCGAAACCCGGCCCGGATGACTGAATCCAGGTGCATTGTCGCGGGAATCGCACGGCAGCCGGTGCGGACCGCCGCGATTCCCGCAGCGCAGCGGGCAACGGCATGCGGTTGACGGTTGCATTGCGCCCTTGCAGGCTCGGTGGCAGGCACTATGCTTATCCGCACATGCCGGCTGCGACCGGCTCCAGGACTTGCATGACGTTGGCTCCTCTGGAGGTGTCAGTGACATTCGACGCTTTGCTGTTGTCACGCGTGCAATTTGCCTGGGTGGTGGCGCTGCATATCCTGCTGCCGGCGTTCACGGTAGGCCTGTCGTGCTTCGTGGCGACGCTCGAAGTGCGCTGGTGGCTCACCAACGATGACGTGTTCCGCCGCCTGTCCACGTTCTGGACCAAGATCTTCGCGGTGTCGTTCGGCATGGGCGTGGTGTCGGGCATCGTCATGCCGTTCCAGTTCGGCACCAACTGGAGCCGGTTTCCCGATGCCGCCTCCAACGTGATCGGCTCCCTGATGGGCTACGAGGTGATCACGGCCTTCTTCCTGGAGGCGGGCTTCCTGGGGGTCCTGCTGTTCGGGCGCAAGCTGGTGCCGCAGTGGGCCCACGTGCTGGCGGCGGTGATGGTGGCGCTCGGCACGGTGCTGTCGTCGTTCTGGATCCTGGCGGTCAACAGCTGGATGCAGACGCCGGTCGGCTTCGATGTCGTCGATGGCCGCTACTTTCCCACCGACCTGCTGGAGGTGATCTTCAGCCCCTCGTTCCCCTATCGCCTCGTGCATACCGTCACGGCCTTCGTGGTGACCACCGGCTTCGTCGTCCTGGCCGTGGGCGCGTATTACCTGCGGCGCCGGCGCTTCGTGGACGAGAGCCGCATCATGGTGCGCATGGCGCTGTTCTTCCTGGCGGTGATGGTGCCGCTGCAGATCGTCGTCGGCGACCTGCACGGGCTGAACACGCTGGAGCACCAGCCCGCCAAGCTGGCCGCCATGGAGGGCCTGTGGGAGACGCGCACGGACGTGCCGGCCTCGCTGTTCGCGCTTCCCGACGCGCAGGCCGAGACCAACCGCTACGAGATCGCCATCCCCGCGCTCGGCAGCCTGTACCTGACCCACCGCTGGGACGGCGAGGTCAAGGGCCTGAAGGACTTTCCGCGCGAAGACCGGCCGCCGGTGATCATCGTCTACTTCGCGTTCCGCATCATGGTGGGCGTGGCCATGCTGATGCTGGCGCTGGTGGTGTGGGGCCTGGTGCTGCACCGGCGCGGCAGGCTGCTCCAGGCCGATGCGTACCTGAGCGCGGCGACCTGGGGCGCACCGCTGGGCTTCATCGCCGTGCTGGCGGGATGGACCACCACCGAGGTCGGCCGCCAGCCCTGGGTGATCTACGGGCATTTGCGTACCGCCCAGGGCGTCACGCCCTCGCTGACGGCGGCCGATGTGGGGCTGTCGCTGGCCGGCTACATGCTCTGCTACCTGGTGATCTTCGGCTGCGGGCTGACGTTGCTGCTGCGCCTGGCGCGCGGCGGCCCGGGCGGGCACAATGTCGAGGAGCCGGAATTCACCCCGCACGAGCGTCCGGCCAGTCCGCTGTCCGCCGCCGGGGAGTCCTACGAGGCGGGCCACCCACCTCACCCGCGCGGAGGCACCGATGCTGCTTGATCTCGTGCCCCTGTGGGCGGGCATCCTGGCCCTGGCCGTGCTGATGTACGTGCTGTTGGACGGCTTCGACCTGGGCGTCGGCATGCTGTTCGGCATTCACCCCGA
Organism: Ralstonia syzygii subsp. syzygii; assembly: GCA_919592095.1. Taxonomy (GTDB): domain Bacteria; phylum Pseudomonadota; class Gammaproteobacteria; order Burkholderiales; family Burkholderiaceae; genus Ralstonia; species Ralstonia syzygii. The sequence goes on along the minus strand of CAKKOY010000017.1, from coordinate 29,792 downwards.
CGAGGCGCATCGCAACACCATGATCGCCTCGGTCGCTCCGATCTGGGATTTCAACGAGACCTGGCTGATCCTCGGCGGCGGGGGCATGCTGGCGGCGTTTCCGCTGGCCTTCGCGGTCATCCTGCCGGCGCTGTACTTCCCCATCCTGATCATGCTGCTGGGGCTGCTGTTCCGGGGCGTGGCCTTCGAGTTTCGCGAGGTGGAGGGCACGCATCGCCGACTGTGGGACAGCGGCTTCAACCTTGGTTCGTTCATCGCGACGTTCGCGCAGGGCGTGGTGCTGGGCCACTTCATCACCGGCTTTCCCGTGGAGGGGCGCCAGTTCTCAGGCACGAGCTGGGACTGGATCGCCCCGTTTCCGCTGCTGACCGGCGTCGGCCTGGTCTTCGGCTACGCACTGCAGGGCGCGACGTGGCTGGTGATGAAGACCGAGGGGGAACTGCAGGAATGGGCGCGCGCGCAGTCCCGCCGCTGCCTGTTCGGCGTGCTGGCCTTCATCGTGATGATCAGCATCTGGACGCCGCTGGCCGATGCCCGCATCGCCGCGCGCTGGTTCAGCTGGCCGAACCTGCTGATCTTCTCGCCGGTGCCGGTGCTGACCGCGCTGCTGACCTGGTGGCTGTGGGATTCGCTGAACAAGCGGCGCGAGCTGGCGCCGTTTTTTGCCTCGATCGGCCTGTTTTTCCTGGCCTACACGGGGCTCATCATCAGCCTCTGGCCTTTCGTGGCGCCGCCGCACATCACGCTGTGGGACGCCGCGGCCGGGCCCAAGTCGCAGGGCTTCCTGCTGATCGGCACGCTGTTCCTGCTGCCAATCACGCTGCTGTACGTGGTGTGGTCGTATTACGTGTTCCGCGGCAAGGTGCGCGGCGACGTCGGCTACCACCTGTAGCGATGGCGCGGGCCCCGATGCCGCGCCATCAGGCCGTCAGACCATGCGCTGGCCGCCCCACAGCAACTGCTCGTAGATGAAACATTGCAGCAGCATCTTCTGCGCGGCCGCCAGTTCCAGGAATTCCACGCCGTACTGGTAGACGCTGGGCAGGTCGCCGGCCGGCTTTTCGCTGCGGATCAGCGCGGCGGCCACCAGCTCGGAGTGGTAGTCGCGCGTCTTGACGCGAAAGCGCAGGCGGGCCGGCGCGCCGCTCACCTCGAGCCGATGCGCCGAGCGGAACGACGCCCCGGTGGTGCTGAGGTCGGAGATATGGATCATGCGCGGCGGCTCCCCGCTGACCAGCATCTTGCCGACCACGTTGGCGCGGATGCGCAGCGATTTGCGCAACGAACGGCGCTTGATGTGCCGCGGCGGCGACAGCACCGCGTACTCGAACGGCAGGCGGCACACCGCCATCACCACGCATTCGAAACTGGCGATGCCTTCGCCCGAGAAGGAATGGATCTCCAGCAGCTCGTCCTTCACCGGCATCAGGGAGCGGCCGTTTTCGGTGGGCATGGTGATGAGCAGGTGGCGCTGCGGGCTGTAGCCGATCACGCGGGCGCTGCCCTTGCTCTGTCCGGCGCCCGCCGTCAGGCGTACCGTCAGCATGCCGCCCGGGCGCAGGCCCAGCCGCTCCAGGGCGATCGAGCGTTCGTCCGCCGGAGCATCGTCGATGTCCGGAAGCAGGGTCTGGGGGAACTGCGAGTTGGCGAAATCGGCCGCGGACGGCGTCGTTCCGTCCGTGCGGCGGTGCGGTCGATGCAGCGTGAACAGCAGGTCGATTTCTTCCGGCGAGTGGATCACGTCGCCCTTGGGGACGAGCAGTTGCCCATCGGGCTCCAGCATCGGCCAGGGGAGGGGAACGGCAATGGGGATGTCGAGAGGTTGGAGTTCGATCATGGTACGTCGGGGAGGCTGAGCCAACGCTCCCGCAGTCATATACGGCGCGGCCGGACATAACTTTAAGCGCACCTGGCGCCGCTTGCGGGCCGGGGCGGGCGAGCGACCGCAGGGATGGGCATTGTGCATCACGCTACCATGACCTGGCCCGAGGCCCGATCTTCCCGCTGGAACAGGAGCGCAGCGCATGACCACGCCTGCATGGCGCCCTCGGGGCGGTGACGGTGCAGTTCATCCGCGACATGGCGATCGGCTGCGGGCGACGCTGGCCCACTTGCGCTGTCACGCCCGCGGGAGGACCGCTCGTCTGTCAGCGCGGTTCGCCCGGGTTGCGCGCGACGACCAGGGGCTCGGGGGGAAGGGTGATGTCGTCCGGGCCGGGGTCGGGTGCAGCCGGGGCATCGTCGCGCAGCCGCTCGACAACCAGGTGCACGTCGATGATGTCCGTCAGGCCCGCCGCTTCCAGCGACACCAGGGCGGCAAGCTGCGCGATCGCAAACGTATCCGCCAGCAGCGGCGTGTCGTCATGCAGGTCGCCTGCGGGCCGCATGGCGCTGACGCCGGATGCGGCGCTCCGGTTGACCGTCTCTTGCGCCGTCTCGCGCGTGCGATAGGCGACATAGGCGTCGGCGAAATGGACGCGATGGGCATCGAAGACCCGCAGCGCAGCAGTCAGGGCATCGTCGACCCAGACCGGATCGATCGGTTCGACGGTCTCGGGAAGGCCCGCCAGCTTGAGCGCATAGCGGGGCGTCCGCGTCCCCGGGGCGACAAAACTCAGCTCCATATCACCTCCCTGGCTGCTGGCCGTGCCGCAGCTTCGCTGTGTCGGAACGCGTACCCCCCCGACGCAATGCTTGAAGAATAGTGGAGCACCGGGCAGGATGGCGCCTTTATTGTTCTTCCGGATGAAAGCGAAAGGTTGTCTGAAGATGCAGACAACCCCTCCATGTGGTGGAGCCAGTGCCTGAACCGGGTGGACGTGTGCGGCGCACCGCGCGTCATGTCACCTTAACCGAATGGTTAGCTGCTGCCGGTCTCCCGGGGGTGGTACATTGTTGCGTCCGGCATCGCCGGATCGCACCCGACACGCCGGGCGCGACATAACGCTGACGGGAATGACGCGGGGCGCGTTTCCTTCGCGTCGATCCAGGCACGCGGGGTGAGCGTACGTCCCCTCGCGGGAAGGGATTGCCCCGTTAATCAGCGGCTTCTATAGCCCGCCTCGATTTGCCGCGTTCACGCGCGGCACGGGTCCGCTAGCCACATGCGCGGCCCACGAGACCGGCATGGGGTACGACGCCAAGCGCCACCCGCTCGCCCGGTGCAGCCAGACGGCGCACACCGGCGAGGCGGCCGGCTCCAGACCAGAACCCCCGGGACTGCCGCATTCGCGAAACTGCATCGCCATGCTTGAGGATCACCATTTGTACAAGGCAGCGATCGAACATTCGCCGATTGGAATCGGCCTGTGCGCGCCGAAGGGTCGCTTCCTCGACGTGAACCGTGCACTGTGCGCGCTGACCGGGCACGAAGCCCAGGCGCTGCGCGCGCGCGACCTGTTCGACCTTTGCCACCCCGACCACGCTGACCGCACCCGCGAACGGGTGGAAGCCCTGCTGGCCGGCGAGCAGGACGCGCTGTCGCTCGAGACCCGTTTCGTCCGCCCGGATGGCAGCACCGTGTGGGTGCAGGCGGATATCGCCCTGGCGCGGACGGAAGCGGGCGACGGCCAGGGCGGGCACCTGATCGTCCAGGTGCAGGACGTGACGGCGCGGCGCCTGGCGCTGGAATCCCTGCAGGCGTCCGAGCAGCGGCTGGCCTACGTGCTCGACGGCGCCGGGCTCGGCACCTTCGACTGGTCGATGCGGGTGCGCCATGTCTCGTTCAACCGCCGCACTGCCGAGATGCTCGGCTATGCGCCCGACGAACTGTCCAGCGACCCGCAGGACTGGTTCGCCATGGTGCATCCGCAGGACGCCATCCTGAGCCTGCGCCGCATCTACCGGCACCTGCGCGGCGATACCGACAGCTTCGAGGTCGAGCAGCGCCTGCGCGGCCAGGAGGGCCAGTGGGTGTGGGTGTCGGCACGCGGGTGCGTGACCCAGCGCGATGCCTATGGGATCCCCGTGCGCGTGAGCGGCACGCTCCAGGACGTCACCAGGCGCCGTGCCATGCTGGACAAGGCGCACCATCTCGCCCTGCACGACCCGCTGACCGACCTGCCCAATGCCCGCCTGCTGCGCGACCGGCTGTTCGTTGCCATCCAGGCCGCCCGCCGTGCCCGCGGCCAGGTCGCCGTGGTGTTCGTCGACCTGGACCGCTTCAAGCCGATCAACGATGAATACGGCCACGGGGTTGGCGATCTGGTCCTCAAGGCCACGGCCATGCGCCTGCGCAGCGGCCTGCGCGCCTCGGACACCGTCGCGCGGCTGGGCGGCGACGAGTTTGTCGCCGTGCTCACGCATTGCCAGACGCGGGACGATGTCGAGCAGACCGTCGAACGGCTGATCGAACAGTTGCAGGCGCCGTTCCGGGTGGAGGGGCATGTGCTGTCGATGGGCGTGAGCGCCGGCGTGGCGCTCTACCCGGCGGACGGGCGCGATGCCCAGACGCTGATCCGCTGCGCCGACGCCGCGATGTACGAAGTCAAGCGCGCCGGCGGCAGCGGTTTCGGCTTCCATGCCTCGCTCAACTACGAGCGCCTGATGAGCATGCGCCAGCGCGGTCCCGATCCCGACGGCGAGGCGGACGGGCGCTGAGCGCCGACAGCAAAACGGCCTGCCATGGTGGCAGGCCGTTTTTGTCAGTACAGCTCATTCAAGTCCGTACCCGGGTTCGAGCGCTTGATGCTGGCATTCGACAGGTGCTCGAAGCGATAGCCCACCTGGAGCTGCTGCTTGCTGCCGAAGGCCACGCCCACGCCGATCATGTCGGAGAACTGGAAGCCCGTGCTGAAGTTGTGCTCGTCCGAGGTGCGGGTATGCGACAGCAGGCGCGGGCCGATGCCGGCCTCGATGAACGGTACCCACGAGCCGCCGCGCTTTTCCAGGCGGAACAGCGGCGTCACGCCGAATTCGGTCAGGTTCTGGCGGTTGGTGCCCGAGGTCGAGCGCCACTGGCCAAGCGCGATCTCCCAGTCCAGGTTCAGGAACCAGCCCTGCGGGTTGCCCCAGTGGAAGCCGGAGTCGAAATCGATGTCGACGCCGTATTTCTCGATGCCGTGCCGATTGTCACGGCCGTAGATCGCGCGCACGGACGGATCAGCCTGGGCCGGGGCGGCGGCGAGGAGCGGGGCGGCGCAGAGGGCGGCGGCCAGCAGTGTGGCGGAACGGTGAAGCGCGGATCGGGTCATCAGAGAGAGCTTGACGGTGATTGTGCAGCGCGCTGGGATTGCACGGATACGTCAACAGCCGGCCACGCGCGCGGCGGACATGGCGGCAAGCAAGGCAGCCGGCCGGCCAAGTGCGGACGGCCAGCGTGGCACGGCCCGCACGCAAACCGCGCGCCCGACGCCGCAAACATCCTCTGCCCCGTCAGTCTCCAGGAGCAAGACAGCAAAAAATTCTGACGATTATAGGGCGATCTGCCGGGCCGCGTGCGACCGACCCCACAAGGGGTCATTGCCGGCGCCGCAATGTGCGGGGCCGCCCGGGCCGGACGGTGGCTATTGCGCGGTGGTGGAGGTGGATGCCGTCTGGGTGGCGGCCGGGCCCACGGCCGGGACATCGCCATGCCAGCCGCCGCCCAGTGCCTTGACCAGCAGCACGGCGGCCGAATAGCGCTTGCCCTGCAGCGTCAGCAGTGTCCGTTCCGCGGTGTAGGCGGTGGCCTGGGCGGTGATGACCTCGAGGAAGCTGATGGTGCCGGCGCGGTAGCGGTTGAGGTCCAGCTGGGCCGCTTCCTGGGCGGATTTGACGGCATCGTTCTGCACGTCGAATTCCCGGGCCTGCCAGCGTAGCGCGGCGAGGTTGTCCTCCACGTCCTGGAAGGCGCCGAGCACGGTCTGGCGGTAGGTGCCGACGGCCGCATCGTAGGCGGCACCGGCCTTGTCGACGGCCACCGCCCGGGCGCCGCCGTCGAACAGCGTGGCGGCCAGCGTCGGGCCGATCGACCATATCCGGCTCGGCAGCGTCGCCAGGCGCGACAGCGTGTTGGCCGACAGCCCCGCCGACGCACCCAGCGTGAGGGTCGGGAAGTAAGCTGCCTTGGCCACGCCGATATCGGCGTTGGCGGCGGTCATGCGCCGTTCGGCCGCGGCGATGTCGGGCCTGCGCTCCAGCACCGTCGACGGGATCTCGAGCGGAATGTCGGGCAGCGGCGGCAGCTCCTGCGCGGTCGCGGCGGGCGTCGGCGCAAGGGAGAATTCCGATGGCGACTTGCCGATCAGCACGGCGATCGCGTGCTCCAGCTGCGCCCGCGTGACCTCGGTGTCGAGCAGCAGCGCCTGGGCCTGCTTGAGCTGCGTCTGCGCGGTGAGTACGTCGGAGCGTTGCGCCACGCCGACCGCATACTGGTTCTGCGTCAGTTGCAGGAAGCGCTCATAGTCGGCCACGGTGCGCTGCAGGACGGCCTTTTGTGTATCCGTGACACGCAATTGAAAATAATCCTGCGCCAGCGTGGCCTGGGCGGAGAGCAGTGCCGAGGCCAGGTCGCCGGCGCTGGCCTGGGCGCTGGCCTGGTTGGATTCCACCGTGCGGCGGATCCGGCCCCACAGGTCCAGTTCCCAGCTCGCATCGAGCGTCAGGCTCTGCGCGTTGGTGAGGGTCGGTGAGCCGGTGGACAGGCTGCCGTCGGCGTTGACAGTGGTGCGCACCGAGCGGCTGCGGCTGGCCGAGGCGCTGCCGGTCAGGGTCGGGTAGAACTGCGCGCGCGCCGACTGCACCAGCGCCTGCGCCTCGCGGTATTGCGCCTCCGCTACGAGGATGTTCTGGTTGGCGGCGGCGACCTGTTCCTCCAGCGCGTTGAGCTGCGGGTCGCCGAAGATCGCCCACCACTTGCCGCGGGCGATCGCATCGCTCGGCGTGCCGACCTTCCATTCGCCGGCGGTTTCCTTGTATTGCTGCGGCACGTCGGCCGAGGGGCGCTTGTAGTCGGGGCCGACGGCGCAGGCCGTCATCAGCGCGCAGGCGGCCAGCGCCATCGCGCGCAGCAGCAGGGGGGAGGGGCGCAGGGCCTGAGAGGTGCCTCTTTTCATGTTCAGCTTCCTTGCGAATCCAATGCGGGCAACGGTGCGTCCTTGATGCGGCCGCCGCGGCGCAGGCGCAGCCGGTCGAGCGCCAGGTAGACTACCGGCGTGGTGTAGAGCGTCAGGATCTGGCTGACCAGCAGCCCGCCGACGATGGAGATCCCCAGCGGCTGGCGCAGCTCCGCACGGTCGCCGTGGCCGAGCGCCAGCGGCAGCGCGCCCAGCAGCGCAGCCATGGTCGTCATCATGATCGGGCGGAAGCGCAGCACGCAGGCGTGGAAGATGGCATCCGCCGGGCTCATGCCCCGGCTGCGCTCGGCCTCCAGCGCGAAGTCGATCATCATGATCGCGTTCTTCTTGACGATGCCGATCAGCAGGATCACGCCGATCAGCGCGATGATCGAAAAATCCGTATCGGTCAGGATCAGCGCCAGCAGCGCCCCCACGCCCGCCGAGGGCAGTGTCGACAGGATCGTGATCGGGTGCACGTAGCTCTCGTACAGCACGCCCAGCACGATGTAGATGGTGATCAGCGCGAACAGGATCAGCACCGGCTGGCTTGAGAGCGAATCCTGGAACGCCCGCGCCGTGCCCTGGAAGCTGCCGTGCACCGTGCTCGGCAGGCCGATGCGGTTCATGGCGTCCTGGATCTGCTGCGTGGCGGTCGACAGCGAGGCGCCGGGCGCCAGGTTGAACGAGAGCGTGCTGGCGGCGAACTGGCCCTGGTGGTTGACCGCCAGCGGCGTGTTGGTCGGCTCGTAATGTGAGAAGGTGGACAGCGGCACCTGTGCGCCCGACGCGGTGATCAGGTAGATGTCGCGCAGCCCCTCCGGGTTCTGCCAGTACTGCGGCGCGGCTTCCATCACGACCCGGTATTGGTTGAGCGGGTTGTAGATGGTCGACACCTGGCGCTGGCCGAAGGCGTTGTTGAGCGCGTTGTCGATGTCCTTGGGGGTGATGCCCAGCGCCATCGCCTTGTCGCGGTCGAACACCAGCGAGGTTTGCAGGCCCTTGTCCTGCGCGTCGGTGTTGACGTCCACCAGCGATTTGATCTGCATGAGCGCCTGGCGGATCTTCGGCTCCCAGGCGCGCAGTTCTTCAAGGTTGTCGGCCTGCAGCGTGTACTGGTACTGTGCATTGCTGGGGCGGCCGCCGATGCGGATGTCTTGCACGGCCTGCAGGAACAGGTTGGCGCCGGGCTCGCGCGCGAGCTTGCCGCGCAGGCGGTTGATGACCTGGTCGGCCGACAGCTTGCGCTCGGAAAGCGGCTTGAGCTGGATGAACATCTGCCCGCTGTTGATCTGGCTGCCGCCCGTGAAGCCGACCACGTTCTCCACCGCCGGATCCTGTTGGACGATGTGGATGAAATCCACCAGCTTGGTCCGCATGGCCTGGAACGAGATCGACTGGTCGGCCTGGATGAAGCCCATCAGGCGGCCCACGTCCTGCTGCGGGAAGAAGCCCTTGGGCACCACCACGTACAGATAGACGTTCAGGCACACCGTCGCCAGCAGGATCAGCAGCGTCAGCCAGCTGTGGCGCAGCGCCCAGGCCAGCGAGTGGCGGTAGCCGTCGAGCAGGAGGGTGAAGAAGCTTTCCGTCTTGCGGTGGAACCAGCCGGGCTCCTCTTCGCTGGCGGGCGTGAGCAGGCGGGCGCACATCATTGGCGTGGTGGTCAGCGAGATCGCCAGCGATACCAGGATCGCCACCGACAGCGTGACCGCGAACTCCCGGAACAGCCGCCCCACGATGCCGCCCATCATCAGCAGCGGAATGAACACGGCGATCAGCGAAAAGCTCATCGACACCACCGTGAAGCCGACCTCGCGCGCGCCCTTGAGCGCGGCCTGCATCGGCCGCATGCCGTTCTCGATGTGGCGCGAGACGTTCTCCAGCACCACGATGGCGTCGTCGACCACGAAGCCGGTGGCGACCGTCAGCGCCATCAGCGAGAGGTTGTCCAGGGTGTAGCCGCACAGGTACATCACGCCGAAGGTGCCGATCAGCGACACCGGCACCGCCACGCTGGGGATCAGGGTGGCGCGCAGGTTGCGCAGGAACAGGTAGACCACCATGATGACCAGCCCGATCGAGAGTATCAGCGTGCGCTCGACGTCGCGGAGCGAGGCGCGGATGGTGGGCGTGCGGTCCATCATCACGTCCAGGTTGATCTGGGCGGGGATGGTGTTGCGCAGGTAGGGCAGGATGGTGTTGATGCGGTCGACCGTGTCGATGATGTTGGCGCCCGGCTGCCGGTTGATGATCAGCAGCACCGAGGGTTTGCCGTTGGCCGAACCGTAGTTGCGGATGTCCTGCACGCTGTCGGTCACCTCGGCCACGTCCGACAGGCGCACGGGCGCGCCGTTGCGGTAGGCGATGATGAGCGGCTTGTATTCTTCGGCGTGCCTGGCCTGGTCGTTGGCGTAGATCGTCCAGACGCGGTCGCCGGCTTCCAGCATGCCCTTGGGCTTGTTGGCGTTGGTGGCGGTGATGACGGTGCGCACGGTCTCGGCCGAGATGGCGTACTTGTTCAATGCCGTCGGGTTCAGCTCCACCCGCACCGCCGGCAGCGATGCGCCGCCGATGTTGACCTGCCCCACGCCCGAGATCTGCGACAGCTTCTGCGCCAGGATGGTCGAGGCCGCGTCGTACAGTTCGCCGCGCGACTTGGTGTCGGAGGTCAGCCCCAGGATCATGATCGGCGCGTCGGCCGGGTTGACCTTGCGGTAGGTCGGGTTGCTCGGCAGGCCCGAGGGCAGCAGGCTGCGCGAGGCGTTGATGGCGGCCTGCACGTCGCGCGCCGCGCCCTCGATGTCGCGCGACAGGTCGAACTGCAGCGTCACGCGTGTCGAGCCCAGCGCGCTCTGCGAGGTCATCTCGGTGATGCCGGCGATGCGCCCGAGCGAGCGCTCCAGCGGCGTCGCCACGGTGGCGGCCATGGTCTCGGGGCTGGCGCCGGGCAGCGACGCGTTGACCGAGATGGTGGGGAAGTCCACCTGCGGCAGCGGCGACACCGGCAGCAGGTTGAAGGCCGCGATGCCGGCCAGCGCCACGCCGATGGTCAGCAGCGCGGTGGCGACGGGCCGGGCGATGAAGGTGGCGGACAGGTTCATGGCTGGTTGCCGGGTTGGTCCACACCGGTGCGGCCCGTGCCACGGCGGGCGGCACGGCGCTCGCGCCAGTCGCGCAGGCGGTGGCTCAGGCTGTCGAAGGCCAGGTAGATGACCGGCGTGGTGAACAGCGTCAGCACCTGGCTGACCAGCAGCCCGCCCACCATGGTGATGCCCAGCGGCTGGCGCAGCTCGGAGCCGACGCCGTTGCCCAGCATCAGCGGCAGGGCGCCCAGCAGGGCCGCCATGGTCGTCATCAGGATCGGCCGGAAGCGCAGCAGGCATGCCTGGTAGATGGCGTCGCGCGGGGCCATGCCCTGTTCGCGCTCGGCCTCCAGCGCGAAATCGATCATCATGATCGCGTTCTTCTTGACGATGCCGATCAGCAGGATGATGCCGATGATGGCAATGATGCCCATGTCCTTGCCGGTGACCAGCAGCGAGAGCAGCGCACCCACGCCCGCCGAGGGCAGCGTCGACAGGATCGTCACCGGGTGGATCGTGCTCTCATACAGCACGCCCAGCACGATGTACATGGTGATGATGGCGGCCAGGATCAGCCACAGCTCGTTGGACAGCGACGACTGGAACGCCAGCGCCGCGCCCTGGAAGCTGGTCTGCATGCTGGCCGGCAGGCCGATCGCCTGTTCGGCGGCGTTGATCGCGTCGACCGCCGCGCCCAGCGATGCCCCGCGCGCCAGATTGAACGAGATGGTGGCCGACGGGAACTGGCCCTGGTGGTTGACCACCAGCGAGCCCGGCTGCTCCACCACGGTGGCAAAGGCCCCCAGCGGTACCTGCTGGCCGCCGGTGGAGGCCACCCGCAGGTCATACAGCGACTGCGGCCCCTGCTGCAGCTGCGGATCGGCCTCCAGCACCACGCGGTACTGGTTCGACTGCGTGAAGATGGTCGAGATCAGGCGCTGGCCGTATGCGCTGTACAGCGCGCTGTCGACCGCCGCCGTGGTGATGCCGTAGACCGCGGCCTTGTCCCGGTCGATCTGCACGTAAGCGCGTAGGCCGTTGTCCTGCAGGTCGCTGGCGACGTCGCGCAGTTCCTGGGTCTGCTGCAGACGCTCCACCAGCCTGGGCACCCATGTGGACAGGTTCTTCGGGTCCGGGTCTTCCACCGTGAACTGGTATTGCGTGCGGCTGACGCGGTCTTCGATGGTCAGGTTCTGCACCGGCTGCATGAACAGCGAGATGCCCGCCACCTTGGCCAGCTCCGGCTGCAGGCGCTGGATGATTTCGGTGGCATCGGCGTCGCGCTGGTCCTTGGGCTTGAGGTTGATCAGCATGCGGCCGCTGTTGAGCGTGGTGTTGGTGTCGTCCACGCCGATGAACGACGACAGGCTCTCCACCGCCGGGTCCTTGAGGATCACCTCGGCCAGCTTCTGCTGCCGCTCGGCCATGGCCGGGAACGAGATCGACTGCGTCGCATCCGAAATGCCCTGGATCACGCCCGTGTCCTGCACCGGGAAGAAGCCCTTGGGCACATAGACATAGAGCAGCCCGGTCAGCACCAGCGTGCCGATGGCGACCAGCAGCGTGGTGCGCTGGCGGTCCAGCACCCATTGCAGCATGCGGCCGTATTGCGCGATCACGTTGTCGAGGAACTGGCCGGCGGCGTGGTAGAAGCGGGTCTGCTCGGGTTCCGGGATGTGGCGCAGCAGGCGTGCGCACATCATCGGCGTGAGCGTGAGCGACACCACCGCGGAAATCAGGATCGACACCGCCAGCGTGATGGCGAACTCGCGGAAGAGGCGCCCCACCACGTCACCCATGAACAGCAGCGGGATCAGCACGGCAATCAGCGAGAACGTCAGCGAGATGATGGTGAAGCCGATCTGCTTGGCACCCTTGAGCGCGGCTTCCATGGGCGGATCGCCATCTTCGATGTAGCGGGCGATGTTCTCGATCATGACGATGGCGTCGTCCACCACGAAGCCGGTGGCGATGGTCAGCGCCATCAGCGTGAGGTTGTTGATCGAGAACCCGGCCAGGTACATCACGCCGAAGGTGCCCACCAGCGACAGCGACACCGCCACCGCCGGGATGACGGTGGCCGGCACGTTGCGCAGGAACAGGAAGATCACCATCACCACCAGCGCTACCGCCAGCAGCAGCTCGAACTGCACGTCGGCCACGGATGCGCGGATGGTGGTGGTGCGATCGGTCAGCACCGCCATGTCGATGCTGGCGGGCAGGGTGTCCTTGAGCTGCGGCAGCAGGGCCTTGGCGCGGTTGACGATGTCGATCACGTTGGCGCCCGGCTGGCGCTGCACGTTCAGGATGATCGCCGGCGTGGCGTTGGCCCACGCGGCCAGCTTGCTGTTCTCGGCGCCGTCGATGATCTGCGCCACGTCGGTCAGGCGGATCGGCGCGCCGTTCTTGTAGGCGACGATCATCGTGTTGTATTCGGCGGCCGAACGCAGCTGGTCGTTGGCGTCGATGGTGGAGGTGCGCATCGGCCCGTCGAAGCTGCCCTTGGCGCCGTTGACGTTGGCGTTGCCGATGGCGGTGCGGATGTCGTCGATCGACAGCCCGAGCGCCGCCAGCGCCTGCGTGTTGGCCTGGATGCGTACCGCCGGACGCTGCCCGCCGCTGATGCTCACCAGGCCGATGCCCGGCAGTTGCGACAGCTTCTGCGCGACGCGCGTATCGACAATGTCTTCCAGCTTGGGCAGCGGCAGCGTCTTGGAGGTGATGGCCAGCGTCAGGATCGGTGCATCGGCCGGGTTGACCTTGCTGTAGATCGGCGGCATCGGCAGGTCGGTCGGCAGCAGGTTGCCGGCCGCGTTGATGGCCGCCTGCACCTCCTGCTCGGCGATGTCGAGCGACAGCGACAGGTCGAACTGCAGCGTGATCACGGACGCGCCGCCCGAGCTGGACGAGGTCATCTGCTTGAGGCCCGGCATCTGGCCGAACTGGCGCTCCAGCGGCGCGGTGATCGACGAGGTCATCACGTCTGGGCTGGCGCCCGGGTAGAGCGTCGTCACCTGGATGGTGGGGTAGTCCACCTCCGGCAGCGCGGACAGCGGCAGCATGCGGTACGCCACCAGGCCCGACAGCAGGATGGCGACCATCAGCAGGGTCGTCGCCACCGGCCGCAGGATGAAGATTCGGGAGGGATTCATGCCGGCTAGTAGTTCGAAACGTCGTCAGGCGGAGGGCGTGGGCGCGCGATTACGATTTCGGCTGCTGCGCGGCGGCCGGTGTCGACGCGCCGCCATGACGGCGATGGCCGCCCTGGCCACCCTGGGCCCCCTGGCCGCTCTGGCCGCTCTGGCTGCTCTGGCTGCTCTGGCTGCTCTGGCTGCTCTGGCTGCTCTGGCTGGCCGCCGGCGCGCTGGCTGCGCCCGGCTGGATCACTTCCACCGGCGAGCCGTCGCGCAGCTTGTCGGCGCCATCGATCACCACGCGCTCGCCCGGGTTCAGCCCTTGCGCGATCGAGACGCGGTCGCCTTCGGTCACGCCCAGCTTGACGGTGCGCAGCGCGACGTTGCCGTCGGCGCCGACCACATAGGCGAAGGTGCCTTGCGTGCCGCGCTGGATGGCCGCGCCCGGCAGGATCACCTGGTCGTGCAGCGTGTCGACGCGCATGCGCACGTTGACGAACTGGTTGGGGAACAGCGCCGCGTTCTGGTTGGGGAACTGCGCGCGCAGCTTGACCGTGCCGGTGGTGTTGTCGATGGTGTTGTCCACCGTCATCAGCGTGCCGTGGGCGAGCAGGTTGGTCTGGCCGCGGTCCCAGGCCTCCACCGGCAGCTTGTCGCCGGCCTGCAGCCGGGGCATCACCTTGGGCAGGGTATCTTCGGGCAGGGTGTAGATGACGGTGATTGGGTCGATCTGCGTGATGACGACGATGCCGGTGGTATCCGATGCATGGACGATGTTGCCCGGATCCACCTGGCGCAGGCCGACGCGGCCCGACACCGGGGCCGTGATGCGCGTATACGACAACTGCACCCGCGCATTGTCGGCGTTACCCTGGTCGAGCTTGACCGTGCCTTCATACTGGCGCACCAGCGAGGCCTGGGTGTCCACCTGCTGCGTGGCGATGGAGTCCTGCATCATCAGGGTCTGGTAGCGCTGCAAGTCCAGCCTGGCGTTCTGCAGCAGCGCGGTGTCGCGCGCCAACTGGCCTTCGGCCTGGGCGAGCTGGGCCTGGTAGGCGCGGGGGTCGATCTCGGCCAGCAGGTCGCCGGTCTTGACGGTCTGGCCCTCGGTGAAGGCCAGGCGCACGAGCTGGCCGTCGACGCGCGTCTTGACGGTCACGTTGTTGACCGGGGTGACGTTGCCCAGCGCGGTCAGCACGACATTGATGTCGCCCTTGGCCGCGGTGGCGACCATGACCGGCATCGGCTTGCCGCTCATCGCGGCGCCGCGGCCGCCTGGGCCGCCCTTGCCGGCACCGGTGCTGCGCTGCACCGTGTGAAAGATCGCATAGCCGATCAGCGCGAGGACGACCAGCACCACCCAGAGGATCCAGCGGCGTGGCTTGCCGGCACGGGGCGGGGGCAGCAGCGTCGGCGAGACGGCATCGTGTCCAGCGTAGGGGGTGCCGGGCTTCGGGTCCATGGCGTCGGACATGTCGAGCGTTCCTGTAGCGATCAATATGGGGACAGAGCCCATTATACCGGGCGGCATCGGGCCGGGGGATGTCACTTTGTCCGTGTTTACGCGCAGCTTAATGGCATCGCATTTGCGCAGGATTAGCCTCGCTCTGACTTGTATTACGGTGTATTACAAATCCGCCGGGCTGTTACGGTGGGAAACAATATGGAGACAGTCCGCGCCTTTGGTGTCCGCAACAGTCGCTATCATGAGCAGACTTCCTGAGTTCCAGCGGGCATATGAGCGGCACAAAGATCCTGGTCGTCGATGACGACGTCGAATTGCGCGACCTGTTGCGCGAATACCTGAGCCAGCAGGGTTTCGCGGTTTCCGTCCTGCACGATGGCGACGGCCTGGCCGCGCGCCTGGAGCGGGAGCGCCCGGCACTGGTGGTGCTGGACCTGATGATGCCGAAGGTGGACTGCCTGTCCGCCCTGCGCGACCTGCGCGCGCACAACGACGATGTGCCGGTCATCCTGCTCACCGCGCGCAGCGACGAGATCGACCGCATCATCGGCCTGGAGATCGGCGCCGACGACTATCTCGGCAAGCCGTTCTCGCCGCGCGAGCTGCTGGCCCGCATCAACGCCGTGCTGCGCCGGCGCCAGGCGGTCGCGCCCGCCGCGCCGGAAGACCGCGACAGCTTCAGCTTCGGCCCGTTCAAGCTCAACTTCCGCATGCGCACGCTGTTCCGCGGCGACCATGCCCTGTCCATCAGCGATACCGAATTCGCCCTGCTCAAGCTGCTGATCACGCACGCCATGCAGGTGCTCACGCGCGAGCACATCGTCGAGCTGATGTACGGCCCGGGCAGCAGCGTGTCCGATCGCGGCATCGATGTGCAGGTCTGGCGCCTGCGCCGCGTGCTGGATGAGGACGCCCAGCGTCCGCGCTATATCCAGACCGTGCGCGGCCGCGGCTACACCTTCGTTCCCGATGAAAGGGATCCGCACGATGAAGTTCAGAGCCAGGTTTGACACGCTGTTCGGCCGCCTGGCCGTCCTGATTGTCGCGGTGCTCGTGCTGAGCCATTTTTCGTGGCTGGGCATCCTGCGCTCGGAGCGGCACGAGCGCCAGTTCCAGGCCTCGGTCGACCAGATGGCCTTCCAACTGCAGGCGTTCCAGGCGGTGGCGGATGGCCGCCTGCATGCAACGCTGCCCGATCTGTTGACAGAAACCGCGGTGCCGCCGGCCGGCGACGCGCTGTCGGCGTCGGATAAATCGGCCGAACTGGCCCGCCAACTGCTGCGCCGCCTGCCGGCGGGGTCGGAGGTCCGGCTCGACTCGGGCACTACGCCGCGCGTGTTCGTGCACCTGCCGCACCGCGACAAATGGATCGCCATGCCGCTGCTGTGGGTCCATGCGCCGCCGACCGTCAGTGCCGTGGTGCCGGGCGTGATGGTGGTGCTGGCGATCGCCATCGCGTTCTCGCTGTTTGCGGCATGGCAGCTCCAGTGGCCCGTGCGCGCGCTGGTCGAGGCCCCCGGCGCGCTGGCGCGGCGGCGGTATGTGGCGCCGCTCAAGGAGCGCGGCCCGTACGAGCTGCGCCAACTGACCGACCAGTTCAACCGCATGGCGGCAGACCTCTCGGCCGCCGACGAAGAGCGCAACACCATGCTGGCCGGCATCGCCCACGACCTGAAGACGCCGCTGTCGCGGCTGCGCCTGCGCGCCGAGATGCTGACCGACCCCAAGGCGGGCGCCGGCATCGAGCGCGATGTCGACTCGATGTCGGCCATCGTCGAGCAGTTCCTGGCCTATGCGCAAAGCGGCGACAGCGAGGCCCGTGATGTGATGGTCGATCGTCATCTGCGCGGGCTGGTGCAGCCGTTTGCCGAACAGGGCAAGCAAGTGGCGCTGGACCTGCGCGCCGGCGACCGCTTCCGCCTCAAGCCGACGCACCTCGAGCGCATCGTCGTCAACCTGCTCGACAACGCTTTCGCCTACGGTGCCGAACCCGTGCGCGTGGCAACCGCGGCCGACGAACGCAGCTTCACGCTGATGGTGGAAGATCACGGCGCCGGCATCCCCCAGGACGCCGTCGACCGCGTCATGCGGCCGTTCGTGCGGCTGGACCCGGCGCGCGGCGGCAACGCGCACTGCGGGCTGGGGCTGGCCATCGTCGACCGGCTGGTGCGGCACCTGGGCGGCGACCTGAGCATCGGCCAGGCCGATGCCGATGCACCCCAGCCCGGTTTCCGCGTGACGATGCGTTTTCCGATGCCGGCCGCGACGGCCTGAGCGGCGCTGTCATCCGCGTACGCTATCCTTAGGCGTGGCGCGTGACATGGCGCATGATGTGGTCCGTCATGCACGCCGGTCGCGTGCTTTCCACCAGAGACCGCTTCGGGAGGGCATGCATGAATCGCGCAGTCTGTTTCGTGGGCGCTGCCGCACAAGGCCGGCGGGGTGCCGCCAGGGGGCCGGTGCGGGCGCTTGCCATGGCGATGGCGATGGGCCTGGCGGCCTGTTCCTCGCCGATGCCGCCGTGGGAGCTGCCCCGCACGACGATCCAGCCCGCGCCGCAGCCGCACGCCGTGTCGCCGTCGCCTGCCTTGGTGCAGCCGGTCCGGCCTGTGCCGCCGCCCACCGCCCTCGCCCCCGGTTCACCCGCATCGTCGCGAGAGTCCGCGCGGACCGGTACGGCGAATCCGGCGTCGGCCTATTGCCTGCAGCGCGGCGGCCAGCTCGAATTCTCGACCCGACCGGGCGGGGGCGAGGTCGGCATCTGCGTGAGCCCCGGCGGGGACGAGTGCGAGGAGTGGGCGTTCCTGCACGGCAGCTGCACGTGGTAAGGGCCGCGCGCCTTCAGCGGCCCTGCTTGCGTTGTCACCAAGCGAAGACGCCGCTCAGCGGCGCGCCACCACCACCTTGTCGGCCGATTCGGCCACCACCCGCATCGGCACGCCGGCGTCCATCAGCTTCTGCCATGTGGCGCGGCGCATGAAGGCGTAGGCGGGCGGCCCGTCGGTCCAGCGGCGGATCCAGTCATTGGTGGTGGCGATGACCTTGTCGGGCTCGAGGCCCGCGCCCATGTCCAGTTCGTCAAAGCCCGAGACCAGCGTCATCGGCCGGCCGAGATAGTAGATCGCGGTCTGGTCCAGGTTCTCGACCGAGTAGAACGGCGTTTCGGCCGGGATCGGGCCGTCCGCGCGCAGGGTCTGGTCGATCACGTCGCGGGCCGACAGCGCCTCGCGGAAGATATCGCTGGCATTGAGCGTGCGGTCCCAGCAGAACAGGGCGGACAGCGCCAGCACAATCACGGCCAGCGCGCGGCGCTGCCAGCGCAGGGCGAGCAGCGCGGCCAGCGTGCCGATGGCCAGCATCGCCAGCACTTCGCGCAGCACCGGCATGGCCTGCGCGACTTGCTCGGCCGGCATCTTGGCGCCGGCCTTGGCGCCGATGATGGGCACCGCAAACCACAGCCCTATCGCGATCAGCAGGTTGACGCCCAGCGCCCACGCCACCGCACGGGTCGACAGGCGCTCCAGGGCCAGTGCCAGGCAGATCGCCAGGGCCGGGAAGGCGGGCACGATATAGCCCGGCAGCTTGGAGCTGGAGGCGGAGAAGAACAGGAAGATCATCGCCGCCCAGGCGATGCTCCAGCGCATCAGGTCGAACTCGCGCGTGCCGGTGAAGAGGTCGGCCACGCGGCCGATGCGCCGGCCGATGGCGGCCAGCAGCAGCGGTGTCCACGGCAGCAGCCCGGCCGCGCCCACGGCAATGAAGTACCACCACTTGCCGGCCCGATGGTGCTCGGTGGTCAGGAAGCGCTGGAAGTGCTCGTGGATGAAGAAGAAGTCGAAGAACTCGGGGTTGCGACGCTGCACCAGCACGAACCACGGCACCGTGGCGACCAGGTACAGCGCGAGCCCGGGCAGCCAGTGCATGCGGCGCAGCAGGGCCCGGTCGCGGGTCATCAGCAGGTAGGCCACGCCGATCAGGCCCGGCAGCACCACGCCGATCAGGCCCTTGGTCAGGGTCGCGCCCGCCAGGGCCAGCCACACCATCAGCATCCAGCCGAGCCGCGCGCCGCGCGAGGCGCCCGGCCGCTGCGCCAGCGCAAAGCCGCATGCGCCCAGGGTCAGGAAGAAGCCCACGCCCATGTCGAGCGTGATGACCTGCCCGAACAGCAGGTACAGCAGCGACGACGCGAGGATGGCCGCGCCCGCCGCCGCCGCGCGCCTGCCGCGATAGGCCGCCAGCGTCCACGCCGTGATGGCGATGCCGCCCAGCCCGAACAGCAGCGGCCACAGGCGCGCGCCCCAGGCCTGGACGCCGAAGGCCTGGAAGGTGGCGGCGGTGGTCCAGTATTGCAGCGGCGGTTTTTCGAAGTACTTCAGGCCGTTCAGGCGCGGCGTGATCCAGTCGCCGGTGGCCACCATCTCGCGCGGGATCTCGGCATAGCGGCCCTCATCGGGGCGGAACAGGGTGGAGCGCTGGAACAGGTCATCCGTCCACAGCGTGACAAACACGGCGATGAGGGCGATGACGAGCAACGCCATCCACGGCGAGCGGCGCGCCGGGCGGCCGGAAGAAGCAAGACGGGAATCCATGCGGAGAGGGGCACGGTCGGAAAGGCTAGGATTCTAGTCGATCCCGGATCAGCACATGGTTGGCCGGCGTGCGCCGCCGCGTTCCTCGTCCGCGATTTCGCGGCGCGAGGGCCTTACTGCCAGCGTCCGTGGTGATGGAGCGCCTGCTGGTACATCGCGGCGAGTTCGGTCCGGTTGCGCGCTTCCAGCCGCATCAGGATCTGGCGCACGTGCGTCTTGACCGTTTCCACGCTGATATGCAGGGTCTGGGCGATTTCCGCGTTGGATTTGCCGTGCGCGGCTTCCCGCAGGATGTCCTGCTGGCGTGTCGTCAGCATGGGGTGATGCGGCCAGGCCATCGGGATCGGCGCGTCAGTCTGGAATACCACACCAAGGTGTTTCATCGAAGTTTCCCCTCGTACTGGGTTGGTCTGTTGGTCTTGCCGGCGATGTACTGTGCGAGCGGTACAGGCCTATTGTTGAAGCCCAACATGAATGGCAGCCCAGGCATTGAATGAAACGGGCCTGACGCAAAGATGAACGGAGGATGAACGGCAGAACGCCGTAGACCAGGCAAGGTTCGGCTGCAACGGATGCCGCCCGAACCGGCCGTTCCCGCGCCGAATGTTCCGCCGGGCGGCCGGTTTATCCGACCCGTCAGCAGGGGCGATGCATGGCGGGCGGCTGGTGTAGCATCTCGGCTGCCGGCGCTTTTGCCGGCTTGGTACGTCTTCAGGGCGGGGTGGAATTCCCCACCGGCGGTATGCGGGCCATGGTCCTGCGAGCCCGCGAGCGCCCGGCATGCGTTGCGCATGCCGGGGTCAGCAGATCCGGTGAGATGCCGGGGCCGACGGTCAGAGTCCGGATGGAAGAAGATGTGCGGAACGATGCGCTCCCGCGCCGCGGGTGCGGCCTGCCCTGCGCCGGCCGCGCCGCCGCGTGGCACGGGCGTGCGCTTCCGCGTGCCCTGGAACGTCTTGTCGCCCATTCAAGCGAGGAGCGTTTCCATGTTGTCCACGCAGCAATCCCCCATAGTGCATCCGCCCGCGTTGCCGTCCGGCAATGCGCCCACCGATTCCATCGAGGCCCGCTTCGATCCCGCCGGCATGCCGGCGCGCATGGTCGCCGCGCTCGACGCCGTGCGGCTCGGCATGCCGGTCGTCGTGCTCGACGATGCGGACCGCGAGAACGAAGCCGATCTCATCATCGCCGCCGACAGGCTGACGCACGCCGGCATGGCAATGCTGATCCGCGAGTGCAGCGGCATCGTCTGCCTGTGCCTGACCGCCGAGAAGGCCGCGTCGCTGGGCCTGCGTCCGATGGTGGAGCACAACTGCAGCCAGTACGGCACCGCCTTTACGGTGTCGATCGAGGCGCGCACCGGCGTGAGCACCGGTGTGTCGGCGGCCGACCGCATCACCACCATCCGCGCGGCGATTGCGCCGGATGCCGATACGCAATCCGTCGTCAGCCCTGGGCACGTGTTCCCGCTGGTGGCCAGGGAGGGCGGGGTCTTGGCACGGCGCGGCCATACCGAGGGTTCGGTCGACCTGGCGCGCCTGGCGGGCCTGTCGCCCGCGGCGGTGCTGTGCGAACTGATGCTGCCCGACGGCACCATGGCGCGCCGCGATGATGCGGTGCGCTTTGCCGATCAGCACGGCTTGCCGGTGCTGACCATCGAGGACATGGCCCGCTATCGGGAGCAGATGGCGCGCGCGGTCAGCTTCGTGTGATGCCCGGGCCGGCCGCGCGGCAGGGGGGATCGTTATCGCTTCAGCGCGGCGGCTTCCCTGGCGAGCGCCGTGATGCCGGCCCAGTCGCCGGCGGCGACCTTGTCCTTCGGCACCATCCACGAGCCGCCCACGCAGACCACGTTGGGCAGCGCGAGGTAGTCCGGCGCCGTCTGGGGCGTGATGCCGCCGGTCGGGCAGAAGCGCACGTCGCCGAACGGGCCGTGGATCGACTTGAGCATCGGGATGCCCCCTGCCGCCTCGGCCGGGAAGAACTTGAGCGTGGAGAGGCCGAATTCCTGCGCCAGGATCAGCTCCGATGGGGTGGCGATGCCCGGCAGCCACTCCAGCCCGGACTTGGCCTGTGCCTGTGCCAGCGCCGGGGTGATGCCGGGCGAGACCGCGAACACCGCGCCGGCGTCCTTCGCCTGCTGGAAGTGCGCTGGCCGCGTGAGCGTGCCGGCACCGATGATCGCATCCGGGCCCAGGTCTCGGGCCACGGCGCGGATCACCTCCAGCGCCACCGGCGTGCGCAGGGTGATCTCGAACGTGCGGATGCCGCCGGCATACAGCGCGCGGCATACCGCCACGCCCTCGTCGACGGATTGGAACTGCAGCACCGGAATCACCGGGCCGGCCTGGACAACGGAATCAATACCCACAACGTGCTCCTGGAACGAAAAGGTGGTCAGATCACCGTGGCGAGCGCCAGCGTCAGCAGCAGCGCCACGATCGAGATAATGGTCTCCAGCACCGTCCACGTCTGGAAGGTCTGCGGCACGGTCAGGTTGAAGTATTCCTTGACCAGCCAGAAGCCGCCGTCGTTGACGTGCGAGAGGATCAGCGAGCCGGCGCCGGTGGCCAGCACCATTAGCTCCGGCCGCACGGCTGCGCCCGAGGCCGCGGCGATCGGTGCGACGATGCCGCAGGCGGTGGTCATGGCCACCGTGGCCGAGCCGGTGGCGATGCGGATCATGACCGCCACCACCCAGCCCAGCAGCAGCGGCGACAGGCTCGCGCCCATGGCCACGGCCACGATCGCCTTGGACACGCCCGAGTCGCGCAGGATCTGGCCGAAGCCGCCGCCCGCGCCCACCACCAGCGTGATGGTGGCGATCGGCGCGAGGCACTCGCTGGTGAACTTGAGGATGGCCTCGCGGCTGAAACCGCGTGCGCGGCCGAAGGTGTAGAAACTCACCAGCGCCGCGATCAGCAGCGCCATCACCGAGTTGCCGGCCAGCTTGAGCAGATCGTTGGCCAGCGATTTGGGCGTGGTGAGCAGGTCGGCCCAGCTGCCGATCAGCATCAGCACCACCGGCAGCAGGATCGTGAACAGCGTGATGCCGAACGGCGGCAGCTCGCGGCTGCTGTCGGCCTCGACGAACTGCTTCTTCAGCGGGTTGTCCGGGTCCGGCCTGACATGGCGCGAGATCAGCATCGCGAACAGCGGCCCCGCGATGATGGCGGTCGGCAGGCCAACGATCAGCGCGTACAGGATGGTCTTGCCGATGTCCGCCTGGTAGGCCGTCACCGCCAGCAGGGCGGCCGGGTGCGGCGGGATCAGGCCGTGCACCACCGACAGGCCCGCCACCATCGGCAGGCCCGCCACCATCGGCAGGCCTACCATCAGCATCGGCGTGCCGGTGCGCTTGGCCACGTTGAAGGCGATCGGGATCAGCAGCACGAAGCCCACCTCGAAGAACACCGGCAGGCCGATGATGAAGGCCACCACCATCATCGCCCAGTGCGCGTTCCGCTCGCCGAAGGCCTGGATCAGCGTCTTGGCGATGCGCTCGGCGCCGCCGGATTCCGCCATCATCTTGCCCAGCATGGTGCCCAGGCCCACCACCAGCGCGATGTGGCCGAGCGTGTTGCCCACGCCGGTCTCGAATGCCTTGACGATGTTGCCCATCGGCATGCCGACGACCACGCCCAGCACCAGCGACACAACGATCAGCGTGACGAACGGATTGAGCTTGCGCACGGCGATCAGGTAGATCAGCGCAACCACCGCCATCGCCGCGGCCAGCAGCAGCGAGTTGCCTTGCAACGGGGCCATGGGTTTCCTCCTCTGCGAACGTTGATGGTTGGTGGTCTGGTGCCCTGACTTGGAAGGCGCCTGTTATGGATGCGGTCTTTACGGCTTCCTGTACGCCACGCAATCGACCTCGACCTTGCAGTCGATCACCATGCTCGACACCACGCATGACCGTGCCGGCGGATGGGCGCCGAAGTATTCCTTGAACACCCTGTTGAACGACGGGAAGTCGCGCGGATCATCCAGCCACACGCCGCAGCGCACCACGTGCTCGAGGCCGTAGCCGGCCTCGGCCAGGATGGCGTGCAGGTTCTTGAGGGTCTGGTGCGTCTGCTCGACGATGCCGTGGCCGACCACCTCGCCGCCCACCATCGGCGTCTGGCCCGACACGAACAGCCAGCCGTCCGCGCCGGCCGCGCGGGCAAAGGGCAGGTGCTGGCCGCCGGTGCCGGTGCCGCCTTCGACGCCAATCCGGGTAATCGTCATTGCTGGGTTCCTTTCAACGGTGCTTGTATGCAGTTCGGGTTCAATGGAGTTCGGGCGTGGGCTGGGTATGCGTGCGCGGCCCGCGCCGCAGGAAGCGCCCGGCCCGGTGCGGCTGCACGGCCCCGTCGCGGTACGACAGCGTGCCGTTGACCCATACCGCCGCGATGCCGGCGGCCGGTTGCTTCGGGTCGCTGAAGGTGGCGACGTCGCGCACCGTGTCCGGATCGAACAGCACGAGATCGGCCCACCAGCCTTCGCGCACGAGGCCACGTTCGGCCAGGCCGAAGCGCTCGGCGGATTGTCCGGTCATCTTGCGGATGGCCGCCGCCAGGCTCAGCAGCTTGCGTTCCCGGCTGTAGTAGCCGAGCACGCGCGGGAAGGCGCCCCACAGGCGCGGATGCGGCTTCGGCTCGTTGGGCAGGCCGTCGGAGCCGATCACGGTGGCGGGGTGCGCGATGATGCGGTCCAGGTCCTGGGCCGACATGTTGTGGTAGACGGCGCCGGCCGGTTGCAGGCGGCGCGCGGCCTCCAGCAGGTCGGTGCCCCAGGCGGCGGCGATGGCCTGCAAGGTCTGTCCGGCCATGTCCGGATGCGGGTCGGACCAGGTGATGACGATGTCGAATGCGTCCGTCACCTGCTTCAGGTCCAGCGTGGACGAGCTGGCGGTGTACGGGTAGCAGTCGCAGCCGACCGGCTGGTAGCGCTGCGCGGCCTCGATCGAATCCAGCACCTCGCCGGCGCGTCCCCAGTTGGCGGTGCCCGCGCACTTCAGGTGCGAGATGACGATGGGCACGCGCGCGTGCCGGCCGATGCGGTAGGCCTCGTCCATCGCCTCGAGGATGGCAGCGAACTCGGTGCGCAGGTGCGTGGTGTACAGCGCGCCGGCTTCGGCCAGCGGTTCGGCCAGGCCCATCACCTCTTCGGTGGTGGCGGCATAGGCGTTGGCATAGGCCAGGCCGGTGGACAGGCCCAGCGCGCCGTGCGCGAGCGCCTCGCGCAACTGCGCGCGCATCGCCCCGACTTCCGGCGCCGTGGCGGAGTGGTCGAGCCGGTCCAGGTGGTTGTTGCGCAACGCGGTGTGGCCGACCAGCGCCGCCACGTTGACGGCCGGCTGCGCGCGCTCCACCGCCTCCACGTATGACGCGAAGGTCGGATAGCGGAACGCGCCGGCCGGGCCGAGCAGGTTCATCGGGTCCGGCGGCTCGCCCCTGAGCGTGGCCGGCGACGCGCTGATGCCGCAGTTGCCGACGATGACGGTGGTGATGCCCTGCGACACCTTGGGCAGCATGTCCGGCGTGCGGATCACGTTGGTGTCGTCGTGGGTATGGGCGTCGATGAAGCCGGGCGCCAGCACGCGGCCCTCGCCATCGGTTTCCTCGTCGCCTAGCCAAGCGGTGGAATCGGAGGTGGCAATGGCAGCGATGCGGCCATCGGCGATGGCGACGTCGAACAGCGTGGACTCGGGCTCGTGGCCGCTGCCGTCGACGATGCGGACCCTTCGGATGACGCTGTCGTACTGCTGCATATCAATCTCCCTGCGGCTGACGGTTGCCGCCGCCGCGATGCGCATCGAGCACATACTTGATACGCCGCAACAGCTCCTTGCTGCGGTCGGCTTGCTGCAACGCGACTTCGGTGGCCAGCAGGTCGATCATCATCATCATGGCGTAGCGCGATGACGATGGCTTGAAGATGAAGTCGGTCTCCATCGCCTGGATCGGCAGCAGGATGTCGGCCAGTGCCGCCACCGGCGAGCCGATGGCCGTGACGGCGACCACCCTGGCGCCGTATTCCCGTGCGATGTTGACGCCATCGATGATCTCCGGCACCTGCCCGGTGACGGAGAACACCACCATCACGTCCTCCGGGCCGAGCGTGGCGGCCACCATCCGCTGCAGCATCGCATCATGATAGGTGCTGACCGGCCGTCCCAGCCGGGCGAGGCGGTAGCGCATCTCGTCGGCCATGGTGGTCGAGCCGCCGCCCATGCCGAACACGGCGATCATGCGCGCGCCCACCAGCGCCGTGGCGGCCGCGCGGAACGCATCGGGCCGCACCAGCGCGCGGTTGGCCTCCAGCGCGTGCGTGATGTCGGCCAGGATGCCGTCGGCGCTGGAGGGCGGGCGGTCGGCGCCGCCATCGAGGAAGCGCTGGCCCACGGCCGCCGCCTGTGCGAGCTTGAGCTTGAGCTCGCGCACATCGCGGCAGCCCATCGCCTTGGCGAAGCGGGTGACGCTGGCTTCGCTCACGCCGGCGCGCTCGGCCAGGGTCTGGATGCTGCCCGCGGCCGCCTCGGCAATGTCGCCCAGCACGGTCTGCGCAACCTTCTGCTCGGCCGGCCGCAGCTCGGTGGCGCGCTGCGAGATGCGGGTGACAATGTCCATCGGTTCGCGCATGGGCAGAACTCCGGATAGTGGAGGCCGCTGTGGTTTGTTACTTTGTAACAGGTTGGACCGGAGAATAGGTTCGTCGCTATCATGGTGTCAACCCGATATTTACCCGCACTGGAATACGAGACGATTTCCATGAGTGATACAAAGTACCAAGGAGACGCCGCCACGGTGGTCAACCCGCTCGACAAGGGACTGGGTGCGCTTGAGGCCGCCTGCACTTCCGAGCAGGTCGCCACGCAGCGCTGGAACGTGCTGAACGAAGACCTCAACCTGCCGGCGGCGGTGCTGTCGCACTCGCGGCTGGAGCACAACCTGGCCTGGATGCAGCGTTTCGTGGGCGAATACGGCGCCAAGCTCGCGCCGCACGGCAAGACGACCATGGCGCCGCGCCTGTTCCAGCGCCAGCTGGCCGGTGGCGCGTGGGGCATCACGCTGGCGACCGCGCACCAGACGCGCATCGCCTATGTGCACGGCGTGCGCCGCGTGCTGATGGCCAACCAGCTCATCGGCAAGCGCAACATGGCGATCCTGGCCGAACTGCTGGCCGATCCGTCGTTCGAATTCTTCTGCCTGGTGGATGCGGCCGATCAGGTCGACCAGCTGGCGGCGTTCTTCGGCAAGGCCGGTCGGCCGATCCAGGTGCTGATCGAACTGGGCGAGCTGGGCGGACGCACCGGCGTGCGCGACGATGCGCAGCTGCAATCGGTGCTGGAGGCGCTTGTCCGGGCCGGTGGCGCGGTCAGGCTGGCCGGCGTGGAGGTCTATGAAGGCGTGCTGAAAGAGGCGGGCGAGATCCGCGCGTTCCTGCGGCGTGCCGTCAAGGTGTTCGGCGATCTGGCTGCGGCCGGCCGCCTGCAGCGCACGCCACCGGTGCTGACCGGCGCTGGCTCGGCCTGGTATGACGTGGTGGCCGAGGAATTCTCCAAGGCCGACATCGGCCAGCCGTTCGACCTGGTGCTGCGTCCCGGCTGCTATCTCACGCACGACGTGGGCATCTACAAGGCGGCGCAGGCGCAGATCAACGTGCGCAACCCGGTCGCGCACAAGATGCGCTCCAGCCTGCTGCCGGCGCTGCAGGTGTGGGCCTATGTGCAATCGGTGCCGGAGCCCGAGCGCGCCATCGTGGCGCTGGGCAAGCGCGATGCCGCCTTCGATGCCGGCTTCCCGCTGCCGGTGCAGCGCTACCGCCCGGGCGATGCGTCGGCCACGGCCACGCCGGCGCACTGGGAAGTCACCGGCATGATGGACCAGCACGCCTACCTCAAGATCGCCGCCGGCGAGGACATCAAGGTCGGCGACATGATCGCCTTCGACATCTCGCACCCCTGCCTGACGTTCGACAAGTGGCGCCAGATTCCCGTCATCGATGACGCCTACAACGTCGTCGACGTCGTGCAGACGTACTTCTGAGCGGGGCGGGCATGGCGGATATCCTTGCCTATGGCGAAGCGCTGGTCGAGTTCAACCAGACCGATCCGGGCAGCGCCGCGTGGACGCTCGGCTACGGCGGCGACACCTCCAACTTCTGCATCGCGGCCGCGCGGCAGGGCGCGCGCACCGGCTACATCAGCGCGGTGGGCGGCGACCGCTTCGGCCAGGCCCTGCGCGCGCTGTGGCAGGCCGAGGGCGTCGATCACACCTACGTGCAGACCGATGCGCAGGCCGCCACCGGCCTGTACTTCGTCTCGCACGACGCGCGCGGCCATCATTTCGATTACCTGCGCGCCGGGTCGGCCGCGAGCCGTTTCCAGATCGCGCAACTGCCGCTGCAGGCCATCGCCGCCGCCAAGGTCTTCCACCTGTCGGGCATCAGCCTGGCGATCAGCGACACTGCCTGCGATGCCGGCCTGGCGGCGATGGCGCATGCGCGCGCCGCGGGCGTGACGGTGTCGTTCGACACCAACCTGCGCCTGCGGCTGTGGCCGCTGGCGCGCGCCCGCGCGGTGATGCGCGAGGCGATGCGCACCTGCGACCTGTGCCTGCCGAGCTGGGACGATGTGACCGTGCTGCTCGATTGCCACGACCGCGATGCCATCGTCGATACGCTGCTCGGCTGGGGCATCCGGCTGGTGGCGCTCAAGATGGGCGCGGAAGGCTGCTATGTGGCCACGCCCGAGGCGCGCACGCTGGTGCCGCGCCATACCGTGGAGGCGGTCGATGCGACCGGCGCGGGCGATTGCTTCGGCGGTGCCTTCGTTGCGCGCATCGTGGCGGGCGACACGCCGCAGGACGCGGCCTGCTACGCCAATGTGGCCGCCGCACTGTCGACCACCGGTTACAGCGCCGTCGCGCCGATCCCGCGTGCCGAGACGGTGCGCGCGGCGCTGGCAGGGGCGGCGATGTCCTGACGTGGTGATGATGCTGCCGGTATGCGCCGCTGACCACGTGACCTCACCCCAGGGACGTGCGTGATACCGACAGCCTGCTGCTTGGGCTGCCAGCGCTTTGTGCGCTGACAACCGGCCCTCATGCGGCCTTGCCCCCAGGGGCCGGCGCGTCTCGGAGCGATGGCCTCGCCCAGCCTTCAGTGTGCGGGCACCAACCGGATCCTCATCTCAGTCGCGGACTCCACCGCGCGCCGCGAATACAGCAGCGGGAAGTACTGCCCCGTGAGCCACATCGGCGCGAGATCGCGATAGTGCGGGCTGTCGGGGTCGCCCGATTGGCCGGGCAGGTTGATGGCCCGCGAGTTGTCCCAGTTGCCGACGTCGATCACCGTGCGGAACGACGGGCCGTTGGTCTGCAGGAAGTCGCTGGCGCGGTAGGTCGATTGGTTGGGCGTGTAGGCGCTGCCGCCCTCGGGCGTGGGGCCGACGTTGAGCCTGGCGCGCGTGGCGTCATCCACGATGGCGGCGAACGGATGCGCATTCAGGTTGTGGTGCAGCGCGCCCCAGTTCCACGCCCGTGGATCGGGTCCCTGGCGCTTGACCATGTCGGCCCAGGCATCGCGCAGGCTGGACAGCAGCACGGCGTCGCGCTTTGCCGCGGCCTGCTGCGGGTCTTCGCCGAACCTGCGCCCGGCGCCTTGCGGATGCTCCAGCACGTCGAGCATCACGGCGGGATCGGGCGCGCCCATCGCATCGGCGGCGGCCTTGGATAGCACGGCATGCTTGAATGCGCGGCCCAGGTGGTGCGTGAACCAGACCTCGTGCAGCGCGGCCTGCGGCGAATCGGCCAGCATGGTCGCGTTCCAGCCCTTGAACAGGTCGAGCGCGGCCTGCGTGCCGGCGTCGCCGGACGACAGCGGCGTCAGCAGCGCCATCAGCCGGCGCGCCGGGATCGACACCATGTCGTTCTGCAGCCGCATCGAATCTTCCAGTGACACGCTGTCCAGCCGCGCCAGCACTTCGTCGATGCGCGCGTGGCGCGAGCCGTTGGTCCACTCGAAGCCGAGCTTGCGCTCGCGGTAGGGGTAATCGGCCGGCAGGTTCATCTCGTTGGACGAGGTGAAATAGCCCGACTTGGGGTTGTAGGCGGAGGGCAACTGGTCGTCGCGCCAGAAGCCGGCCCATTCGTAGCGGCCGTCGCCGGGTACGGGCAGCAGGCCGTCCCAGTTCGGGCGGATCGGGGCGAGACCGCCCGGCACCCAGCCGATGTTGCCCCGGGTGTCCGCATAGACCTGGTTCTCGGTCGGCGCGCCCCAGTTCAGCATGGCCCGCTTGAACTGCGCGAAGCTGCGCGCCCGCACGTAGCCGACCGAGCCGAAGTATGGCGACATGCCCTGCTGCAGCCAGGCCGAGCGCACGGCTTAGTACTACAGCCGTAGCTCAAAATGGCGGAGCACATCCCCGCGCCCGGTAGTGACACTGCTGAGCGCGCCACTGATGCGCGCGCCGCCATCGCGACCATGCCAGCACC
>CAKKOY010000016.1 GCA_919592095.1 Ralstonia syzygii subsp. syzygii | reverse complement strand
ACGCTTGAACAGCATCCCCAGCCGTTCGTGCAACCCTTCCAGCTCTCTCTCCCAGCCACTCACCGTTCCTTGCATCGGACCATGATCGTCTCATCTCACATGGACAACATCTTAGGCGATAGGTACGGCTGTAGTATTAGGTCACGGTTGACTGTACTGGCCGAGACTTGTGTGAGGCGCTGGTCCCGCCAATCACGCAGATCGCGCTGAGTCAGGTTTGTGACGTGAACTAAAGCGAGAGGTGAGTCCAGCATGGCGTGGATGCGGTAAGCCTCCACGCTGGCCCCTTTCTTCTTCGGCGTCTCTTCGACCAGATAGCGGTTCAGTAGGTCCGCGACGATGCGAGGCCGCGCATGAAGCTCCGCTTCAAGTTTCACCCTTGCTTGTTTGGCAGCGGCGGCTGGTGACCGGATTCTCAGCTCTGCCTCGACGCCAAGCATCCATTGCTCGGCTGCGTCGCGGGTCGGGAATGTCTTTGAAACGGTGGGGAAGCCCTTGCGGCGAATCTTCGCCTGGAATGTGGCAGCGCCTGCGTTGTCGGTGCGCTCTGAGATCGTGCCCATGACCGCCATCCTCATTTGTGGGTTGGTGGTACTGGGCGCTTACGTGCCGTTTCTCGGGGTGCGTCCATTGCAGGCGCGGGGCAGATTATGTCACGGGCGTTCGTCCCGCCGGAGGCGGCTGCTGCGTTTGGTGCAGTGGGCAATTGGGCGGGGGCTGTAGACCGGCCTGGGATGGCGGTTTGCGGGTAGTTTCCTTGGTGCACCTATGGCACACTGCGAGCGCAGTTTTCAGAAACCACTCCGATGTGGTGATTCTCTAGGCCATTGATTCGCAAGGAATTTTGGCCTGCCCAGAGGGATTCGAACCCCCGACCGTCGGCTTAGAAGGCCGATGCTCTATCCAACTGAGCTATGGGCAGATCTGGCGCAATGCGGTGCCCAGGCAGGCACGCTGAAACGCTGCTCCCGGGAGACGGGAGGCGGCAGATTCTATCAGATGGATGGCGGCAGGCGGTCTCGCGCCGGTTGGCAGGTCAGCGCTGGGGTGGCATTTCGGGCGGCGGGCGGGGTGGTTCGGGTGGTGTCGGCGGCGTGATGTGAGCGCCAGGGGGCAAGGGGGCGAACGAAGGTTGCACCGGCATGGAAACTCCCTGTGTTGATGGCGTGTCCTTGTCGCCGGCGCAAGCGTCGTACCCGCGCATCATCCCGCCGTTTTTTTTCGGTTGTGGTACCCCCATTGGGGGTAATTTTTTGCTACATTTCGTAGCGGTCGGGTAGTGCCACAACAATCACGTTTCAACTCGAATTCCGTGCGATGACGCGGAACGTAAAGCAGGGCCTGGACGCGCCGATAGGCATGATGGGCACCGTGCGGTTCCGACCAGACGGGAAGTCAGGGGAGTCTTGTTTGGGCAGCCTGAACGGGGCTGTGTGCTCGTCGGCAGCAGGGGGCTGGCTGGCGGCAGCCATAGGTATGGAGGGAGAGTTGAAATGAGCACGCGTCACATGCGACGTCCGGCCGGGGCGGCCCGGACCACCTATATTCGTAGCGCCCAGAGCGGGAGCATTGGCGGCCGCTTCAGTGTCGGCGAGCATCGCTTGCCGCCCACCAGCGTGCCGCGTTTTCTGCTGTGGATGCTGGCTGCGTCCATCGCCTTCGCACTGGTCAACCTGGCCGCTCGCTACTTCGGCTATCTATAGCGATCGCGCTATAGCACCTTGCCCGGATTCATCAGCCCGAGCGGATCGAGCGCCTGCTTGATTGCGCGCATGGCGGCCAGCTCGACCGGGCTCTTGTAGCGGGCGTTGTCTTCGCGCTTGAGCTGGCCGATGCCGTGCTCGGCCGAGATCGAGCCGCCGTGCGCATGCACGCTGTCGTGCACCATGCGGTTGATGCCGGGCTGGTTGGCCAGGAAGGCCTCGTGGTCCTGGCCGGTCGGCGGCGACACGTTGTAGTGCAGGTTGCCGTCGCCCAGGTGGCCGAAGGTCACCATGCGGATGCCGGGGCAGGCGGCCGCCAGCGCGCGGTCGGTCACATCGATGAAGTCGGCGATGCGCGAGATCGGCACGGCGATGTCGTGCTTGATGTTCTTGCCTTCGTCGGCCTGGGCGAGCGGGATGTGCTCGCGCAGGTTCCACAGCTCGCGCGACTGGGCGACCGATTCCGCCACCGCGGCGTCCAGGATCACCTCGCGCGTCAGCGCATCTTCCATCAGGGTTTCGAACACGCCGCGCGCGTGCGCTTCGCTTTCCAGGTCCGACAGTTCGAGCAGGACATATTGCGGATACGCCTGGCTGAACGGCACGCGCAACTGCGGGTAGTGCTTGCGCACCAGCTCCAGGCAGAACGCCGACATCAGTTCGAACCCCGTCAGCAGCGTGCCTGCATGGCTTTGCGTCAGCGACAGGAATGCCAGCGCTTGCCGTGGCGACGCCAATGCGGCCAGTGCCGTCACCTGTGCGCGCGGCTGCGGAAACAGTTTCAGCATCGCTCCGGTGATGATGCCCAGCGTGCCTTCCGCGCCGATCAGCAGGTCGCGCAGGTCGTAGCCGGTGTTGTCCTTGCGCAGGCCACGCAGGCCGTTCCACAGTTCGCCGTTGGGCAGCACGGCCTCCACGCCCAGGCACAGCTCGCGCGCGTTGCCATAGCGCAGCACGGCCGTGCCGCCGGCATTGGTCGCCAGGTTGCCGCCGATGGTGCAGCTGCCTTGAGCCGCCAGGCTCAGCGGGAACAGGCGGCCGGCCGCCGCCGCGGCTTCCTGCACGCTCGCCAGGATGCAGCCGGCATCCACGGTGATGGTGTTGTTGATCGGATCGACCGCGCGCACGTGCTGCATGCGCTGCAGCGAGATCACCACGGCATGGCCCGCAGTGTCGGGCGTGGCGCCGCCGCACAGCCCGGTGTTGCCGCCCTGCGGGACGATCGGTACGCCATGGCCGCCGCACAGGCGCACCAGCGCGGCGACCTCCTCGGGATGGGCCGGGCGCAGCACGGCGCGGGCCCGGCCGGTGAAGCGCTTGCGCCAGTCGGTCAGATAGGGCGCCAGGTCTTCCGGTGCGGTGAGGACGTGCGCGCTACCGATGGCATCGGCGCAGGCCTGCAGGAAGGCATCGTGGGTCATGGCGGGCGGGGGGGCAGGCGTCCTGCCGCGCGCTTGAACGGACGCAGATAGAAGATGGTGGCGAAGAAGAACACCAGGCTGAGCACGACTTCGGCCCATGCCAGCGCGCGCGAGGCACCCCGGTCGGACGTCGCCCGCACGATGCCTTCCGTGAAGAACAGCAGGATGAACATCGACGCCCACTGCATCGTGTAGCGATTGCGGCGCAGCACCCCCGGCAGCGGCCACGCCAGCAGCAGCGCCTTCAATGCCAGCCACGAACCGCCCGGGCGCAACGGCGCGAGCCACAGCTCCCATGCCGCGCACAGCACGATCAGCGCGACCAGGCTGCCCGCGCTCAAGCGGTACAGCGCGCGCGAATGCGGGACGGGGGGATCGGTGGGCGTCATGCGGCGAGCCTGAGCGCGGTCTGTGCCAGCCGCCGGCCCATCGCCACGGCCAGCGTGCGTTCGGTGGCGGTGAGCGGGGCGGTGTCGCCGCGATGCGCCACGTGTGTCGGCCCATACGGCGTGCCGCCGGCATCGGTCGACATCAGTTCGCTGTGCTGGTACGGCAGGCCAAGTATCACCATGCCATGGTGCAGCAGCGGCATCATCATCGACAGCAGCGTGGTCTCCTGGCCGCCGTGCATGCTGCCGGTGGAGGTGAACACGCAGGCGGGCTTGCCGGCCAGCGCGCCGGAGAGCCACTGCGGCGTGGTGCCGTCCAGGAAGTACTTGAGCGGCGCCGCCATGTTGCCGAAGCGCGTGGGCGAGCCGAGCGCCAGGCCGATGCATTCTTCCAGGTCGCGCACCTCCGCGTAGGGCGGGCCGCTGCCCGGTACCTCGGGCTGCGTGGCTTCACATACGGTCGAGATGGCCGGCACCGTGCGCACGCGCGCCTGCGCGCCGTCCATGCTCTCGATGCCCTGCGCGATGGCTTCGGCCAATGCGCGCGTGCTGCCGTGGCGGCTGTAGTACAGGACGAGGATGTCTCTCATGACAAAGCGGAAAGAGGGTCGCGGTATTATAGTTGCGGCCCCGAACGCGCTTCATCTGCTCCCAGTCTGATTCTTCATGCAGTCCGATACCCGTGTGCTCCGCCAATGGAACGTCCCCAAGCTGCGTGCGCTGCTGCGCTATGCGTCGCGTCGCGCGGGCGAGGACAGTCTGCCGCAGGTGGCGGGCAGCCTGACCTTCACCACGGTGCTGTCGCTGGTGCCGATCCTCACGGTGGCGTTCGCACTGTTCACCGCGTTCCCGATGTTCCAGAGCTTCCGGGCGGCCATCGAGGGCTATCTGTTCAGCAATCTCGTGCCGGGCAACATCAGCCGGCCGATCCTGACGTACCTCAACCAGTTCTCGCACAACGCCAAGGGGCTCACGGCCGCCGGCCTGGTCGGCCTGGTCGTCACGTCGGTGATGACCATGCTGATGGTCGAGAATGCGCTCAACGCCATCTGGCGCGTGCGCCAGCGCCGGCCGCTGGCGCAGCGTGTGCTGGTGTTCTGGGCGCTGGTCAGCTTTGGGCCGGTGCTGATCGGCGCGAGCCTGTCGGTCAGCTCGTACCTGGTGTCGATCTCGGCGGGCTACGTCGCCAAGCTGCCGTATGGGCTGGGCGTGGTGGTGGGGGGGGTGCCGATCCTGCTGTCGGCCATCGCGTTCGCCATGCTGTATGTGTTCGTGCCGAACACCCTCGTCGCGTGGCGCGATGCGTTCCTGGCCGGGCTGGTTGCCGCGGTGGCCTTCGAAATCGCCAAGCGCGGCTTCGGCTATTACGTGGCGCGCTTCCCGACCTACACGGCTGTCTACGGCGCCTTTGCCGCGCTGCCGATCTTCCTGGTGTGGATCTACGTCAGCTGGCTGGTGACGCTGCTGGGCGCGACCATCGCCGCCACCTTGCCGATCATCCGCCAGGGCTACTGGCAGCGCCGCATCTTCCCGGGCAGTGAATTCTTCGATGCGCTCGGCATCCTGCTGCTGCTGCACCGCGCGCGCGACCACGCGCCGCGTACGCTCGGCGAACTGGATATCGGCCGGCGCCTGCAGCTGGAGGCGGATTACGTGGCCGGCCTGCTGATCAAGCTGAAGATGCTGCATCTGGTCGGCAGGCTGCAGCAGGAGCGCGGGCAGGCACACTGGGCGCTGCTGTGCGACGCGCATACCACCACGCTGCGGCCGCTCTATGAGAAGCTGGTGCTGAGCCTGCCGCGGCTGTCGCGCACGGCGTTCGCGCGCCAGTTGGGCGATACGCGCATGCTCAAGGCCCAGCTCCACAACCCGGCGCTGGATTGCACGCTGGAAGCCGTGTTCGCGTCCGGCGAGCCTGGCGTGAAGGCCGCCGCCGAAGCCGCGGCCGGGCCGGCCGCCGCATCGCTGACGGCGGTCGTCCGCGCTTGAGTCGCGCTCAGAACGGAATCTTGCCGACCCAGATGTCGCGGTACATCACCCAGTCGCCCATCAGGCTGTAGACCGGGTGGCGGAAGGTGGCGGGACGGTTTTTCTCGAAGGCGAAGTGGCCGACCCAGGCAAAGGCATAGCCGCTGACGACGGCGGCCAGCAGCCACCATACGCTGCCCGTGAACACCAGCTGGATCAGGCACACCAGCGCGAGGGTCGACCCCGCGAAATGCAAGCGCCGGCAGGTGCGGTTCTGGTGCTCTTTCAGGTAGTACGGATAGAACTCGGCGAAGCTGCCGAAGCTGTGCGCGTCGGTGGTGGCCATGATCGCCTCCTGTGCGGGACGCCGGCTATGCGGCGATGGTGGCGCGCTCGCGTGCAAAGGCGATCAGCGCATCGAGCGTGCCGTCCGGACATTCTCCCATGACGGCGTGGCCACAGGGGAGGGCCACCACGCGGCTGCCCGTCAGCCCGCCAGCCACCTGCCTGCCGGCGCGCGCGGGCGTCATCTGGTCCTTGTCTCCGACGATCACGAGTGCGGGACACTGCACTGCCGCCATGGCCTCCGCGCCGCGCGCGTAGGCGTTGCAGGCCGAGAAATCCGTATGGAATACCGGCGCCTGCGAGCCGCGCGCGACGTGCTCCATCAGGCGCTGGCTGACGCCGTGCATCCAGAAGCCGGGCCCCGGCGCGGACGGTTTGTTGGCCAGGCTGGAATGCGACCAGGCGTTGACCATCTCGATGGCGGCCGGCATGTCGTTCAGTGCCGCATCGAGCAGGGTCTCCGAGACCTTCATCGGCCAGGCGGTGGCCACCAGGGCGATGCGGCCGACGCGATCGGCGTATCGTGCGGCGCACTCCAGCGCGACCAGCGAGCCCATGCTGTGGCCGACCACCATCACCGGCCGGGTGACGCCGGCGGCCTGCGCCAGCGCCATCACCCAGTCGGCCATGGCCTCGACGGTCGTCAGCGGGGCGCCGGTGCTGCGGCCGTGCGCGGGCAGGTCGACCGCCAGCACGCTGAAGCCGTGATGGGCGAACCAGCGGGTTTGCAGCCCCCACACCGAATGATCGTTCTGCGCGCCGTGCACAAAGACCACGCATGGCAGCGCCGCGTCGAACGGCTTGCCGCCGGTGTCGGCATAGGCGCGCCGGCTTTGTACGGTCCATTCCATCAGCGGGCTCCGGTCGGGGTGGGCGCGGTCTTGCCCGGCGCGGCCGACATGGCGCGCTCGGCGGCCTTCAGGCCGCGCTTGAGGTCGTCGATCAGGTCGTCGGCGTCTTCCAGGCCGATCGACAGGCGGATCGTGCCTTCGCCGATGCCGGCGGCGGCCAGCGCGGCCGCATCCATGCGGAAATGCGTGGTCGATGCCGGGTGGATCACCAGCGAGCGCGCGTCGCCCACGTTGGCCAGATGCGAGAACACGCCGAGCGATTCAATGAATGGCTGGCCGGCGCGCCGGTCGCCGCGCAGATCGAAGCTGAACACCGCGCCGCAGCCGCTCGGCAGCAGGCGCTTGGCGAGCGCGTGGTCCGGGTGCGTCTCCAGTTCGGGATAGGCCACCGACGCCACCATGGGGTGGCCCGCCAGGAAGGCGACCACGCGGCGCGTGTTCTCCACGTGCCGCGCCATGCGCAGCGGCAGCGTTTCGATGCCTTGCAGCAATTGCCATGCCGCCATCGGGTTCATGCACGCGCCGAAATCGCGCAGGCCTTCGCGGCGGGCGCGCAACAGGAAGGGCGCCACGGTGCTTTCCTCGGCAAACACCATGTCGTGGAAGCCCGCGTACGGCTCGGTCAGCTCAGGGTGCCGGCCGCCCGCCACGTAGTCGAAGGTGCCGCCATCGACCAGCACGCCGCCGATGGTGTGCCGTGCCCGCCCAGGAACTTGGTGGCCGAGTGATAGAGCAGGTCGGCGCCGTGCGCGAACGGCTGCAGCAGCCACGGCGTGGTGAAGGTCGAATCGACCAGCAGCGGCACGCCGGCATCGTGCGCGATCGCCGCGACGGCCGGGATGTCGAGCACATCCAGCCCCGGATTGCCCAGTGTCTCGCCGAACAGCAGGCGCGTATCGGGGCGGATGGCCGCGCGCCAGCCGTCGATGTCGCCCGGCTTGACGAAGGTGGTCTCGATGCCGAAGCGGCGCAGCGTGTAGTGCAGCAGATTGTGCGAGCCGCCGTACAGCGCCGACGACGCCACGATATGCGAGCCCGCGCCCATCAGCGTGACGATGGCCAGGTGCAGCGCGGCCTGGCCCGACGCCGTGGCGATCGCCCCGACGCCGTTCTCCAGGGCTGCCATGCGCTCCTCGAACACCGCCACGGTGGGGTTTGAGATGCGCGAGTAGACGTGGCCTGCGCGCTCCATGTTGAACAGCGAGGCGGCGTGCTCGCTGTCGCGAAAGACGAAGGAGGTGGTGAGGTGGATCGGCGTCGCGCGGGCGCCGGTGGCCGGGTCGGGCGCGGCACCGGCATGCAGCGCCAGCGTGTCGAAGCGGGCTTTGGACATGGGAGGCAAGCACCAAATAGGGTCGGAACGGCGCATGCTAGCACCGGACCCTGTTGCGGTGCATTCCGGGCAAACGCCGAGCGGGCGCGGTTTTTGACAGGCTTTTTCTGCGCCACGCGCTTGTCGAAGCCCATCGGTTTGGGCTAGGATCGAAGAACAAGCATCACCACAACCCGCGCGCGGTCGCCGCCTCGGCGGACCGGCATCCCGACCTGGGAGACGCAACATGAAAGTCAGCGACATCCTTCACGTGAAGGGCAACACGCTCTACACCGTGGCCCCGGAAACCAAGCTCCAGGTGGCGGTGCAGACGATGGCGGAATACGACATCGGTTCGCTGGTGGTGATGGAATACGGCGAGCTGGTCGGCATGCTGACCTTCCGTGAGATCATCCTGGTGCTCGCCCGGGGCAACGGCAAGGTCGATGACGGCACCACCATCCGCAAGGTGATGGACGACCATCCGCTCACCTGCACTCCCGAGACCGAGGTCAACGAAGTGCGCCGCATGATGCTGGAGCGGCATGCCCGCTACCTGCCGGTGCTCGACAACCGCACGCTGATGGGCGTGATTTCGTTCTACGACGTCGCCAAGGCCGTCTTCGAGGAACAGAACTTCGAGAACAAGATGCTCAAGGCGTACATCCGCGACTGGCCGAAGGAAGAGGCCAGCGAAGACTGACCGGCCTGACCGGCTTCAAGCCGCGGGCCGTGCCGGGAACGCCGGTATCCCGAACCCCCGAAACCCGCCCGCACCGCGAGCGGGTTTTTTGTTGAATCCCGACGTGTCCGTCAGATGAGCCAATCGAGCCAGTTCTCCCTGCTGAAGCAGCGCCGCTTCGCCCCGTTCTTCTGGACCCAGTTCCTGGGTGCCATGAACGATAACGTGTTCAAGGTCGCCTTCTCCTCGCTGGTCACCTATCACGCCGCGCTGTTCGGCAATGCGGACCCGGCCTCGGCGGCGTTCCTGATCTCGGCGATCTTCATCGCGCCGTTTGTGCTGCTGTCGGCCACCAGCGGGCAGATCGCCGACCGCATGGACAAGGCCCGGCTGATCCGCCTGGTGAAGACGCTGGAGATCGCCATCATGGCGATCGGCTGCGCGGGCTTTGCGCTGCGCCAGGTCGAGCTGCTGTACCTGTGCACCTTCCTGATGGGCGTGCATTCGACGCTGTTCGGACCGGTCAAGTACGCCTATCTGCCGCAGCACCTGCAATCGTCCGAACTGGTGGGCGGCAACGGGCTGGTGGAGATGGGCACTTTTGTCGCCATCCTGATCGGCACCATCGGCGGCGGCGAGCTGGCCAACTTCACGCGCAACGGCGAACTGGTCGGCCCGACGCTGACCGGTATCGCATGCGTGGCGATCGCTGTCGCCGGCTGGCTGACGGCGCGCGGTGTGCCGGTGTCGCCGGCCTCGCAGCCGGATCTGCGCATCCACTGGAACCCGGTCTCCGAGACCTGGCGCAACCTGAAGCTGGCAAGCAACCAGCGCGCGGTGTTCCTGAGCCTGCTCGGCATTTCGTGGCTGTGGTTCGTCGGCGCGACCTTCCTGACCTCGTTCTTCGCCTTTGCGCGCAATGTGCTCGGCGGTGATCAGAACGAGGTGACGCTGCTGCTGGCGGTGTTCTCGATCGGCATCGGCCTGGGCTCGGTGCTGTGCGAAAAGCTCTCGGGCCGCATGGTGGAGATCGGCCTGGTGCCGTTCGGATCGATCGGCATGACGGTGTTCGCGGTGGACCTGTACTTCGCCTCGCATGCCGAGGCGCTGGTCGCGCACGATGCGCTGACGGGCGTGGCCGGCTTCCTGCAGGACCATCGCCACTGGCGCGTGCTGGCCGACCTGTTCCTGCTGGCGATGTTCGGCGGCTTCTACAGCGTGCCGCTGTATGCACTGATCCAGAGCCGCTGCGAGCCGACGTACCGGGCGCGCATCATCGCCGCCAATAACATCCTCAATGCGCTGTTCATGATCGCCTCGGCGGTGCTGGCGATGGTGCTCACACGCGCCGGCTTCACCATCCCGCAGCTGTTCCTGGTGACGGGCATCCTCAATGCCGTCGTGGCGATCTACATCTACACGCTGGTGCCGGAATTCCTGATCCGCTTCGTGATGTGGCTGCTGATCCATACCGTCTACCGCGTGAAGGTGGAGGGCGCCGAGCAGATTCCCGACGAAGGCCCGTGCCTGCTGGTCTGCAACCATGTCAGCTTTGTCGATGGGGTGGTGGTGGGGGCGTTCGTGGGCCGGCCGGTGCGCTTCGTGATGGACCACCGCATCTTCCGCGTGCCGCTGCTGTCGTGGTTCTTCCGCACGGTCAAGGCGATCCCCATCGCGCCGGCGCATGAAGACGAGGCGCTGCTCAAGCGTGCTTACGACACCATTGCCGCCGCGCTGGCCGAGGGCGAGGTGGTCTGCATCTTCCCAGAGGGCAAGATCACGGCCACCGGCGAGGTGAATCCGTTCAAGGATGGCGTGCGCCGCATCGTCGAGCGCACCCCGGTGCCGGTGGTGCCGATGGCGCTGCGCGGCCTGTGGGGCAGCTTTTTCTCGCGCCAGGGCGGGGCGGCGATGACGCGGCCGTTCCGCCGCGGCATCCTGAATCGGCTGGAGCTGTGCATCGGCGCTCCGGTGCCGCCGCAGGCCGCGTCGCCGGAAGGGCTGCAGGCGGCCGTGCTGGCCCTGCGTGGCGAGCGGCGCTAGACGTGGTGCAATTGGCTACACTGCCGACTGGCAACGCGGCGGGTCAAGCGGCCCGCCATCTGAAACCCTGATCTCCAACCTCCTTCGTCATTCGCCTATGAAACGCTTTTCCCTGCTGCTGTGCGCCACGTCGCTCGTCCTTGCCGCATACAACGTCCAGGCCGCATCTGCCGCGCCGGGTGAGTCTTTGCCGTCGGGCGTGATCATCCAGCATCTGGTCAAGGGTAGCGGGCCGTCGCCCAAGGCGACCGATACGGTCAAGGTGCACTACCGCGGCACGCTGACCGACGGCACCGAGTTCGACAGCTCCTACAAGCGCGGCCAGCCGATCTCCTTCCCGTTGAACCGGGTGATCCCGTGCTGGACCGAAGGCGTGCAGAAGATGCAGGTGGGGGGCAAGGCCAAGCTGACTTGCCCGGCGGCGACCGCCTACGGTGCGCGTGGCGTGCCCGGCACGATTCCGCCCAGCGCCACGCTGAACTTCGAGGTCGAACTGCTCGGCATCGGCGGCTGATCCATCGGCTTTACAATAGCGGCTTCCCGATGTTTCCCGCCACGGCCGCCGTGGCGCTTTTCCGAGCACGATCATGTCTGGCAATACCCTCGGTCTGCTGTTTTCCGTCACCACCTTCGGCGAGTCGCACGGCCCGGCCATCGGTGCCGTCATCGACGGCTGCCCGCCGGGCATGGCGCTGTCGGCCGAAGACATCCAGCCCGACCTCGATCGCCGCAAGCCCGGCACCTCGCGCCACGTCACGCAGCGCAAGGAGGACGACCAGGTCGAGATACTGTCCGGCGTGTTCGAGGGCAAGACCACCGGTACGCCCATCTGCCTGCTGATCCGCAATACCGACCAGCGCAGCAAGGACTACGGCAACATCGTCGAGACCTTCCGCCCGGGCCACGCCGACTACACCTACTGGCACAAGTACGGCATCCGCGACCCGCGCGGCGGTGGCCGTTCGTCCGCGCGGCTGACGGCGCCCGTGGTGGCGGCCGGCGCTGTCGCCAAGAAATGGCTGCGCGAGAAGTTCGGCGTCGAGATCCACGGCTATATGTCGCAGCTGGGTGAGATCCGGATTCCGTTCATCGACTGGAACGAGGTGCCGAACAACCCGTTCTTCGCGCCGAATGCGGAGATCATCGCCGAGCTGGAGACCTACATGGACGCGCTGCGCAAGGACGGCGATTCCGTCGGCGCGCGCATCGAGGTGGTGGCGACCGGCGTGCCGGTCGGCTGGGGCGAGCCGCTGTTCGACCGCCTGGACGCCGACATCGCCCATGCCATGATGGGCCTGAACGCGGTCAAGGGCGTGGAGATCGGCGCCGGCTTCCATGCCGTGTCGCAGCGCGGCTCCGAGCACGGCGACGAGTTGACGCCGGAAGGCTTCGTCGGCAACAACGCGGGCGGCATCCTGGGCGGCATTTCCACCGGGCAGGACATCTCGGTGTCGCTGGCGATCAAGCCAACCTCCAGCATCCGCACGCCGCGCCGCTCGATCGACAAGGCGGGCGAGCCGACCGTGGTGGAAACCTTCGGCCGCCACGATCCGTGCGTCGGCATCCGCGCCACGCCGATCGCCGAGTCGCTGCTGGCGCTGGTGCTGATCGATCACGCGCTGCGCCATCGCGCGCAATGCGGCGACGTGGCGGTGGCGACCCCGGCCATCGCGGCCAAGGCGTCGTAAGACCCTCCACGCAGGCAACAAAAAAGACGGCGCGAAGCCGTCTTTTTTGTTGGGCGCCCGGCGCTTACATGCCGACGTAGTTCGGGCCGCCGCCGCCTTCCGGCGTGACCCACACGATGTTCTGCGTCGGGTCCTTGATGTCGCAGGTCTTGCAATGCACGCAGTTCTGCGCGTTGATCTGCAGGCGCTCGGTGCCGTCGTCGTTCTTGACGAATTCGTACACGCCGGCCGGGCAGTAGCGTTGTTCCGGCCCGGCAAACTGCGTCAGGTTGATGCGCGTGGGGACGGTCGGGTCCTTCAGCGTCAGGTGGGCCGGCTGGTTCTCTTCATGGTTGGTGTTCGAGATGAACACCGACGACAGCCGATCGAAGGTCAGTCTGCCGTCCGGCTTCGGATACGCGATCCTGGGGCATTCGCCGGCCGGCTTGAGCGAGACGTTGTCGGGCGTCGTGCTGTGCAGCGTCCAGGGCGGGCTCTTGACGCCGACCTTGGGCAGCAGCCACTGCTCGATGCCGGTCATGACATTGCCGACCATGCGGCCGTGCTTCTTGAACCAGAGCTTGAAGTTGCGCGTCTGGTCGAGCTCTTCCTTCAGCCAGCTCTGTTCGAACGCCGCTGGATAGGCCGACAGCTCATCG
Organism: Ralstonia syzygii subsp. syzygii; assembly: GCA_919592095.1. GTDB lineage: Bacteria > Pseudomonadota > Gammaproteobacteria > Burkholderiales > Burkholderiaceae > Ralstonia > Ralstonia syzygii. The sequence continues at coordinate 32,402 of CAKKOY010000016.1, read as the reverse complement.
CCGGCGCGGCCCGCCGTCACCGCCTCGAACACCGCCTCGCCGCACAGCATGCCGCTCTTGATGGCCGCGTGGCTGCCCTTGATGCGCGCCGCATTCAGATAGCCGGCATCGCAGCCGACCAGCGCGCCGCCAGGGAACACCGTTTTGGGCAGTGCCTGCGGCGTGCCGTTGTTGATCGCGCGGGCACCGTAGTCGATGCGCTTGCCTCCCTCGATATGCGCGCGGATGACCGGATGCGTCTTCCAGCGCTGCATCTCTTCGAACGGGCTCATCCACGGGTTCTTGTAGTCGAGGCCGATCACGAAGCCGAGCGTGACCTTGTTGTCTTCCAGGTGGTACAGGAAGCCGCCGCCGAACGTATCGGCATCCATCGGCCAGCCGGCGGTATGCACCACCAGGCCGGGCTTGGCCTTGGCCGGGTCGATCTCCCACAGCTCCTTGAGGCCGATGGCGAAGCTCTGCGGATCCTTGCCCTCGGCGAGCCGGTATGTCTCCAGCAACTGCCGGCCCAGGTGGCCGCGCGCGCCTTCGGCGAAGATGGTGTATTTGCCCAGCAGCTCCATGCCGAGCTGGAAGTGGTCGGTCGGCTCGCCGTCCTTGCCGATCCCCATGTTGCCGGTGGCCACGCCGCGCACGGCGCCCTGGTCGTCGTAGAGCACCTCCGCGGCGGCAAAGCCGGGGAATATCTCCACGCCCAGACCCTCAGCCTGCGTCGCCAGCCATTTGACGACGTTGGACAGCGAGATGACGTAGCAGCCTTCGTTGTGCAGGTTGCGCGGCACCAGCCAGTCCGGGGTGCTGGTGGCGCCGGTCTCGCTCAGGAACAGCACATCGTCGCCGGTGACGGGCTGGTTGAGCGGGGCGCCCTGTGCCTTCCAGTCGGGCAGCAGCTCGTCCAGCGCGCGCGGGTCCATCACGGCGCCCGAGAGAATGTGCGCGCCGGGTTCGGAACCTTTCTCGAGCACGACCACGGAAACGTCCTTGCCGGTCTCGGCCGCCCGCTGCTTGATACGGATCGCGCTCGCCAGGCCCGCCGGCCCACCGCCGACGATCACGACGTCATACTCCATGGATTCGCGAGGACCGTACTGTTCGACGAGCTGCTGCTGGTTCATGGGAATCTCTTCGCTTGTAGGGCGTTTGCTTATTGGTCTGGCGGATGGCTGCATTAGAATATCCGGCATTGTCGGGGACGCGCCCGGAAGCGGCAAGTGAAATTTTTGAACGGTCGTTCGATTTTTTGCTAAGCTGCGCCCGCTTCACCTGCGCGGGATCGCGTACGAACGGTCCGGCGCATTGCCACTACAACTCACCAGCTCACGGGGACCACGCATCATGGGTTTGTCGATCAATCTGGAAGGCAAGGTCGCGTTGATCACCGGCGCGTCCAGCGGCCTGGGGGCGCGTTTCGCGCATGTGCTGGCGGCCGCGGGCGCCAAGGTGGTGCTGGCCTCCCGCCGGGTCGAGCGGCTCAAGGAACTGCGCGCCGACATCGAGTCGAAGGGCGGCAGCGCCCACGTGGTACGGCTGGACGTGACCGATCCCGACAGCATCCGCGCGGCCATCGCCCACGCCGAGACGGAAGCGGGCACCATCGACATCCTGGTCAACAACTCGGGGGTCTCGACCACGCAGCGCATGGTCGACGTGACGCCGGACGATTTCGATTTCGTCTTCGACACCAACACGCGCGGTGCCTTCTTTGTCGCGCAGGAAACCGCCAAGCGCATGATCGCGCGAGCCAGGGGAGCCGAGAGGGACGGCTCGCCGCTGCCGCAGTCGCGCATCATCAACATCGCCTCGGTGGCGGGGCTGAAGGTGCTGTCGCAGATCGGCATCTACTGCATGAGCAAGGCCGCCGTGGTGCACATGACCCGTGCCATGGCGCTGGAATGGGGCCGCCACGGCATCAACACCAACGCCATCTGCCCGGGCTACATCGACACCGAGATCAACCACCACCACTGGGAAACCGAGGCCGGCCAGAAGCTGGTGCAGATGCTGCCGCGCAAGCGCGTCGGCAAGCCGGAATATCTCGACGGCCTGATCCTGCTGCTGGCCTCCGACCAGTCGGACTTCATCAACGGCGCCATCATCAACGCCGACGACGGGATGGTCTGACGCGGTCCGCGCCGCATCAAGGCGGCCTCTGGGTCGCATCAGTGCCCCATCAGCCGCTGCACCAGTTCCAGCGAGGTGTTGGCGGCGTACTTCTTCATCAGTCGCGCGCGATAGATCTCCACCGTGCGCGGGCTGATGTCCAGTTGCTTGCCGATCTGCTTGCTGGTTTTGCCCTCCACCAGTTGCGCGGCGATGTCGCGCTCACGCGGCGTCAGGGCCGCCGTCACCGGCCGGTGCGCGGACAGATCCTCGAACGTCCAGATGCCTTCGCCCAGCGGCTTGGTGCGGTCCAGCGCGCGGCCGGTGACGTGGCACCAGAACAGCTCACCGTTGGCGCGCTTCATGATGCGTTCGTCGGAATAGCTGCCGCGCGCGTTCATGATCGGCACGATGCGCGCGCCGGTGCGCTCGTATTCGTCGTGGGTAGGGTAGAGCAGCTCGAACGATTGCCCGATCATCGCCGTGCGCGGATGGCCGAAGATGCGCGCGGCCTCCTCGTTGACGCCGACCATGACACGCTCGCGCGACATCACCATGCCGACCGGAGCGAGCTGGAACGCGGTCTGGTAGTCGAGGGCGGGCATATGTAGTCCTACGTATTGCTGCGCCGTGTGGCGCTTGCGTATTCTCGCCGGATTGTACCGTTACAATTTTCCGGCACCGCGCCGCGCAAGCCCCGTTTGTGCGTCCGGTCAAAACCCTGCCGGATTCGTTGGACCACCAAGGAAGGAGCACGCATGAACAAAATCTACGCCAGCGCCGGCGAGGCGCTCGCGGGCATCGTCAAGGACGGCCAGATCATCGCCGTGGGCGGCTTCGGCCTGTGCGGCATCCCGGAGGCGCTGATCGGTGCGCTGCGCGATTCCGGTGTCAAGGGGCTCACCTGCATCTCCAACAACGCCGGCGTTGACGGCTTCGGCCTGGGGCTGCTGCTGGAGACCCGCCAGATCAAGAAGATGATCTCGTCCTACGTGGGCGAAAACAAGGAATTCGAGCGCCAGTACCTGTCCGGCGAGCTCGAACTGGAATTCACCCCGCAAGGCACGCTGGCCGAAAAGCTGCGCGCCGGCGGCGCCGGCATCCCGGCATTCTTCACCCGCACCGGCGTCGGCACCGTGGTGGCCGACGGCAAGGAAGTGCGCGAATTCGACGGCGAACACTACGTCATGGAACGCTCCCTGACCGCCGACGTGGCCCTGGTCAAGGCATGGAAGGCCGACAAGTCCGGCAACCTGAAGTACCACCGCACCGCGTGCAACTTCAACCCGATGTGCGCCATGGCCGGCCGCATCACCGTGGTGGAAGTCGAAGAGATCGTCGCGACCGGCACGTTCGATCCGGACGAGGTCCACACCCCGGGCGTGTTCGTGCAGCGCATCGTGCTGAACGCCCATCCGGAAAAACGCATCGAGCAGCGCACCCTGCGCGCCAAATAACCAGGAGACCGAACATGGCATGGACGCGTGATGAAATGGCTGCGCGCGCAGCCAGGGAGCTGCAGGACGGCTTCTATGTGAACCTGGGCATCGGCCTGCCGACGCTGGTCGCCAACCACGTGCCGAACGGTATGGAAGTGTGGCTGCAGTCGGAGAACGGCCTGCTCGGCATCGGCCCGTTCCCGACCGAGGATGAGGTCGATCCCGACATGATCAACGCCGGCAAGCAGACCGTGACGACGCTGCCGGGCTCGTCGATCTTCTCGTCGGCGGATTCGTTCGCGATGATCCGCGGCGGGCACATCAACCTGGCCATCCTGGGCGCGATGCAGATCAGCGAGACGGGCGACCTGGCCAACTGGATGATCCCGGGCAAGATGGTCAAGGGCATGGGCGGCGCGATGGACCTGGTCGCGGGCGTCAAGCGCGTGATCGTGCTGATGGAGCACACCGCCAAGAAGAAAGACGGCTCCGAAGACCTGAAGATCCTGCCCAAGTGCACGCTGCCGCTGACGGGCGTGGGCGTGGTCGACCGCATCATCACCGACCTGGGCGTGATCGACGTGACGGAGCAGGGCCTGAAGCTGGTCGAAACCGCGCCGGGCGTCTCGCGCGACGAGATCCAGTCCAAGACCGGTGTCAACCTGCTGTAAACCGGAGATCGTCATGCTGCAAGGAAAAACCGCCCTGGTGACCGGCTCCACCAGCGGCATCGGCCTGGGCATCGCCTGCGCGCTCGCGGCGCAAGGTGCCAACATCATCATGAACGGCTTCGGCGACGTGGACGGGCCCAAGGCCCAGATCGCCGCGGCCGGCAAGAATGCCATCCGCGTTGGCTACCACGGCGCCGACATGAGCAAGCCGGCAGAGATCGAGGCGATGTTCGCCTACGCCGATGCCGAGTTCGGCGGCGTGGACATTCTCGTCAACAATGCCGGCATCCAGTATGTGGCCAACGTGGAAGACTTCCCGGCCGAGCGCTGGGACGCCATCATTGCCATCAACCTGTCGTCGGCGTTCCATACCACGCGGCTCGCGGTGCCGGGCATGAAGCGCAAGAGCTGGGGACGCGTCGTCAACATCGCGTCGGCGCACGGGCTGGTGGCGTCGGCCCAGAAGTCGGCCTACGTGGCGGCCAAGCACGGCATCGTCGGCCTGACCAAGGCGGTGGCGCTGGAGACCGCGCAGACCGGCATCACCGTCAACGCGATCTGCCCGGGCTGGGTGCTGACGCCGCTGGTGCAGAAGCAGATCGACGCACGCGCCGAGAAAGAGGGCATTCCCGTCCTGCAGGCCAAGAAGGAGCTGCTCATGGAGAAGCAGCCCTCGGGAGAATTCGTTTCGCCCGAGCAGCTCGGCGCGCTGGCGGTGTTCCTGTGCAGCGAGGCCGCCTAGCAGGTGCGCGGCGTGGCGTGGAACATGGACGGCGGCTGGGTCGCGCAGTAAAGTCCATCGTCATCGGCGAACAGGCCTCGCGGTTGCGAGGCTTTTTTGTTTCCGGTGCGCGGTCTGGCGCGTCGCCGCATCGCACCGGGCCCGGCGTACAATCGGGCTTCGGTTCTCCCTTGTCTTCAAGCGTAGGAGTCGTTCATGCCCGTTTCGCCGCGCCTTGCGTTTGTGCAGTGCCTGAGTCTGTCCGGCTTGCACCGGATGGCCTACCACGAATGGGGCGATCCGCAGAACCCGCGCGTACTGGTCTGCGTGCACGGCTTGACGCGCACCGGCCGCGACTTCGACGTGCTGGCCCAGGCGCTGTGCAACGACTATCGCGTGATCTGCCCCGACGTGGCTGGCCGCGGCCGTTCCGATTGGCTGGCCGATCCAAAGGGCTACGTGATCCCGCAATACGTGGCCGACATGGTGACGCTGCTGGCCAGGCTCAACGTGGAATCGGTCGACTGGTTCGGCACCTCGATGGGCGGCCTGATCGGCATGAGCCTGGCCGGCCTGCCGAAGTCGCCGATCCGCAAGCTGCTGATCAACGACGTCGGCCCGCGCGTGACGGAAACCTCGCTGTCGCGCATCGGCGCGTATGTGGGGCTGGACGTCCGCTTCAAGACGTTCGACGAAGGGCTGGCTTACCTGAAGACGATCAGCGCTTCGTTCGGGCCGCACACGCCCGAGCAATGGCGCGAGTTGAACACGGCCATCCTCAAGCCGCAGGGCGGCGAATGGATCCTGCACTATGATCTGCGCCTGGCCGAGCCGTTCAAGAGCGCCACGCCGGAACTGATCGACGCCAGCGAGAGCCAGCTCTGGAAATGCTTCGAGGCGATTCCCGGCGAGGTGCTGGTGGTGCGCGGCGCGCAGTCCGACCTGCTCACGCGCGAGACCCTCGAGGCCATGCAGCAGCGCGGCCAGCATGTGCGCGCGGTCGAGATTCCCGACGTGGGCCATGCACCGACCTTCGTGCAGCCCGACCAGGTCGCGATCGCGCGCCGATTCTTTCTCGGTCAATGACGACCCAATTCACTCGATTTCCAAGATGAGCACTGAACTGAAGCGTTACAACGTCGAACACCGCTACTCCAACGCGGCTGTCTACAACGGCGTGGTCTATGTCGCCGGCCAAGTGCCGGAAACCACCCTGGACGGCGACATCGCCGCGCAGACCGCCGAGGTGCTCGCCATCATCGACCGCGTGCTGGCGGCCAACGGCAGCGACAAGACGCGCATCCTGATGTGCCAGATATTCCTGAAGGACATCGCCGAGATCGGCAGGATGAACGAGGTCTGGGACCAGTGGGTCGCGCCGGGCAATGCGCCGCCGCGCGCCACCGTGGAGGCCGCGCTGGCCCATCCCGGGTACCGTATCGAAATCGTTGTGACGGCCGCGCAGAAAGGCTGATCCGGCATCCGTTTGCAAGACGCACCATGAACAGCAAGACCGACCGTCCGGCGGAGGGCGCCGGGGCGACGGCGGACAGGACGGCGCGCGAGGCGGCCGTCGCGCGCGCGCTCGCTTACCTGGACGACCGTGCCGGCGACCACCAGACGCTGACCGGCGAGCCGCTGGTGTCGCACGCCCGCGGCACGGTGGCGATCCTCGAGGGGCTGCGCGTCGATGCGCCGTCGCTGCAGGCGGCGGCGCTGTTCCTGCTGCCCATCCTGGCCACCGGCAACGAAAAGGCGATCGAGCCGGCGTTTGGCGCCGAGGTGGTCCGGCTGGTGCATGACGTGCGGCAACTGCTGCGCATCGGCGCGATCGCCGGCATGGTCAGCCCGGCCGAGGCGAACGTCACCCGCAAGAACGAAGCCGAGGCGCGCCGCGCCCAGGTCGAGGCGCTGCGCAAGATGCTGCTGGCCTTCGCGCAGGACATCCGCGTGGTGCTGATCCGCCTGGCGTCGCGGCTGCAGTCGCTGCGCTGGCTGGCCCAGAACAAGCGACCCGCGCCCGAGGGCATGGCGCGCGAGACGCTCGACATCTACGCGCCGCTCGCCAACCGGCTCGGCATCTGGCAACTGAAGTGGGAGCTCGAAGACCTTGGTTTCCGCTTCGAAGACCCCGACACCTACAAGCGCATCGCGCGCCTGCTGGACGAAAAGCGCATCGAGCGCGAGAAGTTCATCGGCGAGGCGATCGCCAGGCTGCAGCAGACGCTGCACGACGCGGGCATCCACGCCGAGGTCAGCGGCCGCCCCAAGCACATCTACAGCATCTGGCGGAAGATGCGCGGCAAGGAGCTCGACTTCGCCGACCTGTACGACGTGCGCGCCTTCCGCGTCATCGTGGACGACATCAAGGACTGCTACACCGTGCTCGGCTTCGTGCACCACATGTGGCAGCCGGTTCCGAGAGAGTTCGACGATTACATCTCGCGCCCCAAGGCCAACGGCTACAAGTCGCTGCACACAGTGGTGATCGGCGACGACGGCCGCGCGCTGGAGGTGCAGATCCGCACGCGCGAGATGCACCACTTCGCCGAATACGGCGTGGCTGCGCACTGGCGCTACAAGGAAGCCGGCAGCAAGGGCTACGCCGGCCAGTTCTCCGCCAGCGAGCGCTACGATGAGAGGATCGCCTGGCTGCGCCAACTGCTGGCCTGGAAGGACGATGCCGAGCACACCGTTGCGCAGGAAGACTCGCCGTGGGAGCAGCTCAAGCACACCGAGCTCGATGACCACATCTACGTGCTGACACCGCAGGCGCGCGTGATCGCGCTGCCGCAGGGGGCCACGCCGGTCGATTTCGCGTATCACTTGCACAGCGATCTCGGCCACCGCTGCCGCGGTGCGCGCGTCGACGGCGCGATGGTGCCGCTCAACACGCCGCTCAAGAACGGGCAGACGGTCGAGATCGTGACTGTCAAGCAGGGCGGGCCGTCGCGCGATTGGCTCAATCCCGAGCTGCACTATCTGGTGAGCAACCGGGCCCGTGCCAAGGTGCGCGCGTGGTTCAACGCGCTGGAGCTGGAGGAGACGCTCGCCCAGGGCCGCGCCCTGATCGACAAGACCTTGCAGCGCGAAGGCAAGACTGCCGTCAACCTGGAAGAGCTTGCCGCCAAGCTGGGCTTCAAGACGCCGGACGAGCTGTACGCCGTGGTGGCCAAGGACGAGCTCAGCCTGCGCCGCGTCGAGGCGGTGCTGCGCACGGACGGCGCGCCGCCCGCGCCGGCGGACGACGAGGCGTTGATCACCAAGAAGAGCCGTGCCACCAGCGTGGCCCGTGGCGCCAAGAGCGGCGTACTGGTGGTCGGGGTCGATTCGCTGCTCACGCAGATGTCGCGCTGCTGCAAGCCCGCGCCGCCGGACCCGATCGTCGGTTTCGTGACGCGCGGGCGCGGTGTGTCGATCCACCGGCAGAATTGCGCGACGTTCCAGCAGCTGGCTGCGCGTGCGCCGGGCCGCGTGATCCAGACGGAATGGGGCAACCGCGGCGAGGCGGTCTATCCGGTCGATATCCACGTCGAGGCGCTGGATCGCCAGGGGCTGTTGCGCGACATCTCGGAAATCCTCTCGCGCGAGAGGATCAACGTGACCGGCGTGCGCACGCTGTCGAGCAAGGGGGTCGCCAAGATGCAGTTCACGGCTGAGGTGTCGGAGGCGACACAATTGCAACGGGCACTGACATTAATCGAGGAAGTGACTGGGGTATTGTCAGCCCGGCGAAAGTGATGGTATAGTTTCGTCTTTCGGCAGGCTCGTAGCTCAGCTGGTTAGAGCACCACCTTGACATGGTGGGGGTCGTTGGTTCGAGTCCAATCGAGCCTACCAACGCATTTAGCAGGACGCGTCGGGTAGGGTGTTCAAGCCGTCCCTTCGGGTTGCGTCCCGTACAACTGCATACAGGCGAAACATGATCCAGGCACCGCGAACTACCACAGCTTCGGAGCGACAGTAGTCAAGGTGCGGTTTCGCCCTTTGCGGTCTGCCCAAGCGGCAGTTCAGCGCAAAAGAAAACGCGGCCTTGGCCGCGTTTTTTTTCGTCCGCGTTTTGTGTCGCGCGTGGCGATCCGGCTGAAATCGCTTCGAAGCATCAGGCCCGACAAACCGCCGCACCTGTCCGGTGCGGCGCACCACAGAATGATGACCGCCGCGCGTACGCACCCGCGCGACGGTGCCTTCGCAGGAGCAAGCATGATCGCGATTACGTTGCCGGACGGTTCCCGGCGCGAGTTTCCCGGCCCTGTGACGGTGGCCGAAGTGGCGCAGAGCATCGGCGCGGGCCTGGCCAAGGCCGCGTTGGCCGGCCGCATTGACGGGCAACTGGTCGACACGAGCTTCAAGATCGAGCAGAACGTCGACCTGGCCATCGTCACGGACAAGGACGCGGACGGCCTCGACGTGATCCGCCACTCGACGGCGCACTTGCTGGCCTACGCCGTCAAGGCGCTGTATCCGGATGCCCAGGTCACGATCGGCCCGGTCATCGAGAACGGGTTCTACTACGACTTCGCCTACAAACGCCCCTTCACGCCGGAAGACCTCGTTGCCATCGAGAAGAGGATGGCCGAGCTGGCGAAGAAGGACGAGAAGGTCACGCGCGAAGTCTGGAGCCGCGACGAGGCTGTCAAGCTGTTCGAGGGCATGGGCGAGCGGTACAAGGCGGAGATCATCGCCTCCATCCCGGAAGACCAGGAAATCGGCCTGTACCGCGAAGGCAGCTTTGTCGACCTGTGCCGCGGCCCGCACGTGCCGTCCACGGGCAAGCTCAAGGTCTTCAAGCTGATGAAGGTGGCCGGCGCCTACTGGCGCGGCGACTCCAACAACGAGATGCTCCAGCGCATCTACGGCACGGCCTGGGCCAAGAAGGAGGACCAGGAGGCCTACCTGCGCATGCTGGAAGAGGCGGAGAAGCGTGACCACCGCAAGCTCGGCAAGCAGCTCGACCTCTTCCATCTGCAGGAAGAAGCGCCTGGCATGGTGTTCTGGCACCCCAAGGGCTGGGAGATCTGGCAGGCCGTCGAGCAATACATGCGCGGCCGTCTCTCCAATGCCGGCTATCGCGAGGTGCGCACGCCGCAGATGATGGACCGCACGCTGTGGGAGCACTCCGGCCACTGGCAGAACTACAAAGAGAACATGTTCGTGACGGAATCGGAGAAGCGCGAATACGCGATCAAGCCGATGAACTGTCCCGGCCATGTGCAGATATTCAACCACGGCCTGCGTTCGTATCGCGACCTGCCGCTGCGCCTGGCCGAGTTCGGCGCGTGCCATCGCAACGAGCCGTCCGGCGCGCTGCATGGCCTGATGCGCGTGCGCGGGTTTGTGCAGGATGATGCACACATCTTCTGCGCGGAAGGCCAGATCATGGCCGAGGCCAGGGATTTCAATGACCTGGCCTTCAGTGTCTACGAGGACTTCGGCTTCGAGAACGTCGCCGTCAAGCTGGCGCTGCGTCCGGACAAGCGGGCCGGCACGGACGACATTTGGGATCACGCCGAGGAGGGGTTGCGCACGGCCCTGCGTGCCTGCGGCGTGGAATGGGAAGAGCTGCCGGGCGAGGGCGCTTTCTACGGTCCGAAGGTCGAGTACCACATCAAGGACGCCATCGGTCGCTCGTGGCAGTGCGGCACGCTGCAGCTCGACCTGGTGCTGCCCGAGCGCCTGGGTGCTGAGTACGTCGCGGAAGATAACAGCCGCAAGCGCCCGGTGATGCTCCACCGCGCCATTCTGGGCTCGTTCGAGCGCTTCCTGGGTATCCTGCTGGAAAACCATGCCGGCGCGCTGCCGCTGTGGCTGGCGCCGGAGCAGGTGGTGGTCATGAGTATTGCCGATGCCCATGCCGAATATGCCCAATCCGTTGCGCAATCCCTGCAAAAACAAGGGTTTAGGGCGTCCGCCGATTTGCGGAACGAGAAGATTACGTATAAAATCCGCGAGCACTCCCTGCAAAAGGTTCCCTACCTCGTCGTGGTAGGCGACAAGGAGCGGGATGGAAATCAGGTGGCCGTGCGTGCCCGTGGCAACGTTGATCTCGGCTCGATGACGGTATCTGCGTTCGTTGAGCGACTGCAGAACGATCTCGCCAACAAGTCATGAGCTGGGCACGGCTTGTTTTTTTGCTTCTTTGAGGACATTCAACATCGCTACTGAGAAATCTCACCGCATCAACCGCGAGATCACTGCGCCGGAAATCCGGCTGACCGGGGTTGAAGGGGAACAGCTCGGCATCGTCAAACTGTTCGACGCATTGCGTCTGGCAGAAGAAAAGGACGTCGATCTGGTCGAGATCGCGCCGACTGCGCAGCCGCCCGTCTGCCGCCTGATGGACTATGGCAAGTTCAAGTACCAGGAACAGAAGAAGGCTCACGAAGCCAAGCTGAAGCAGAAGGTGATCCAGGTGAAGGAAGTGAAATTCCGCCCTGGTACCGACGATGGCGACTACGAGGTCAAGCTGCGCAATCTCAAGCGCTTCCTGGACGAAGGCGATCGCACCAAGATCACGCTGCGTTTCCGTGGCCGCGAAATGGCCCACCAGGAAATCGGCGTGCGCATGCTGGATCGGTTGAAGGCCGACCTGGAAGAATTCGGCCAGGTCGAGCAGATGCCGAAGATGGAAGGTCGCCAGATGGTGATGATGTTGGCGCCGAAGAAGGGCAAGTGATACGGGCAAGCGGCCGGGGACCATCCGGTCGCGCCCAGCATTTCGGACGGAAGCAGGTTGCCGTACGTCGGCGGCATGCGAAGTCGGAAAGCGTGGCGGGTCTCATCGCCTGCCGCGACACAACAAGTGAAACCGGGTCTTGCAAGTGTCGGCGCCAGCCGTCCACCTGGCTTCATGTCAGAAACGGAGTTGTTCCATGCCGAAGATGAAGACGAAGAAAAGCGCCGCCAAGCGCTTTACTGCCCGTCCTGGTGGCACGATCAAACGTGGCCAAGCCTTCAAGCGTCACATCCTGACCAAGAAGACCACCAAGAACAAGCGTCACCTGCGCGGTACCGAGAGCGTCCATGAGACGAACCTGAAGTCCGTTCGCGCAATGATGCCGTACGCCTAACCCCTCACTAACGAAAGGAGAGTTTCATGCCTCGAGTCAAACGTGGGGTCACAGCGCGGGCCCGTCACAAGAAGGTTATCGACGCTGCCAAGGGTTACCGTGGCCGTCGCAATAACGTCTATCGCATCGCCAAGCAGGCGGTCATGCGTGCTGGCCAGTACGCCTACCGCGATCGTCGCAACAAGAAGCGTGTGTTCCGCGCGCTCTGGATTGCCCGTATCAACGCTGGTGCACGCGAGCACGGTCTGTCGTACAGCAAGTTCATGAACGGCCTGAAGAAGGCGTCCATCGAACTGGACCGCAAGGTGCTGTCGGATATGGCCATTCACGACAAGGTGGCGTTTGCTGCCATCGTGAACCAGGTGAAAGCCAACGTCGCCTGAATCTGATTGGCCGGTCAGTCCGTTCTGCGGTTTGTCGGCCGATCACCCTGACGGGGCTCTCACCGAGCCCCGTTTTTTATTCCGAATTCCCGAATTTTCACGCTCGCCTTCCCATGTCACTGGATCTGGACCAAGTCGTCGCCGAAGCCCAAAACGCGTTTGCCTCCGTGCAGGACAATGCCTCGCTGGAAAATGAGAAGGCGCGCTTTCTCGGCAAGTCCGGCGTGCTGACCGACCTGCTCAAGGGGCTGGGCAAGCTCGATCCGGAGGCGCGCAAGTCGGAAGGCGCACGTATCAACCAGGCCAAGAGCCGCGTTGAAGATGCCCTGAATGCCCGTCGCCAGGCGCTGGCCAACGCGCTGATGAACGCGCGCCTGGCCGCCGAGGCGATCGACGTGACGCTGCCCGGCCGCGACGTGGCGCAAGGCAGCCTGCATCCGGTGATGCGCACGTGGGAGCGCGTCGCGCAGATCTTCGGTTCGATCGGCTTCGACGTGGCCGAGGGCCCCGAGATCGAAACCGACTGGATGAACTTCACGGCGCTGAACAACCCGGACAACCATCCGGCGCGCTCGATGCAGGACACCTTCTACATCGACGGCCGCGACAGCGAGGACAAGCTCCTGCTGCTGCGCACGCATACCAGCCCGATGCAGGTGCGCTACGCCCGCATGCACGTCGAGAAATACAAGCACCTCGATCGCATCCCGCCGATCAAGGTGATTGCTCCGGGCCGCACCTATCGCGTCGACAGCGATGCCACGCACTCGCCGATGTTCCACCAGGTCGAAGGACTCTGGATCGCGGACAACATCAGCTTCGCCGATCTCAAGGGCGTCTACACCGACTTCCTGCGCAATTTCTTCGAGCGCGACGACATCCAGGTGCGCTTCCGTCCGTCGTACTTCCCGTTCACCGAGCCGTCGGCCGAGATCGACATGGCCTTCGGCAACGGCAGATGGCTGGAGATTTCCGGTTCCGGCCAGGTGCACCCGACCGTGGTGCGCAACATGGGCCTCGATCCGGAGCGCTATATCGGTTTTGCATTCGGCTCGGGCCTGGAGCGCCTGACCATGCTGCGCTACGGCATCAACGACCTGCGCCTGTTCTTCGAGGGCGACGTGCGTTTCCTGCGCCAGTTCGCGTAACGCGGGCGCCTGCCGCCCACGGATTCGCCGTTTCCCCGTTCACCGCATTCCTTTTTCTGTCGCGCCATGCAATTTCCGGAATCCTGGCTTCGCAGTTTCGTCAATCCGCCGATCACCACCGCCGAGCTCTCCCATCGCCTGACGATGGCCGGGCTGGAAGTGGAGGACGTCGACCCGGTCGCGCCGCCGTTCTCGCAGATCGTGGTCGGCCACGTGGTCGAGGTGAACAAGCACCCGGACGCCGACCGCCTCAACGTCTGCAAGGTCGACGCCGGCACGGGCGAGCTGCTGCAGATCGTCTGCGGCGCGCCGAACGTATCGGCGGGTATCAAGGTGCCGTGCGCGCTGGTAGGCGCCGAGCTGCCGCCGGGCGATGACGGCAAGCCGTTCAAGATCAAGATCGGCAAGCTGCGCGGCGTGGAGAGCTACGGCATGCTGTGCTCGGCGCGCGAGCTGCAGTTGTCGGAAGACCAGGGTGGCCTGTTGATCCTGGCCGACGATGCGCCGGTGGGCGAGGACATCCGCAAGGTGCTGGATCTCGACGATCAGATCTTCGTCATCAAGCTCACGCCCAACAAGGCGGACTGCCTGTCGATCCACGGCGTGGCGCGCGAGGTGTCCGCGCTGACGGGTGCACCGGTCACGCTGCCGTCGATGGCGCCCGTGGCGGTCACTCTGGCCGACAAGCTGCCGGTCAAGGTGGAGGCGCCGGACCTGTGCGGCCGCTTCTCGGGCCGCATCATTCGCGGCGTGAACGCACGCGCGAAGACGCCGGCATGGATGGTGTCGCGCATCGAGCGCGCGGGCATGCGCAGCGTGTCGGCGCTGGTGGACATCTCCAACTATGTGATGCTGGAGCTGGGCCGTCCGTCGCACGTGTTTGAGCTGGACCAGATCCATGGCGGCCTGACGGTGCGCTGGGGCCAGCCCGGCGAGCAACTGAAGCTGCTGAATGGCGACACCATCACCGTCGATGAAAAGGTCGGCGTGATCTCGGACGAGCAAGCCATCGAAAGCCTGGCCGGCATCATGGGTGGCGACAAAACCGCCGTCACGCTCGACACACAAAACATCTACGTCGAAGCCGCGGTCTGGTGGCCCGCCGCCATCCAGGGGCGCGCGCGCCGCTACAACTTCTCGACCGACGCCGGCCATCGCTTCGAACGCGGCGTCGACTATGCGACCACGGTCGAGCACATCGAACGCATCAGCGCGCTGATCCTCGAGATTTGCGGCGGCCAGGCCGGCCCGATCGATGACCACATCGTCAACCTGCCGACGCGCGCACCGGTGCGCATGCGTGTCGCGCGTGCCTCGCGCGTGCTGGGCATTGCGCTGACGAATGCGATCGTCTCGGATGTGTTCACGCGCCTGGGCCTGACGTTCCGCGTGGAGGGCGACGACTTCATCGTCGATCCGCCGTCGTATCGCTTCGACCTCGAGATCGAGGAAGACCTGATCGAAGAGGTGGCCCGCATCTACGGCTTCGAGCAGATCCCGGCCAAGCCGCCGGTCGCCGAGAACGCGATGCGCCCGACCAACGAGGCGCGCCGCACGATGCATGACGTGCGCCATGCGGTGGCCGCGCGCGATTACCACGAGGTCGTCAACTTCGCGTTCGTCGAGACCGAGTGGGAGGCCGATTTCGCCGGCAACACGCAGCCCATTCCGCTGCTGAACCCGATTGCCAGCCAGTACTCGGTGATGCGCAGCACGCTGATCGGCGGCCTGCTCGACAAGGTGCGCTACAACCTTAACCGCAAGGCTTCGCGCGTGCGCCTGTTCGAGGTGGGCCGCGTGTTCCAGCGCGATGCGGATGTGGCTGACGGTGGCCTGTCCGTGGCCGGCTATGCGCAGCCGATGCGGGCGGGCGGCATTGCCTACGGCCCGGCCACGGAAGAGCAATGGGGCGTGCAAACGCGCGCCGTGGACTTCTTCGATGTGAAGGGCGATATCGAGTCGCTGCTGTGGCCGCTGCAGGTGCGCTTCAAGCGCGCCGAGCATCCCGCGCTGCATCCGGGACGCGCCGCTCGTGTGGTGCTGGATGGCCGCGCCATCGGCTGGATCGGTGAGCTGCATCCGCGCTGGTTGCAGAAGTACGATCTGCCCACGGCGCCGGTGGTGTGGGAACTGGACCTGGACGTCATCACGGCCGTCGGTCTGCCGGCCTATCGCGAAGTGCCGCGCGTGCCGGCGGTGACGCGCGACATCGCGCTGGTCGTGCGCCAGGATGTGGCGGTGCAGGACCTCGTCGATACGTTCGAGAAGGCGGCGGTCGGCATGCCGTGGCAGCGGTATCTGCAGGGAGTCGTGCTGTTCGATGAGTTCCGTCCGAAGGCCGCGACGGCCGCGATCGGGGTGCAGGAGAAAAGCCTTGCCTTCAGGATTACGTTGCAAGATACTGACAGCACCCTTCAGGACGATATCGTCGATGCCGCCACCCAGCAGTTGATTCGCGCGGCTGGCGATGCATTCGGTGCGCGTCTGCGTGCCTGACGTCCGCACCGCGCTCAGACCGCTCGAACGCACCTCCGCATTCGGATCGATCACGCAAGCGAATCCTATGAACGATCAACACGCACCATCGCTGGCGGCCTCGTTGGGCGACTCGCTCGGTTCTTCTACGGCAGCCCTGGTCGACGCGCGCAGCCAGGATGTGCCGACGCTGACCAAGGCCGAGCTTGCCGAGATGCTGTTCGAGCAGGTCGGCCTGAACAAGCGCGAGTCGAAGGACATGGTCGAAGCGTTTTTCAACGTGATTCGCGAGGCGCTCGAACAGGGCGACAGCGTCAAGCTGTCCGGCTTCGGCAACTTCCAGCTGCGCGACAAGCCACAGCGTCCGGGCCGCAATCCCAAGACCGGCGAGATCATTCCGATCACGGCGCGTCGTGTCGTCACCTTCAACGCGAGCCAGAAGCTCAAGGCGCTCGTCGAGGAACGCGTCGAGCCGATGCCCGTCAGCGCTGCGTAATTCCGCTTCTTCGCCTGCGCCATCATGGTCGCCGACAAACATACGGAGCGGGTCAACCTGCCGCCGATTCCTGCCAAGCGCTACTTCACCATTGGTGAGGTGAGCGATCTGTGCGCGGTGAAGCCGCACGTGCTGCGCTACTGGGAGCAGGAGTTCACGCAGCTCAAGCCGGTCAAGCGGCGTGGCAATCGGCGCTATTACCAGCATCACGAGGTGCTGCTGATTCGCCGTATCCGCGAGCTGCTGTACGAACAGGGCTTCACGATCAACGGGGCGCGCAATCGGCTGGATGAACTGCGGCACGGCGGGGGCAGCGCTCCGGCCGAAACGCCTGAAGCACCGACCGAGATTGCCGCTGCTGCTGAGCCTGTGGCTGCAAGCAGTGGTGCCATCGACGTGCCCGCATTGCGCCTCGCATTGCAATCGGTGCTGGACATCCTGCAGACGGGCAAATCGTAAGGGTTGCTGGCGACCCACTAGTCACCGGGGATATCACTCTGTTATACTTCCGTGCTTTCGGGGCGTAGCGCAGCCTGGTAGCGTACCTGCATGGGGTGCAGGTGGTCGGAGGTTCAAATCCTCTCGCCCCGACCAGACAAGAAAGCCCGCATAGTTGAGAGACTACGCGGGCTTTTTCGTTTCTTGCTCCAGGAAGCGGGGAGCTATTTCCGCAAGCGCTTGAATCGATGGATCGAGAAATACTGTGCCGTGCCCGTCGGGATTCGCGCGATTCTGAGGCGCATGTGGACCTGCATGGTCTCTTCGACGATGAGGTCGCCATTGTTGGGGGCGAGGTACATCGTCACCGATTGGTCGGCGCTGTTGGGCCCAAACTCGGAGCGTCCGTCGTTGTTTGCGCCGCCCCGGATGATCATCCCATCCGAGCCGGTGCAGACGAATCGGTGCGGATCCTCCAGTGTGGCTTCATATATCAGGGCAGGCAGTGGTGAGGCCGACATTGTTGCCGCCTGCGCCGGGGTAGTGCGCACGGGCGTGGAGGCAGCCACTGGCGGCCAAACACAAAGCGATGATGGAAGCGCTCCGCGCTGTGGGCCACGTTCCCTTGTTTGAAAGCGGTCGGACAACGTGTGCTGCAATGGCTGCGAGAAGCGACATAGGAGGCTGCCGAGCGCCGGGTTCAACGCACGATCCGCAGCCGGCAGGTCGCCTGCCGCGTATCGCCGGGTGCCAGCAGGTGCAGGCCCTCACCGTGGTGGATCGCATTGGGCAGGCCCATCCACGGTTCGATGCAATAGAAGTCGGAGGTCGCGCTTTCCGTCCAGGTGGTGATGGCGTGCCACGGCATCAGTGCGCCATCGATTTCGATGCGGATGCGGCGGCCCAGGGGCGCGTCGGGATGTGGCGGGATATCGAGCACCGCGGCACCCGCGCCATCGAGCAGGTGGTAGCGATCCTGCAGCGCGGGATTGTCGAGCGTATAGAGCGTGTGCCCGGGCTGGGGGGGGGCGAGGCTGCCGTCCGCCAGCTGCCGCGACAGCCGCGAGGGCGGCATCTGCAATGTCGTCGCGTGGCGCAGCGCAGCGGGCAGCGCGAAATAGAAGTGGTGCCCAGCGTAGAAGGGCATTGGCGCATGCGTGCCGCCGTCGGCGTGCTTGATGGCGAACGTCGCTTCCAGCCCGTCTTCGAGCAGCCGGTAGCTGACACGGAACTCGAACGCGAAGGGATAACCGGCGCGCGTCTGCGGTCCGTCGCGCAGCAGCAGGACGATGCGCGCGCGGTCGGCGCTTTCCACTTCGAACGGCAGGTCTCGCGCGAAGCCGTGCTGGGGCAGGGTATGGACCTGGCCGCCGGCATCGCGCCAGCGGCCCGGCTCGCCGTCGACGAAGTGCCGGCCGATGAACGGAAACAGCACCGGATTGCCGCCGCGGATCTTCGCGGGGTTCGACCAGTCGGCGGGGTTCGGCCAGTACAGGATGTCTTCACCGTGATGGCGCCAGCGCACCAGCCGGCCGCCGGCTTCGGGTGCGAGCAGCAGCATGGAACCGCCGGCACGGTCGTCGCCGATGCGGACGAGGAGATGTTCTTGGAAGCGGGCAGTCGGAAGGTCGAGCATGGCAGCAGAGGCGGTGCCTTGTTGGTATGGGAATCGCGTACTACGGTCTAGATTGTCGATGCGTTTTGCCGGGAGGAAAACCATGTCCATGTATCGAGCCGGCGGGCCGGGCACCCAGGCCCGTCTCTTCCATACCGTACCACCACCCGATGAGCCTGCGCCGCCGGGAATTCCTCCCGATCTGCCGTCGCCCGACGAGGAGCCGCCTCCAGTCGAGCCGCCCGAGGCGGAGATGGTCTATCTTGCCTGAATGTCCTGTTACCAATCGTCACAGCTTTGTGATGGCCGGTTTGTAAGATAGCGCGAGTTTTCCCGCGCGACCGGCGTCCTTACCAACAACAAACCGAGCCCTGTTATGTCGATTCTTCTTCGTTTGACCCTGTGTGCTGTGCTGGCGGCCTCGATGGCCGGTTGCGTGGTGGCGCCGCCGCCGCAACCCCGTCCCGTGGCGGCGGCGCCTGCTCCGGTGGATCCGCGCGCCCGCTTTGAGCAGGTCCGGGGGCGCCTCGCCGAGGAATCGCATCGCATCGACGTGCGCCAGCAGCAGGGCTACATCGATCCGTACCGCGCCGACGGCCTGCGCGACCGCCTGCGCCGGATTCGCCAGGAAGCCGGCGACATGGCCAGCCAGCACTACGGCGGCCTGTCCGGCGACGAGCAGCGCGCGCTCAACGAAGAGCTTGGCGGCCTGTCGCGCGATATCAATCGCTGATCGCGCCGGCCTGGTCATGCTGCATTGCGGCATGACCGAAACGTTCTGTTGCGGTGCCGCCTGGCCCGGCGCCGTGCACGGCCCGCGGAAGCTGGTACGCTTGCGTTCCTCCTGAACGACGCCTGCCTGCCCGATGCGGCGGCCTGCCGTGCGAAAGATCATCCATTGCGACTGCGACTGCTTCTACGCAGCCATCGAGATGCGCGACGATCCGCGTCTCGTGGGGCGGCCGCTGGCTGTGGGTGGGCGCCCCGAGCGGCGCGGCGTGGTCGCCACCTGCAATTACGAGGCACGCAAGTTCGGCATCCACTCGGCGATGCCGATGGCGCAGGCGGTCAAGCGCTGTCCCGACCTGTTGATCCTGCCGCCGGCGATGGACAAGTACCGGCAGGTCGCCCGGCAGATCTTCGCCATTTACCAGAGCTACACGCCGCTGGTGGAGCCGCTGTCGCTCGACGAGGCCTACCTGGACGTGACCGACAGCCCGCTGCTGGCCGGCAGTGGCACGCGCATCGCCGAGGACATCCGCCGCCGCGTGCGCGAGGAGATCGGCATCACGGTGTCGGCGGGCGTGGCGCCCAACAAGTTCATTGCCAAGATCGCCAGCGACTGGAACAAGCCCGACGGCCTGTTCGTGGTCCGGCCGGAGCAGGTGGATGCCTTCGTGGCGGCCCTGCCGGTCGAGCGCCTGTTCGGCGTGGGCAAGGTGACGGCCGCCAAGCTGCGGCGCCTGGGTGCGCAGACCTGCGGCGACCTGCGCGGCTGGGGCGCCGACCGGCTGCAGCAGCATTTCGGCAGCTTCGGCTTCCGGCTGCATGACCTGTGCCGAGGGATCGACCACCGGCAGGTGCAGCCGTCGCAGATCCGCAAGTCGGTGAGCGTGGAGGAAACCTATCCGACGGATCTGCGCACGCTGGACGACTGTCAGCGCGAACTGACCATCCTGGTCGACCAGCTTGCCGCGCGCGTGGCGCGGGCCCGTGCCGGCGATATGATCCACAAGACCTTCGTCAAGCTGCGTTTTGCGGATTTTCGTGGTACCACGGTGGAGTGCGTCTATCCGCAGGTGGCGTTGCCGGTCTTTGCCCGGTTGCTGGCACAGGGTTTCGAACGGCGGCGCATACCGGTGCGGCTGCTCGGGGTGGGCGTGCGCCTGCATGAGACCGATGCCCATGCGCGCCAGCAGGCGCTGTTTGGCGAGGATCCGCCGCCCGGCGCCTGACCCGGCGGCGGACCGGCCTTGCCGGCCGCGCTGGTCGGATGCGATTTGTCCTATGTTTTCGTCTGCATTGAGCGATAGAAGGGCGGCCGTCGCCAACGGGTAAAATGCCCGCTTTTTGCAAAATCCGCCGCCGCGCGCCACACGTGCGCGACAGTGTATGCCGTCACATCCCGGAAATGCGCGCAGACAGGAGACGCCTTGATGAGTTTGTTCCGTACCAAGAATGTGGATCACATGATCCGCACCGGCCGTAGCGACACCGGCCTGAAGAAAGTCCTCGGACCGCTGGACCTGACCTTTCTGGGGGTCGGCGCCATCATCGGCACCGGTATCTTTGTGCTGACCGGCACCGGTGCGCTTACTGCCGGGCCCGCGCTGGCGTTGTCGTTCGTCGTTGCGGCGCTGGCATGCGGGTTTGCCGCGCTGTGCTATGCCGAATTCGCCTCGACCATCCCCGTGTCGGGCTCGATCTATACCTATGCCTATGCCACGCTGGGCGAAGTGGTGGCCTGGATCATCGGCTGGGACCTGATGCTCGAATACGGCCTGGCGACCTCGGCGGTGTCGGTGGGCTGGTCGGGCTATTTCCAGTCGCTGATAGCGGGCTTCGGCCTGCACCTGCCGGCGGCGTTGACGGCCGCGCCGGGGGCGATTCCGGGCGTGCAGACGCTGTTCAACCTGCCGGCACTGCTGATCATGCTGATCATCACGACGGCGCTGTCGTTCGGCGTGCGCGAATCGGCGCGGGCCAACAACATCATGGTGGCGATCAAGGTGACGGTGGTGTTGCTGTTCATCGTCGTCGGTGCGCGCCATGTGCAGCCGGCCAACTGGCAGCCGTTCATGCCGTTCGGCATGTCGGGCGTGTTTGGTGCCGCGGCCCTCGTGTTCTTTGCCTTCATCGGCTTCGACGCGGTGACTTCCGCCGCGGAGGAGGTGCGCAACCCCGAGCGCGACCTGCCGATCGGCATCATCGGCTCGCTGGGGATCTGCACGATCCTCTACGTGGTGGTGGCCGCCATCATGACCGGCATCGTGCCGTACCCCAAGTTCGCCGGCGTTGACCACCCGGTGTCACTGGCGCTGCAGTTGGGCGGCGAGATGTGGGTGGCCGGGTTTGTGGACCTGGGCGCCATCATCGGCATGACGACGGTGATCCTGGTGATGGCCTACGGGCAGACGCGCGTCATCTTCGCGATGTCGCGCGACGGCCTGCTGCCCAAGCGCCTGTCGCACGTCCACCCGCGCTATGCGACGCCGTTCTTCAACACCTGGATGGTCGGCATCGTGTTTGCACTGATCGCCGCCTTCGTGCCGCTGAACGTGCTGGCCGAGCTCATCAACATCGGCACGCTGGCCGCGTTTTCGCTGATTGCGATCGCCGTGCTGGTCCTGCGCCGCAAGCGCCCGGACCTGCCGCGTGGCTTCCGCTGCCCGGGCGTGCCGTTCGTGCCGCTGGCGGCCGTGGCGCTGTGCGTGTTCCTGATGAGCCAGCTGCAGGCCCTCACCTGGATCGCCTTCGTGGTCTGGATGGCGATCGGCCTGCTGGTGTATTTCGGCTATGTGCGCAGCCGGTCGCTGCTGCATGCGCCGGAGCGTGCGGCGGTGCCGGTTTCCGAAGCGGCGCGCTGACCGGGGCGCCGTCCAGCGCTAGCGGCACAGTGGCGCGGCGATCGCTTGCAGGATCTGCGCGTCGCGGGGCCGCTCGATGAGGGCAGCCAGCCCCACGTCGGCCGGCCGTGCACCGGCGGGTAGCGCAATCTCGCCTTGCCAGGTGGTGGTCGGTCCGTTTAGCCGGATCGGGCCGATCCATTCCCGTACGACATGGTCGTGGTGCAGCGCCACGCCGCCGTTTTCGCCGCCGGTCGGGCGGCTGGCGAGGCCGTTCTGCGTCAGGGCGATTCATGCGACCGTTGGTTCGGTGCCGTCGGCAAGGCGGCGCAGCGTGAAGCGCGCACGCGTTTGCAGGGCCATGCGCTGCGTGCCGCTGGTGGTGGCGTCCAGGGCGATCTCCGCCTGTGCCGGGCGGGCATTCCGTGCTTCGATCGCACGCGAGAAATCGACCGGGTCTGCCCAGCGGCGCAGCTCTCGCCCGGAGACGAACACCTCCGGGGTGTAGATCGTCGAGGCATGGACGGCATCGCCCAGTGCGCGCTGCCGTTCGGTGAAAGCCGCACGGCTGAACGGGTCTTTCCAGCCGAGGCCGTTCCAATAGTCGACATGCAGCGCCAGCGGGATCCAGCGCTGCGGGTCGGCCGCAGTGCGCGACAGCCAGCGGTCTGCCGGAGGGCAACTGTTGCAGCCCTCCGAGGTGTACAGCTCCACGACCGCCACGGTGTGCGGCGGGCTCTGGGCGTGCAACGCGCTGCAATCGTTCGCGGCTGCGGGATGCGCGGCCTGCGCCAGCAGCGTCAGCGCCCCCATTCCTTGCAATAACCGTCGGTTGAATCCCATGATGCCCTCCGTGGGAAAGTGAGGCCATGTGGCCCTGGCATGGCTTCAGTCGGGCAGACAGGATCATCCTGACAAAAAAACACGAGTGTGGCGAGCGGCGGGCAAACCATGGCGGGGACTGGGATGGCGCCCCGTCGGGAACCTTGGGCTATCGGGATTGGCGAAGGTGATCGCCCACCCCGGGGCAACCTATGGTTAAAATGAGCTTCGCGGATCAACGAAGTCGTGCCGGCCCCCCCGCACGATTTCCACGCCTTGCGGCGTGTGCGTTGTTGTTCATTGCAATCGGAGGGCTGTGAGATGGAAATCAAGTTCGAACTGAAACAGGAGTACGCCATCAACAACGAGGGCCTGCTGTTCGATGCGCTCGTGGATGGTGAAAAGGTGGCCTGTGTGGCCACGCGCGAAGCGCTGTGGGAAGGGTTGAGCGGTGACCAGGTTGTGTCGCTGCAGGCGGCCTTCGAGGCGGGCCAGGCGTGCATCCAGGATGCCGCCCGCGTGCTCATCGCCGATGGTGTGCAGCGTTCCGGACTGCAGGATTTGCCGCAGCCGGTGGTTGTCAAGCGCGTGCATATCGCGTCGGCGTGATCCCGATCGCTTGCCTTCGCGGGTGCCGGCCTGCCGGATACCCGCACACGGCGGATGCGATCCGCCGCCCCTCATGAAAAGCCGGTCTTCATGACCGGCTTTTTTATTGCCTTGTCGCTTTTTCCAGCTTGACGGCGTCCGGGTTTCAGCCATGCGTGGCGCTGGAACCGGGGCGGATCCTGCTGGGCGGCGTCTTTGCGCGGCCGGTGTTGGCGCGCCTCGGTGATACATTCCACTGTGATTGCGGTCCCCTGGGCAGCATCGCCCGCCACTTCGTCAACGTGTCCAACCGTTTCATTCCGTGGAGGAGCCGTCCGATATGCAGCTTCCGGTGAATCCCTTCAAGCGCGCGCTGGCCGAGCGCCGTCCGCAGATCGGCTTGTGGCTGGCGATGGCGCATCCGTACCCTGCCGAGGTCGTCGCCGGTGCCGGCTTCGACTGGCTGCTGATCGACGGCGAGCACGCACCCAACCAGCTGCAGTCGACGCTGGCGCAACTGCAGGCGGTGGCACCGTATCCCGTGCATCCGATCGTGCGGCCGGCGTGGAACGACGTGGTGGAGATCAAGCGCCTGCTCGACATCGGCGCGCAGACGCTGCTGGTCCCGATGGTGCAGAGCGCGGAGGAGGCGCGTGCGGCCGTGGCGGCGATGCGTTATCCGCCCCACGGCAACCGTGGCGTGGGCAGTGCGCTGGCGCGGGCGTCGCGCTGGAACCGCGTGGACGACTACGTCCGCCGTGCCGATGCCGAGATGTGCACGCTGGTGCAGGTGGAAACGCCGCGCGGCGTCGAGCATCTGGACGCCATCCTGGCCGTGGCGGGTGTCGACGGTGTTTTCATCGGTCCGGCCGATCTGGCTGCGTCGATGGGGCACCTGGGCGAGCCGGGCCATCCGGAGGTGCGCAAGGCCATCGACGACACCATCCGGCGCATCGTCGCGGCGGGCAAGGCGGCGGGCATCCTGTCGGCCGACCCGGCGCAGGCGCGGCATTACCTGTCGCTGGGGGCGACCTTTGTTGCAGTGGGGTCGGATGTCACGCTGTTGGCCCGCAGTGCCGAGCAGTTGGCGCGGTCGTTTGCCGGCGCAGCCGCGCCCGTGCCGGGGCAGGTCAGCGTGGTGTACTGACGGATCGGTATGGGTGGCGGGCGGTCAGTCGTCGGCCGGCAGGCATGCGTCCGTGGCGTGGGCCTCCATCAAGTGGATGGCCCCGTTGATGACACGATAGAGCGTCTCCAGCCGCGCGCGGCCGAGCTGGCCCTCGATGTCCGCATACGCGGCGTCCACCTGGGCTCGACATCGGCCAGGACCCGGCGGCTCTTGGGCGTCAGCGAGATAACCTGACGGCGCTGGTCCACCGACGAGCGTGTGCGCACGATCATGTCGGCCTGCTCCATCGCGGCCAGCATGCGTGTCAGGCTCGGGCTCAGGCGTCGCGCAGGGCGGCGACCACCGGTGTATGGTCCGAAGGCTGCTCCCAGCCGCGCGGCACGCGGTCGATATGGCATGACTCGCACAGCCGGGCCAGGTCCGGCGACAGCAGGATGTGGTCGATGCGCAGTCCGGCATTGCGCTTGAACGCGAACAGCCGGTAGTCCCACCACGAGAACAGCTTGTCCGCCTGGTCGAACATGCGGAAGGCGTCGACCAGCCCGGCGTCTTCCAGCGCGCGGAACGCGGCACGCTCCTCCGGCGAGACGAGGTTCATGCCTTCCCACTTCTTCGGGTCATGCACGTCGCGGTCGTCGGGGGCGATGTTGAAATCGCCCAGCAGCATGAGGCGCGGATGCGCGGCCATCTCGGCCTTCAGCCAGTCCTGCAGCGCGGCCAGCCAGCGCATCTTGTAGACCATCTTGTCGGAATCGAGCGCCTGGCCGTTGGGGAAGTAGGCGGAGATCACCCGCACCGGGCCGCCGGCCACATCGTAGGTGGCGGCCACGATGCGCTGCTGCTCGTCGGCAAAGCCCGGGATGTTCTTGACCACGTCGCGGCCCTCGGGCATGGCTGCCTTGCGCGCGAGGATGGCCACGCCGTTGTAGGTCTTCTGGCCGGTGAACAGCGAGGCATAGCCGGCGGTATCGAGCTCGGCCAGCGGATAGCGGTCATCGGGCAGCTTCAGTTCCTGCAGGCAGAGCAGGTCGATGGGCGTGGCGTCGGCTTCGCGCTCGCCCAGCCATTGCAGGACGTGCGGCAGGCGGACTTTGAGGGAGTTGACGTTCCAGGTGGCGACACGCATGGGGAAATCGGTTCTGGCAAAAAAGACGACGGCGGTGCCGATGCAGCGCCGTCCGGATCGAGCGCTATTGTGCCACCAAGCGCCCGCCCGCGATCCAGCGGCGGCCGACATGCGGTAGATTGATGAGAATCGACCGCACGGGAGCATCCATGGATTTCGTGATTCGCAATGCGAGCCTGCCCGACGGGCGCGCCGGCATCGACATCGGCATCGCGGCGGGCCGTATCGAGGCGGTGCAGCCGGGCCTGCCGGCACGCGGCGCGGAGGAGATCGATGCCGCCGGCGCGCTGGTGTCGCCGCCGTTTGTCGATGCGCATTTCCACATGGATGCAACGCTGTCCTACGGACTGCCGCGCGTGAACCAGTCCGGCACGCTGCTCGAAGGCATCGCGCTGTGGGGCGAGCTGAAGCCCGCGCTGACGCAGGAGGCGCTGGTCGAACGTGCACTGCGCTACTGCGACTGGGCGGTCGCGCGCGGCCTGCTGGCGATCCGCTCGCACGTGGACGTGTGCGACCCGCGCCTGCTGGCGGTCGAGGTGCTGCTGCACGTCAAGCGGCAGGTGGCGCCTTACCTCGACCTGCAGCTCGTGGCCTTCCCGCAGGACGGCGTGCTGCGCAGTCCGGGCGCCTTCGACAGCCTCAAGCGCGCCATCGGCATGGGCGTCGAGGTGGTCGGCGGCATTCCGCATTTCGAGCGCACCATGGCCGACGGCGCGGAATCGGTGCGGCTGCTGTGCGAGTTTGCCGCCGAGCGTGGCTTGCGCGTCGACATGCATTGCGATGAGTCGGACGATCCGCTGTCGCGCCATATCGAGACGCTCGCGGCGCAGACGCACCGCCTCGGCCTGCACGGCCGCGTGGCCGGTTCGCACTTGACCTCGATGCACTCGATGGACAACTACTACGTCAGCAAGCTGCTCCCGCTGATGCGCGAGGCCGGGGTCGCGGCAATCGCCAACCCGCTGATCAACATCACGCTGCAGGGCCGCTCGGACACCTATCCGAAGCGGCGCGGCATGACCCGCGTGCCGGAACTGCTGGCCGCCGGCATCGAAGTCGCTTTCGGCCACGACTGCGTGATGGACCCGTGGTACGGCCTGGGTTCCGGGGATATGCTGGAAGTGGCCCACATGGGTTTGCACGTGGCCCAGATGACCGGCCAGGCGGCGATGCGGCAGTGCTTTGCCGCCGTGACCGAAACGCCCGCGCGCATCCTCGGCCTGGAAGGCTACGGCATCGCGCCGGGCTGTCATGCCGATCTGGTGATGCTGGATGCGCGCGACCCGATCGAGGCGATCCGCTTGCGCGCGGCGCGTACGCTGGTGATGCGGCGGGGCAAGGTGGTGGCGCGCACGTCTGCGCCGTATGCCGCGTTGTCGCTGCCGGGGCGCCCGCAACACGTCGATTTCCGGCTCGCATAAAAGACAAACGCCGCTTCGGCGCGGGGCGCGAAGCGGCGTGTGGTCCGGCGGTACGCCGGCTCAGGCGGGTTCGGCGGTCACCACCATGCCGCCATGGCGCAGCAGCGCGTCGATGGTTGGCGCACGGCCGCGGAAGGCGGTGAACGAGTCGATCGCCGGTCGGCTGCCGCCGACGGCCAGCACCTCGCGGCGGTAGCGCGCGCCGGTCTCGGCATCCAGCACCGAGCCGGTCAGCTTGCCGGCTTCCTCGAAGGCCGCGTAGGCATCCGCCGACAGCACTTCGGCCCACTTGTAGCTGTAGTAGCCCGCTGCATAGCCACCCGCGAAGATGTGGCTGAAGGTGTTCGGCCAGCGCGACAGCGCCGCCTGCGGCACCACGTGGAAGCGATCGTTGATCTGCCGCGACAGCGCCAGCACCGGGGTCGCGCCCTTCGGATCGAAGTCGGTATGCAGGTGCATGTCGAACGTCGAGAACACGATCTGGCGCAGCGTCGCCATGCCGTTCTGGAAGTTCTTGGCGGCCAGCATGCGGTCGAACAGCGCGCGCGGCAGCGACTCGCCGGACTCGACGTGGCGGGTCATGCGCGGGAGCACTTCCCACTCCCAGCAGAAGTTCTCCATGAACTGCGAGGGCAGCTCCACCGCATCCCATTCCAGACCGTTGATGCCCGACACGCCCAACTCATCCACCTGCGTGAGCATGTGGTGCAGGCCGTGGCCGAACTCGTGGAAGAGGGTGATGACCTCGTCGTGCGTGAACAGCGCCGGCTTGTCGCCGACCGGGCCGGAGAAGTTGCAGGTGAGGTAGGCCACCGGGGTTTGCACGTGCGCATCGGCCAGTGCCTTGCGGCCGCGGGCGTCGTCCATCCAGGCGCCGCCGCGCTTGCCTTCACGGGCGTACAGGTCGATGTAGAACTGCGCCAGCAGCTCGCCCTGCGCCGATTCGACGCGGAAGAAGCGCACATCGGGGTGCCACACTTCGGCCGGCTCCGGGCGGATCTTCACGGAGAACAGCGTCTGCACGACGTCGAACAGGCCATCCAGTACGGCCGGTTCCGGGAAGTACTGCTTGACCTCCTGCTCGGAGAAGGCATAGCGGGCTTCGCGCAGCTTTTCCGAGGCGTAGGCCATGTCCCAGGGCTCGAGCTTGTCGATGCCCAGCGTGGTCTTGGCGAACGCTTGCAGTTCGGCCCAGTCCTTCTCCGCGAAGGGGCGGGCACGGTCGGCCAGTTCGCCCAGGAAGCGCAGCACTTCTTCGGGCGAATCGGCCATCTTGGGCACCAGCGACACCTCGCCGAAATTGCGGTAGCCGAGCATGTGCGCTTCTTCGGCACGCAGGGCCAGCTGTTCGGCCATGTTGGCGGTGTTGTCCCACTCGGGCTTGCCGCCGCCATGCTGCGGGCCCAGCTCCGAGGCGCGCGTGACATTGGCCTCGTACAGCGTGCGGCGCAGCGCGCGGTCATCGGCGTACTGCAGCACCGGGAAGTACGACGGGAAGTGCAGCGTGAACTTCCAGCCGGTGCTGGCCGGATTGTCGCGGCGGGTGGCTTCGCGCGCTGCCTGCCTGGCGTCATCGGGCAGGCCGGACAGGCGCGCTTCATCGTCGATCAGCAGCGCATAGCCGTTGGTCGCATCCAGAACGTGGTCGCTGAACGCCTTGGTCAGTTGCGCCTGCTGCTCCTGGATGGCGGCAAAGCGTGGCTTCTGGTCTTCCGGCAGTTCGGCGCCGCCCAGGCGGAAGCCGCGCAGTTCGTTGTCGAGCAGCTTCTTGCGCGGCGGCGTCAGCGTGGCGTATTCGGCGCTTTCGGCGATGGCCTTGTATTTCTTGAACAGCGCCAGGTCTTGCTCCAGGCCCGACCAGAATTCGGTCACGCGGGGCAGGTTGGCGGCGTGGGCCTCGCGCAGCGCCGGCGTATCGGCCACCGAGCTGAGATGGCTGACGATGCCCCAGGCGCGGCCGAGTGGCTCCGTGGCGTCTTCCAGCGCCGCAACGACGCTGTCCCAGGTGGATGGCGTGGATGGGGCCTTGACGCGGGCAACGGCGGCGGTGGCGCGCTCCAGCAGCGCGTCGAGCGCCGGCGTGATGTGCTCGGGACGGATCTCCGCAAAGCGCGGCAGACCCGAGAAATCGAGAAGCGGGTTGGTCGCCGGGGTAGCGACTTCAGGCGAGGTGACGGTCATGGCGGGCTCGGAAAACGGGAGGAGCGGACATCGAAAAAGCGTCCAGTCATGCAGGTTGGGACGCTTTTCCGGTTTCCAATGGTTGCGGCCGATCGCAATCCTCAATCTTATGCTGCGAGCGAGGCGTCCTCTGCGGCGCGTTCGGCCGCTTCCAGCGTATTGATCAGCAGCATGGTGATCGTCATCGGACCGACGCCGCCAGGCACGGGCGTGATGTAGCCGGCCACGTTCTTGACGCCGGCAAAGTCGACGTCGCCGCACAGCTTGCCGGCGTCGTCGCGGTTCATGCCCACGTCGATGACGACCGCGCCCGGCTTGACCATGTCGGCCGTGATGATGTTGCGGCGGCCGACGGCGGCCACGATGATGTCGGCCTCGCGGGTATGGGCGGCCAGGTCGCGCGTCTTGCTGTTGCAGATGGTGACGGTGGCGCCGGCCTGCAGCAGCAGCATTGCCATCGGCTTGCCGACGATGTTCGAGGCGCCCACCACCACGGCGTGCGCGCCGCGCACCGGGTAGTCGATCGATTCCAGCATCTTCATGCAGCCGTAAGGCGTGCACGGACGGAACAGCGGCGCGCCGGTCATCAGCGCGCCGGCGTTGGCGACGTGGAAGCCGTCGACATCCTTCTCGGGCGCGATGGTCTCCAGCACCTTGTGGCTGTCGATGTGCTTGGGCAGCGGCAGCTGGACCAGGATGCCGTGGATGCGCGGGTCGCGGTTCAGCGCGTCGATGCGGCCGAGCAGGTCGGCCTCGGTCAGGTCGGCCGGGCAGCGGTCGAAGACGGACAGGAAACCGTTGTCTTCGCACGCCTTGATCTTGTTGCGCACGTAGACCTGGCTGGCAGGGTCGTCGCCGACGAGGATGACGGCGAGGCCGGGCTGGTGGCCGCGTGCGGTGAGGGCGGCGGCGCGCTGGGCGGCTTCAGTGCGGAGTTGCTTGGCAAGCGCGTTGCCGTCAATGCGTTGGGCGGTCATGGCAGGGCGGAGGAGGGAGAAAAAGTAAAGCGCGATTATAAATCGCCGCTCGGTTCTTCCGCCGCCCAAGTGACGCGCCGGGCGCCGGCTATGGGCGCGACAGTGCCAGGCGCAGCAGGTCGGCCACCGTATTGACGTTGAGCTTTTCCATGATGTTGGCGCGGTGCGCCTCCACCGTCTTGATGGAGATGCCCAGGTCGTCGGCGATCTGTTTGTTCAGGCGGCCGGCGACGATGCGCTCCAGCACCTGCTGCTCGCGCGTGGTCAGGCGGCTGAGCAGGTCTTTGGCGGCCTTCTGCTCGCGCGCGGCGGAGTCTTCCGTGCGCGCCTTGCTCAGCATGCGCTCGACCAGCTCGCGCAGCTCGGATTCGTCGAATGGCTTTTCGATGAAGTCGACCGCGCCCTTCTTCATGGTCGACACCGCCATCGGCACGTCGCCGTGGCCGGTGACGAAGACGATGGGCATGCGGCTGTTCTCCGCCAGCAGGCGGTCTTGCAGTTCCGGGCCGCTCATGCCCTGCATGCGCACATCGAGGATCAGGCAGCCGACGCCTTCGCCGCGCTTGTCGTCGACCAGGAATTCCTCGGCGCTGCGGTAGGTGCGCACGGTGTAGCCGTTGCCTTCGAGCAGCCACGTCAGCGAGTCACGCATGGCTTCGTCGTCGTCGACGACGAACACGGTTTCGTTGCGCGGAGCGACTGCGGCGGGCGTTGCACTCATGGAGAGTCCTCGTTCTACGTTCTGAAAACGATTGAAGCCGGTTAGATCGGATGCAGCGGAAGGATGATTTTAAACGTACAGCCGATGCCGTCGGCATTGTTTTCCACCCACAACCGCCCGAGGTGGGATTCTATGATGGACCGGCAGATGTTGAGCCCCATGCCCATGCCGTCGGACTTGGTACTGAAGAACGGCTCGAACAGGCGCTCCTTGGTGCCGTCGTCCACGCCGGGGCCCTGGTCGATGACTTCGATCAGCACGGAGTTCTCCGGGGCGCTGACCAGGCTGCGTGCAGGCGCAGCACGCCGGCCGCGCGCAGGCGTGGATGGGCCGCCATGGCTTCGACGGCGTTCTTGAGCAGGTTGACCAGCACCTGCTCGATCAGCACCGGGTCGACATACAGGGGCGGCAGGCCGGCCGGCAGCCGCGTCAGGATGGTAACGCCGCGCCGGATGGCCTCCAGCTCGGCGAGGCCCACGGCGTCGGCCACGATCTCGCGCAGGTCGGATTCGCGGCGCTGCGGCTGGCTGCGCTTCACGAAGCCGCGGATGCTCTGGATGATCGTGCCGGCGCGCACCGCCTGGGCGGAGGTCTTCTCCAGCACCGGGATCAGTTCTTCCGGCGTGCTGCGCCCGCTCTTCAGGCGTCCGACGGCGCCCATGCAATAGTTGTTGATGGCCGCCAGCGGCTGGTTCAGCTCATGCGCGAGCGACGACGCCATCTCGCCCATGGTGGTCAGGCGGCTGGTGAACTGCAGGCGCTCTTCGTGCTGGCGTGTCATCTCTTCGGCCGCCTTGCGCACGGTGATGTCGGTGGCGATCTGCATCTGCGCCAAGTGGCCGTCCACCCACTGGATGTAGCGGCGGCGCACCTCGAACCATTTCTGCATCGACGGCAGGTAGACCTCGCGCGCGTCGGCGGCGTGCGGCGTGAACTCGGAGGCGGGCAGGCCGGCGAAGCCGTCGACCAGGTCGAGCGCATCGCTGGAGACATCCTCCGTGCTGACGTCGTTGCCCGACAACTGCAAGTGGCCGGACGCCTCCCAGCCGAACAGCTGGTGGTAGTAGCGGTTGGCGAACAGCAGCTCGGCCTTGTCGGTCGACAGCACCGAGACGGCGGCATCGAGGCTCTCGAGCAGCGTGGTAAACCGGTCGTGCGCGGCGGCCAAGTCTTCGCGCGCGCGCTTGGGTTCGGTGATATCGGTGATGGAACTCATCCAGCCCGTGTGCCGGCCGCGCGCATCGATCAGCGGCGAGAGGCGTTGGTGGGAAAAAAACGGGGCCCCCCCCCCGGGGGCCCCCGATTTTGGAAAAAC